>DATJUF010000262.1:0-17581 GCA_035502655.1 Binataceae bacterium (SeqCode)
CCTTCGGCCAGACTTTATGTCAGCCGGTGTCGCCGTGGTGTTCGCGATGTCCCGTCTCGCGTTCCTGTCCAAGACTCGGCATAACTCACTCGCGCTAGGCATTATTCATCTGTAATAATCTCTCGCCGCAAATAACATGCATCATTGGCATAAGCTTTGCTCGCCTTCTTCAAGCTAATACGTCACTGAATATACAATCGAGCGGTAGATGGAGGGAGGATAAACTATGGAATCGCTTATGACGATTCGGCGGGCGCGATCAATTAGAATCGTAGGATTTGGTGCTCTGGCTCTATGGCTGGGGTCGGCTGCAATATTCTCGATGCCGCGAACTGTTCATGCGCAGGACGACAGTGCCGTTAGTAACGATAATGGCTCGGCCGTAGATAACTCAAATCAGGCCAGCGACACCGAGGATCAGTCGGACGAGGCCAAGGCGGCGCCACCGCAGATAGCTGGATCCTGGTCAGGAACCGCGACCGATAACCGGCATGGATCCGGCACGGTAACAATGACGTTTGCGCAGGCAACGAGGGCCGTGGCTGCTACGATTTGGGAAGTAACGTACGGAGATGACAGCAGTGCAGGTGGAACCGGTTCAGGCAAACTCACCGGCAAATCGCTCAGGCTGGTCCTGCTTGATCCGACTCTGAACAAGTGCACCATGGACGTTTCGGCGAAAGTGACGGTTGATGACGGTATCGCTGAAGAGATCAAGGGCCACTACGAACTAAAGAAGTGCTTCGCCAAGAAGTCCAAGGGCACTCTCGATTTGACTCCAACTTCTCCATAGAGACGCGATCACAACGTTGATTCAACGTTCAAAACCAGCCTGGCGTGAGCCGTACGCGCCGACGCCAGGCTCACAAGGCGGATGGTTTCGGGCAGCTACTTAGCGGCTGCTTGGCGCGACGAGTTCAACAGTTCAGCGAAGTGCTTTTGGAACTTCGTCACCTTCGGCGCAATCACGAACTGGCAGTAGGGCGCCGAAGAATTGTTTCGGAAATACTCCTTGTGGTAGTTCTCAGCTGGGTAAAATTTGCTTAAGGCCTTGAGTTCAGTAGTGATTGGACGGCCTTTGAAATCGGTCTCACCCAATTCCTTGATAAAACGCTCCGCCTCGGCCTTTTGCCGGTCGGTCGTGAAAAGAATAATCGAACGATACTCCGTGCCGATATCCGCACCCTGCCGATTGAGCGTGGTCGGGTCGTGCGTGCCGAAAAAAACGGTCAGCAGGTCATCGAAGCTGATCTGCGCGGGATCGTATTTGACTTCGATCACCTCGGCATGTCCGGTCCGGCCGGTACATACCATCGGGTAAGTAGGATTGGGAATATTACCCCCCGCATAACCCGGCATCACCGAAATCACCCCACTTAGCTGCTCAAACACCGCCTCGGTGCACCAGAAGCATCCTCCGCCAAAAACGACGGTTTCGATTTTCTGATTCATGACCAGAGCATAACTCAAGATTTCAGAATGTAAAACGATAAAAGGGCGGATTGGACACCACACTGCTCTGTGCAGCGTCAGACCGATGCGAACGCCAAAGAAACTACGGTGCTGGCTCGAGACGGTCATCCATTCGGCGGAGCTTCCAAAAGCCTACCGAGCAGGCCCACCAGAACACGAACAGCGCCACGATCAGGTAGCCGAGCGAGGTAAAATTCAAAGCCCCCAGCCTGTCAATCAGGGGACCGTGCAGCTTCAATTCAGCCGTCATCACCTGTAGCAATTCGAGACTGCCAATCAGCAGGGCAATTACGACTGAGAGGCTGGTGGTGGAGAGATTATAGTAGATTTTGCGCAGCGGACTGGAAAACGCCCAGCCGTACGCCTTGACCATGAAAATGCCGTCCGCAGTGTCCATCAGGGACATGCCCGAGGCGAAGAGCAGCGCGAGCGAGATTACCGCGAGCATTGGAACCGCCTGCGACGCCGCGCCCGCTGCGATCGCGAGCAGAGCAATCTCCGAAGCGGTGTCAAAGCCGAGGCCAAAGAGCATCCCAACCGGATACATCTGCCAGCTATGATTGATCATGTTTTGCAGCCGCCCGCCCAGTACTCGGCGGGTCAGGCCACGCTGCGCCAGCAGCGTCTCGAGATCCTCATGCTGGTAGCCGCCGCATTGCATCTGCCGCCAAATCCGCAGGATACCAATCAGAACCAGCAGGTTGAGAATACCGATCAGCCATAGGAAGAGGCCCGAGACACTTGCACCAATCACGGCGCCGTAGCTTTCCAGCAACGGTATCGTAGGAAGTACCGTTCGGGCTGCGACCGCAAGCGCTATTGTGATCAGCAAGACGATTGTCGAATGGCCCAGCGAGAAGCAAAAGCCAACCGCTAAGGGTTCGCGTCCCTTCTGCAGAAGAAAGCGGGTCGTATCGTCGATCGCTGAGATATGATCGGCGTCAAAGGCGTGCCGCAGGCCCAGTCCGTATGCCAGCGCTCCCAGCCCGGCCATCGCCGGGAAATGCGGTGCATAGAAGAGAAATGCTCCCCACGCTGCCAGATGCAGCAGGCCGACGATACCGAAAAGCACGCCCGCATGCACCCATCCGCGTCCAGCTATGCGACCGTAATCCAAAATAAGCTCGGCAACCGGCTGCAGCCTCGCTCTATTGAACGCAGGATTATCGATTCGTCGCAAGCCGCCGCGCTTACATTGAACCCGAGGGACCATTACAATTGACCGTCGCTTCAACTCTACCAGCGCGTAATAGATTCATGATCAAACTCAATCGCAGGATAGCGGCGCTCAAGCCTTCGGCCACGATGGCCGCGGAACAGCGCGCCACCGAAATGAAGGATGCGGGCATCGACGTCATCTCGCTCGCGGCCGGTGAACCTGACTTTGACACTCCTGAGCGTATCAAGGAGGCCGCGCGCCGAGCGCTTGCCGCCGGTCAGACCAAATACACCCCTGTTACAGGGCTGCGCGCGCTCAAAGAGGCAATCCAGCTCAAGCTCAAACGCGACAATGGCCTTGATTACGAATTGACGGAAATCATGGCGTCCGCCGGCGGCAAGCAGGCGGAGGCGAATGTAATCGGCGCACTCTTCGACGAGGGTGACGAGGTTATCATCCCCACGCCGGCCTGGGTCAGCTTTGTGGCGATGGTCGAGTTGAGCGGTGCCACGCCGAAACTAGTGCCGTGCCCTGAGGAGAACGGTTTCATCCTCGATCCCGAACGGTTGCGTCGCGCGATCACGCCGCGCACGCGTGGAATCATTCTGAATTCACCCTCTAACCCCACCGGTACAGCGTATTCGGCCGGGCAGTTGAGCGAACTCGCACAAATCCTGCTCGGCGCCGATTTGTGGGTGCTCTCCGACGACGTATACGAGCACATCGTCTATGACGGTCCGGTGCCGCATATCTTTCAGATCGAACCGCGCCTGAAGGCCAAAGGATTCGCGCTGAACTCCCTGTCGAAGACCTACGCGATGACCGGATGGCGCATCGGCTTTGCCGCTGGCCCTAAGGAAGTCATAGCTGCAGCGGGCCGCCTCCAGGGACAGAACAGCGGCAATCCTAACTCGATTACGCAGGCCGCCGCAATCGAGGCGTTGACCGGTCCGCAGACAGAAATCAAGACGATGATGGCGGAGTTTCGCAAGCGCCGCGAATTGGTGGTCGCGCGGGTACGTAAGCTGCCGGGCGTAACGCTGCCGAACGTACCCCAGGGCGCATTTTATGTATTCCCGAATATTTCAGGGCTGATCGGCGCGACTCTGGGCGACAAGCAGATCAGTGACGGCAATTCTTTTGCCGATATCGTGCTGAACGAGGCGCACGTGGGAATCGTCGGCGGTAACGATTTCGGCGCGCCGGATCACGTGCGATTGTCGTACGCCACTTCGATGGAGAATCTGAATGCGGCGTTCGATCGTATCGCGAACCTCATCGCACACTTGCAAAGGTAGCCGCACCGGCGTTCATAGGGTTCGCTTGTGAACCCTATGATCACTGATACTTGCAACCTATTATTTCGACGCACCCAAATTCTTTGGACGCTAGCTCACAGCCACACAGAATTCCAAGTAACCTTAGCTAGCCATTATCTGGCAGGCCGTTCGGATTGCTGTATTCAATCTTCGGCTCCGGCAGGTGCTCTGAGGCAGTATTAGCAGCCAGTGACGCGATGAACTCCTGGCTGCTTTGAATACGCGCACCGGCGTCAGACATAGCTTTCAACGCCGCATCGCGCGCCTCGTCGGTCCGGCCCGCCACAGCATCGCTGATCACCACGACGTGAAAGCCGCGCTGAATCGCCCCGCGAACCGTGGCAAGGACTGAGCCGTCTACATAAACTCCGCCGATTACCAGCTTGCCCGCCCGTTGCATCGCCAGCCAGCCTTGCAGTTGGGAGTTGCGGAGAGCGTCGGGGTAATTCTTAATAAAGTACGGCCCATCCCATTGGTCGATACTCGGATCGAGTTCCGAACCGGTCCACAAAGCCGGCGCTGCGCCATGGCGCTTGAAGTAATCCATCAGATCCCAGACGGCGAATTCGTCGCGGACGTAGCTTACCGGCACGTCATGCTTATGCGCCGCGGCGATAATCGCATTCGTCGCACTGATCAGTCCAGGCACCTGATTTTGCGCGACCGGATCGCGTCCGTCGGCACGCAGGAAATCCGCCTGATCATCCAGCAGCATCACTACAGTTTTGTCCCCGTGAATATTCGCGTGTTCTTCGCAACCGGCGAGCCCGCTAATTAGAGCGAGCGCCGCAAAGGCCAGCATTGCAGCCCGGAAATGCTTCATCTGCAAACCAGATCCTCCCGAAATCTCTATACTCTCTTCAGGCCAAGGCGTTTGATTCGAGTACCAAGGCCGATCGCCAACCCCGCGACTTTATGCCGGCTGCCGGCTGCCCGCAAGGGTACCCAGAGTCACGCCGGCAATCCTTCCGGAGCTCTACTCCTGCTCTCTAACTTCGCCGCCACGGCTCTGGGAATCTACCCGCTTTGATAAAACGAACGTAGTCCGCAAGGATCTCGGCATGATCGAAGGCCAGCGGTGGCGGCGGCTGCTCGGGCGCGAATAAGCCGGCGCTTTTCGCGTCGTCTTGTCCAATCGGGGTGCCTGACGCGCGGCCAACGTAGACGGCGCTGATCGTCTGGCCGCGTGGATCGCGCTCCGGCCGCGAATAAATTCCAAGCAGGACGCGCAACTCGACCTCCAGCGAGGTTTCCTCTTTGGCTTCGCGCACAGCCGCCTGCTCGACAGTCTCGCCGAACTCAACAAAACCGCCAGGAAGCGCCCATCCAGTGGGGGCGTTCTTGCGCTCTATCAGAACGATACGATCGCCGATCTCTATAATTACGTCTGCAGCTACGGGTGGGCATACTGGGCGCGGCATAAGTCAAGGCTAGCATGCGGTGCTGCGCCACGCCTCCCCGTCATGGTTGACATCGCATAGTATCCGCCACAAAGTTTCCACAATGGCAATGAAAGTCGCTCGCCTCTATGACTTCGGCGATATCCGCCTCGAAGATCAAGCCCGTCCAGAAATCGGTCCCGGCGATATCCTTGTCCGCACCCGCGCGTGTGGCATCTGCTCAGGCGATATCATGCCGTGGTACATCCGCCGCAAAGCGCCACTGGTGCTGGGACATGAGCCGGTCGGCGTAGTTGAGGAGGCCGGCCCCGATGTGCGCGGCTTTCGTCCCGGGGAGCGCATCTTCGTCCATCATCACGCGCCTTGCTTCAATTGTCCCCCGTGCCGCCGTGGTGAGTTTGTCCAGTGCGCGACCTGGCGCGCGAGCAATATTCAGCCGGGCGGAATGGCGGAATTTTTCCGCGTTAGCGCTACTAATCAGCGCGATTCGTTGAAGCTGCCTGACGCGATTGATGACGTGAACGGCGTCTTGATTGAACCGGCTGCCTGTGTGGTCAAGTCCCTGCGCCGCTCAGGGCTTAAGCCGGGCGAGTCGATCCTCGTAATCGGTCTGGGAATCATGGGCATGATGCACGTCCGGATAGCACGTCATCTGGGCGCCGGCACGATTATCGGAGCAGACCTTGTGGAAACACGCACGCAGCGGGCGCTTGAATTGGGCGCGGACCTCGGCCTCGTTGTGAGCGGCGATGATCTAGTGGCGAAAGTCGCTGATGTCACAAACGGTGCGATGGCAGACGTGGTAATCGTCGGACCTGGCAGCGGCAAAGTGATTCGTGCCGGAATCGCGGCGGCGGGTAAAGGCGCCACTGTCGTTCAATTTACCGCGACTCCGCCCGGAGAAGAGATGGCCGTTCAGCCGCATGATCTATATTTCAATGAGACCCGGCTCATTCCCAGCTATTCCTGCGGGCCCGATGATACACGTCAGGCCTTCGAACTGGTCGGGCGCGGGGTGCTTAATGCGAAGGAACTGGTGACGCATCGTTTTCCGCTCGCGCGCATCAACGACGCCTTCGCACAAGCGCAGCAGCCGGAATCCTTGAAGGTTGTAGTGACATTTTGATCAGCTCAGCCGGCGCGCCCAGCTCTCGGTAATTTTGCTGGCAGCCAAATTGAAAAGGCGTCCATACGGACGCCCTTTTCTGTCTCTCTTAGCTTTGAGTTACGGTATTGTAACCTTAAGTTACGGTGACGGCGGGGCTGAGCCGGTGTCGCTCGGCGGAGGAGCTGAACCAGTGTCACTCGGCGCAGGCGCTGCGGCCATATGATGATGGTGCACGTGGTGATGATAATGGTGATAACGACGCATCGGCGCGCTGCTCGTCTCCGTCTTGGCTGCGATCGCTTCCGCACGATCAGCCGCCGCTTTCGCATCTGCCGCGGCTTGTTCGGTCTTGCTCGCCGAAGCCTCCGCCGAAGCAGCCGCTTGCTGGGCTGACGTTGCCGCGGCATCAGCCTTTGTCGCCGACTGATCTGCCTGTTGAGCCGCAGCCTGCGCGTCCTGCACGTTCTTGTTCGGACCGCAGCCCGCGAACAGGCATAAGGCTAATACGCCTCCCGCCAGCCCGAGCAGCTTAGAAGTCCTAGCCGATGACAATTCCATCCTGACCCTCCTTGCACCTTCGGCGGATGCGTCAATTAGTGAGCAAAACCCGCCTTTTAACTCCGAATCAATTTTCGAACCGCGCATAACGCCTCGACGATACAGTATCAGCGCAACTGCCGCAAACTGGTGCATAACTATTAGTGCTACCAATCCGGCCGAAAATCAGCTACGCCGCAACTGGGGAGAGTAGATTACGCCCAGATAATTATACTCGGCGTCAGCAGGACAAGTCAGAACACCACTTGACTAAATTGCCGGGCTGCTTCTCCCAAGCAAGCCTCTCGCTTCAACTCGGCTTTACCAAATTGACTTAACAATCCTTTTTCTAGACGGCTAGAAATCGTCGCCGCCGAAATCGTCATCGCCCATTCCACCCATTCCACCCATTCCTCCCATTCCGCCCATCCCTCCCATGCCGCCCATTCCGCCTGGAGGCATTGCGGGAGCAGCCACCGGCTTCTTGGGTTGCTCAGCAATCGCGGCTTCTGTGGTGATCAACATAGCAGCCACACTGGCAGCATTTTCGAGCGCCACACGAACTACTTTGGCCGGGTCTATCACCCCCGCCGTGACCAGATCTTCGTATTCATCCGTAGCGGCGTTGAACCCTTGGTCGCCTTCGCCTTCGAGGACCCTGTTAAATACAACGGCAGGCTCATGGCCAGCGTTGAGAGCGATCTGCCGCAACGGCTCGCCCATGGCCTTTTCGATAATCTTGGCACCAGCCGCTTGTTCGGTATTGAGCTTGAGTTCCTTGACGGCTTTGATCGCCCGTACCAGCGCAACTCCGCCGCCAGGCACGATCCCTTCGTCCATCGCAGCCCGCAACGCATGCACCGCGTCGTCGACACGCGCCTTCTTCTCTTTCAATTCGACTTCGGTAGCGGCGCCTACTTTCAGTACGGCGACGCCGCCTGTGAGCTTGGCTAGCCGCTCCTCGAGTTTCTCGCGATCGTAGTCGGAAGTGGTTTCGGTAATCTGTTTGCGGATCAGCGCGACGCGGCCGTTGATCTCGGACTTGGCGCCCTCGCCGCCGACAATGGTGGTGTTGTCCTTATCGATAATTACGCGCCGGCATTTGCCAAGTTCGTTTAGCTGGACATTCTCCAGCTTGGTCCCAAGTTCTTCGGCAATAACTTTCCCGCCAGTCAATATCGCCAAGTCCTGGAGCATCTCCTTGCGGCGATCCCCAAAGCCCGGCGCCTTGACCGCAGCCACCTTAAGCACGCCGCGGAGTTTATTGACCACCAGCGCCGCCAAGGCCTCACCCTCCACCTCTTCGGCAATAATCAGCAAAGGGCGTCCGTTCTGCACTACCCGCTCCAGCAGCGGCAACATCTCGCGCAAATTCGATATCTTCTTTTCGTGCAGCAGGATCAGCGGTTCTTCGATTTCGACCGTCATGCGATCGGGATTGGTAATAAAGTACGGCGATAGGTATCCACGGTCGAAGCGCATCCCTTCGACCAGGTCCAGCGTGGTTTCCAGACCGCGCGCTTCTTCAACCGTGATTACACCCTCGCGGCTGACCTTCTCCATCGCGTCAGCGAGAATTTGCCCGATCTCGGCGTCGCCGTTCGCTGCAATCGAGGCAACTTGCGCCATCCGGGTATGGTCGTTAATCGGCCGCGCGAGGCTTTTGATTGACGCCACGGCGGCAGTTACCGCCTCGTCAATCCCTCGCTTCAATTCCATCGCCGGGATTCCTGCCGCCAGCAGCTTAATGCCTTCGCGGACAATGGCGCCTGCAAGCACCGTCGCCGTCGTAGTGCCATCGCCAGCGACATCACCGGTCTTTTGCGCAACTTCGCGAATAAGTTTGGCGCCGATATTCTCGAACCTGTCTTCGAGTTCGATTTCTTTGACGACGGTAACGCCGTCCTTGCTGACGACGGGGGCTCCAAAGCTCTTCTGCAGCAGGACATTACGCCCTCGCGGTCCCAACGTCACCCGCGCAGCTTTGGCTACCAGCGTGGCGCCGATAACAATTCCGGCCCGCGCTTTTTCATGAAGTTCGACTACTTTAGCTGGCATCTGGATTACTGTCTCCGTTCATTTTGAATATTTAGCGTTGAATATTTAGCGGCCGGCGCGGCACTACCGCGGCGCACCGATGCCGCCTCAAAGCTAAGCATCCGCGGCGCATTTGCAATAGCGCCGAGAGCTCTTTTCGCGGCAACTGCCACCTGTCAGGATAGATACGTGCAACTTCCTGGATTAAGGCAATTAGCCGCGCATCCGCATAAAGCGAGTATCCTCCTTGCTCTTTCCGCTGGAATGATTGCCGCCTTGCTCGTCCTTGAACCGAGCGCCGCAACCTGTTGCCAGGCTTTTCTGGAAACCGGCAACGGCAACAAAGCCGCATCAGCGCACGCGCTGGTTTTATCGCAACGGATGCTCGCCCAGGATGACGACGACAGTGGCGACAGCGACATACCTCCCAATGAGCTGGAGAAGTATGTCGCGACCTATCGCGCCATGCAGCAGAACCGTAGCCTGACGGTCGAACAGGCCGCCGCCAGGGAAGGCCTGTCGCTTGCTGCGTTCCGTGCTCTCGAGCAGAAAGTTGAGCGCGACGATAATGCCCGCGAACAGGTTCGCGACGAGCTTCAGGCTGCCGCACAAGCGTCAGAGCAGGGCACGGCTCCGCAATCAACCTCTTCTAAATAAAGCGAGGAATCCACCCCGCCAAATTAAAGCGGCGAGATCATAAAAGCTCCCGCCGCTATTATTCAGATTCTCAGGCAGATCGCTCGCAGCCAGCCTTCCTTGGACACACCTCGCAGACTCCCGATTTTGAACGTTAGCCCGCAAACTGATGGTTCCGCTGATGCGGCAGGAGTTCACAAGCGAACCCCTGCGACTCGGCCCGCGCTACTTCGTCACTGAACCGGCAAAAGCCGCTTCGAGACGGGCGACCGCGTCGTCCGCTCGCCGCGAGGCGTCGGCAGCCTGCTGTGCATTGGTGTCCGCCTGTTGGGCTGCGGTCTGCGCCTTCTGCGACGCGTCTTCGGCAGTTTGAGCTGACGTCGCTGCCTGGCTCGCGTCGTGCTGAGCCTTCATGCTCGCCTCCTCCAACTCGGCGCCATTGCATGCCGCCAATCCTAGAACCGCTATCGCGAGCACAAGCATTGTCGCAAACTTCTTCACCTGCACACCTCCCTGTCGTCCGGTTCGCAATGAACCAAGGACCTTGCAATCTATCTGGTTGTGGACAATCGGGGTTATCTGCCCCCGCCTAATTCGTTCAGCATGCTGACAAATGAGACCGCCTGACGCAAGTTTCTAGTCACGTGCAGAACGCTGGGATTATGGCAAGTTAATGCTGCTCGATTGATCCTCGCATCATGTTGACAGCGGTGATTTGCCGCTATTAACTTCAGCGTAGAACGAGCCGGCGCGAGGTCATTCCCGCCAGCCACTACTTGCCAGGTTAACTCCGTACGCGTCCCGTTTTGACACAAGCGCCCAAAACTGAGGAATCGACGCCTTTCTGATGCCTGAGGATGACCACATTGCGGATGATTCCTCACCCTTGAACGTTGTGCCAACGCCTCCGTCGGCAGCCAGTCCGGCCGGCTCGGCGGTCATCACCCCCGTAAGCTCAGTTGCGGCAAAGACCCCGCTTCCGCTAAAACCGCCGCTTCAGGGAGCGTCGCCGCCTGCCGCTAATCCTTCGAAACCACCTCCCTCACCCGCTCCAGCTTTCAAGGCGCCGCCCTCGATGCCGATCTCAATGACCAATGCACCGGCGCCCGCTGATTTCGGCCATCACTCTGTAGACGATGCCATTGGCGACGATTTTATGCAGGCCGTCGCTGGACTAAAGCCATTGGCGCGCCATCTCCCTTTTTTTGCCATACGTCTCCGCGGTTTGCTCGGGAAGTCTATGGCGCCGGGCTCCAGCGAAGACCGCCATGTAGCCTTTGACGGTTATCGCAGCGGGCAGCACGACGATAAGATCGAGCGCGACCGCCGCTATGGTACCGTCTATACGGTTACTGAGTACGAAAACGCCTACCTGGTGAGGCTCGAATTACCGCGGCGGATGCCCTCATCGTCGCTCAAGCAGGTATGGCGCCTGGATGACGCGAGGCCTGAGTATGATTTCACTATTGAACTCAGCCACAATGTGCTCGCGATCCGAGCGCGGCTGCGCGGCGAAGCGTTACGGCGCCTGGCCTACATATCAGCCTCGTTTCCGTCGGGCTTCCTGACGCGAATCGAGTTCGCGAAGCCGGTCATGCGAATTATTCACCGCGTAAGCGAACCGCTTGTCGAGGTAATTGCATTTAAGACTGTAGCGGCGGCGGCTGGCCGAACACGGTCCGGCGCAAGCTTGGCTGCCACAGATTAATTGGCGCCTATAAAATCAAGCCGCGGTTGATGGCCGCGATACGCCCCCTGATGCGACTTAAGATTCGCGACGCGACCCGGCGCGACCTGCCCAAGATTATGCAAATCGAACGGCGCGCGTTCGACCATCCGTGGAGTCTCGATTCCTTCGTGCGCGAGTTCGCGCTGCCGTTCTCACGAACGATAATCGCCAGCCTTAACAGCGAAAAAGGCGAAAGTATCGCCGGCTATCTATGCCGCTGGCTGGTAGTTGACGAGTGCCACATCCTCAATATTGCGGTTGACCCGTCAATTCGCCGCAAAGGCATCGGGGCCCGTCTGATTGGCGACACGATCGCAGAAGCGAAGGCGCGGAGCGCTACCGTAGTATCACTGGAAGTCCGGCGCTCCAACCTTCCAGCCCGCGGGCTCTATCGTAAATTTGAGTTTCAGGAACGGCGTTTGAGGCGCAATTACTACGGTCCGGGCGAGGACGCTATCGTAATGGAGCTGCTTCTCAACCCATAAAAAGCTGCCTCGATTTCAGGGTCGAACGATGTTCTGGAACAGGCGGCAATCGATTGGAGTTACAAATTAGCGATATCTATGCAATAATGGCGTTACAGCGGTAAGGCTTATCGGACGGCAGACCCTATGCTCCGAAATCGGATGCCTACAATCGCGCACGCCTACATGAATTTGCCATTCAAGAAGGGTGAGAAAGTCGTTTACCCTGCCCATGGGGTTGCGGTCATCGAGGACATCCAGAGCCGAGTAATATCAGGTAATGAACGCAGATTCTATATGCTGCGTATCCTCGGCAGCGAAAAAATGACGATCATGATTCCAACCGAAAACGTCGACGCCGTGGGGCTGCGGCGCGTTATCGGCAAAGACACGGTCGACAAAATTTATCGTATCCTGCGCCAGAAGAAGGTCGAGGGTGATTCGCAGACCTGGAACCGCCGTTATCGCGAATACACGGAGAAAATCAAGACCGGATCGCCGCTGGAAATCGCCAAGGTCTTACGCGATTTGTTGGTGCTCAAGAGCGACAAAGAATTGTCTTTCGGCGAGCGCAAGATGCTTGATACGGCGCGCAGCCTTCTCGTGAAGGAGCTATCTATCGCCAAGGCTCACCCTGAGGAAGAAATCATGGAAGAGCTGCGGACTATCTTCAACTAGAGCCAAACGGCGCACCGAGGGTCGAAAAGAGGCTGGGCTTGGCCCGGCCTTTTTTTTATCCGCAATTCCAGCCAAGCTCGGCCTGATGCACGTCTCTGCCATTATCGTCGCGGCCGGCAGCGGCACACGGCTGGGTTCAGCGCTTCCCAAAGCCTTCGTCTCATTAAACGGCCATACCATTCTTTCTTATAGCTTACGGACGCTGGCCAGCCTTACGTCAATCGCTGAATTGATTCTGGCCGTGCCAGCCGGACGCGAGCCTGAGGCCCGGATGGAAGTTGCCGCCGCCGGATTGCAATTACCGGTCAAAATTACCGCGGGAGGCACACAACGGCAGGAATCAGTGCGTATCGCCCTTGCTCTTACCAGCGCGGAAAGCGAATTGATTGTGGTGCATGACGCCGCCCGTCCGTTCGCCTCGCGCGAGTTGTTCCTGCGATGCCTCGAGCGTGCAGGGCAAGCAGGAGCCACTATCGCAGCAGTTCCTGTGGCGGATACGCTTAAGCGGGTCGATCAGAACAGGCTCATCACAGCCACCTTGCAGCGCGCTGGCCTATGGCAGGCTCAGACTCCTCAGGCGTTCGTCCGCGAGCTATTAATCAAGGCGCACGATCATGCGCTGCAGAACCAAATCACGGCGACCGACGATGCGGACTTGGCCGAGCGCATCGGCCATAGTGTTGAAGTGGTTGAGGGTTCGCCGATGAATCTCAAGATTACCACCGCCGATGACCTCACTTTGGCTGAGACGCTTGCGGCGCGGCTACACCCTCGTTGAGCGAGCCTGAGCGGAAACCCTTCAAGTCAACAGTCACAAAGCGAAAGCCGATTCTTTTCAATTCGCGATCGACCGTCTCCCGAATTTTCGGCTCGAGCAAGCGCAGGATCGCTGATGCTTCCACCTCTAGCCGCGCCACATCGCCATGATAGCGGACACGCGCGACCGCGAAGCCCATCGCATGCAGCAGCCGTTCGCCCTCTTCGACTTGCCGCAATCCTTCCCTCGTGATTTGAGTGCCGTAAGGGAAGCGTGACGAGAGACACGGCGAAGCCGGCCGATCCCAGGTCGGCAGACCCATCGACCGCGAGATTTCGCGAATGTCTGCCTTGGTCATCTCCGCCTCGACCAACGGATGGCGCACGCGTTTTTCCGTCGCCGCCTTAATCCCAGGCCGATAGTCATGCAGGTCGTCGAGATTCAACCCGTCGGCAATCACGTCAAAGCCCAGTTCGGCGGCCTTCGCCTCACAGACGGTGAAAAGATTATGCTTGCATAGATAGCAGCGGTTTATCGGATTGCTGGCATAACCCGGTACCGCGAGTTCATCCGATTCGATCACCAGATGCCGCGCGCCGATAAGGCGAGCCATTTCGAGCGCGGAGATGCGATCGTCGGTTGGCATCGTTGGGGAGGTCGTGGTCAAGGCGAGGACACTATCGCCCAAAACCTCATAAGCGACCTTCAGGACGAAAGTCGAATCGACGCCTCCCGAAAACGCCACCATAACTGAGTTGAGCGGGCGGAAGAACGCGCGCAGTTGGGCTAATTTTTTATCGAGTAACTTCTGATCACCAGGCATTGCAATGACAGGCGAAAGCCGCCTAGATTCCTTCGGCCTGGAACAGATCGGTGGTCAGGTAACGTTCGCCGGTATCGCAGAAAACCACCACTACGACTTTATCGTGTCCGATACGGCGCGCGATTTGAAGGGCCGCGCAGCAGTTCGCGCCCGATGAGATACCCACCAACAGGCCTTCTTCGCGCGCGAGGCGCCGCGAGTAAAGTGTCGCGTCCTCGTCGCTAACGGTGATGATCTCATCGTAAACATGGGTATCGAGATTTTCCGGTATAAAGCCCGCGCCGATCCCTTGAATCTTATGGAAACCCGGTTCGCCGCCCGAGAGCACAGGTGAATTTTTCGGCTCAACTGCTACGATCAAGGGGCGATTCTTTAGATTCTCGCGCAGATAACGGCCGGTGCCGCTGATCGTCCCGCCGGTGCCGACTCCAGCCACGAACGCGTCGATTCTTTCGAGTTGTCCCATCAGTTCAGGACCGGTCGTGCGATAGTGCACCTCGGGATTTGCCGGATTGCTGAACTGCTGGGGCATGTAATAACCAGGATTCTCGCGCACCAGTTCTTCGGCTTTGGCGATCGCGCCATGCATCCCGCGCGTGTCCGGCGTTAAGACTAGTTTCGCGCCATACGCCGCGAGCAGCGAACGCCGTTCCTCGCTCATCGTATCCGGCATCGTCAACACCAGATTATAGCCTTTGACGGCGCACACCAGCGCGAGCCCAATACCGGTGTTGCCCGAAGTCGGCTCGACAATCGTATCGCCCGGCTTGATCAGGCCTTCACGCTCCGCCGCATCGATCATCGACAGGCAAATGCGATCTTTGACACTGCCGCCTGGATTGTAATTTTCCAGCTTGGCCCAGACTTCGGCCGCGTCTTTGCCCGGTAGGCGATTGAGCCGAACCACGGGCGTATGACCCACCAAATCCAGCGGTGAACGCGCTACGCTTAGAGGCATAACTCGACTATAGCGTTATTCGGCAGCTTCGTGCGAGATATGGGTTGTGTGCAATCCGTCCGTCCGCAAATCAGCTGCCTAAGGATCTGAGACAGTGATTGCCCAGGAACCTTCCGCCTCCAGCCACCACTTTCCCTAAGCCTTCGATAGTCCAACGGCCTTGCGGACTTCAGCGCGGGATTTCGCCAGATCCGACTGGAACGCGGCGTCATGCAGCAGCACATTGTCGATTACCGCCGCGGCAATGCGTCCCGCCACCAGGTCCGACGGATAGTGAATTCCCACAATCACCCGGCTGTATGAGATAGCAAAGGCCCGCTCGAAAATCGCCTGCGCTTTCTCTGGCACCATATCCGCCAGCAGTATCGCCGTCATGATCGCGAACGTGGCTGTTCCACTTGGGTACGAGGGATTTGGCGGCTGCGCCACTAACGGCTTAAGCTGAAGGGACACGACAAACGGGCGCGGCCGGTTGAAAGCTTTTTTAGCCGCCGCGATACCATGCATGCCGTCATCAAATACCCGCTGGAAAAAAACGATTGTGAACGGCAGGTTTGCGGCCTTGAACCCCGGGCCCATCACGCCGGCGAAGCGAAAAATAGACAAGCAGGAGTCAGATTTGGCTTTCGCGATTTCTGCCGGTGTGCGCACCTCTTGCGCCTCGATCACCGCTTGCAAATCCGCCTGTCCCCCCGGCGAACCGAGAGCCGGTGGCGGCCCCAGGACGTTAATTAGATCAACTTCGCTGGGATTCATGTAGTGATTCGGTCCGAGATGGCCCGCATCCATGCAGTAATCCTGCGCTGCGAGCGCCGGAAGTGGAGTGATAGCCAGGAGCAGCAATAGCAAGACACGTTTCAGCATGACTATCTAATCAAGCAATTCCCCTCTGCTGCGAGGACATGCGGCCGTTGGTTGGATTTGGCGAGCCGTATTAACTCGCCTTGCTTTTCGTGGCACAAAGAATGTCACCTGACGACCGAGGCCGGTACAAAAATATGGATCAAACACAACGCCAGAAACTCACCGCGCTACTCGCGCAGCAGCATCTCGCCGTGATCACGACACAGGGCGGCGAATGGCCTACCGCAACCTTGCAGGCTTTTGCCGAGACTCCGGAACTGGATCTGCTTTTCATCATGATCGACACGGCCGAGAAGTATCAAAACCTGATTAAACATCCCAACGTGACGGTTTTAATTGACTCCCGCCACAATCTCGACCCGTCAAACCTGGATATCGTGCGTGCGGTGATCAAAGGAGTCGCGGCCGACATTCCATTCGCGAGTGCCGAAGCTGCGCCATTGAAAGCCCTGTTCCTGGCGAAGAATCCGTTCGAGGAGCCTTACTTCGGTCATCCAGCCCTGCATCTCGTACGCATCAAGCCGATCGGCGTCTCCTATACGCATGGCAAGGACGCCTTCAAGGAAACCTGCTGACGCCGGCCTGCTTCCTATTGCAACCTCTTGATGCGGCAAAATGCTCCGGTAATTCCCAAGGATATGATAACGCTTAAGTTCGTCTGGGTAGTCGAGCAGCTCTGACGTAAACAAGATAGGGCGGTCGCTAATCCACTGAAATTCCGCCGGTCGAATGGCTTTGAAGCCGTGCCAGCCTGCACGTCCGAGACATCCCACAGCGATCAGCAGGAGTGTAATCTGACAGATGGATTGATCTGATTCTGAGGGGCAACTCCGAATGCGGGAATATGCGGGACTACATGGGACTACATAGCACTATATGGGACTACATGGGACGGCCGGCCTGTTTCGAGGTCACGAAAAGCCCAATGATTCCATGACTTTAGGGCGGTCATCAGCCCCGCATAACCCGGTTACGATTAGGGCTGTGGATGCGAGTGCTTCAAGCGCCGGCGGCGGTGTCAACGTGGCGTAAAGCGGCTACATCGCAGTAGGCGGCGGTACCGGCCGGGACATTGCCAGGCAGGCATGATCAAGAAAGTGCTGGCGGCGCGCGGCGCGGATGGAGACGGCTTAAGCAGCCGGTCGATCGCGCGCTGGCTCGACAAATATAAAGCGGAGCATCGCGCCGAATACGAGTTGATGCGGGACCCGGATGGCTGGCGCAGTAAGTACCGGATTGCAGTTGGCAAGGCTGACGAAGGCATACGCCACATAAATGATGAGGTCCAGATCGACGCAACCGCATCCGACGTAGATGCGGTCGTCGTCAATGGGCGGCGGTGCTATATAGTCGGCGCGATCGAGGTATACACACGCCGGGCGATAGCGCTGCTCATAGAGGGTGGCGAAAGCTCATATGCACTGCGGCGGCTGATAGCGAGCTGCTATCTAACTTGGGTAGGATCGGCAAGTTCAAGATGGATTGCGGCGCCGCGGAAAAGGCGGAGCAGACGCTACGCCTGATCGCTGATCTCGGCAGCGAAGCTGAGCATTGTGCGGCCTACTCACCGTGGCTGAAACCATTTGTCGAGCGTTTCTTTCGCACGCAAAATAGCCAACTAGAAGTGTGCTGCCAGGGT
>DATJUF010000263.1:0-9137 GCA_035502655.1 Binataceae bacterium (SeqCode)
TCGCGCGGGCGGGCGTCGCCCGCCCGCGCGATCCGGCCTGTACGGGATGGGCGTGGAGAGCGGTGGGACGGGCCTCGCGCAAGCAGAGCGCGCGAGGCCCGTCCCATCGCCACGGCTTCTGGCCGAGCTGCAGGCGAACAGAGAGCATGCCAGCCAGAAAGCGCATAGTCAGGCGGAGAGCGATACGGGAGCCGGTGCGAAGCTCGAAATTGCCTCAGTTGCCGCTGATGAGGCGAAGGCCGGAGCTGGTGACGCGGCGGCGGCGCCGCAGGATCAGGCTTCTGACGGAGCTGGCGAGTTGCTTCGCGCGCTTGAAGCGCCAGGCGGCCAAGCTTTTAAGGAAACCCCGGACGGCAGCGCCGGGCGGCGGGCGGAAGAACTGCGCGAGACTGTGCGCTTATCTTTCGCGAACTATGGCGAACTTGAATACGAGCGGGCGCGCGACACGTTGAAGATTCTGCAGCGGCGGTTGCGCATCCGGCTGGCGCGCCGGTTGCGGATCACTGGCGGCGGACGGATTGACTTTCGCCGCACTATGCGCGGTGCAATTCAACACGGCGGAGTCCCTGCGGAATTACGTTTTCGCAATCGCCGCCCACGCCATGTGGACCTGCTGCTCCTCGGCGACGTGTCGGGATCGATGCGTTATGCGGCAGTTCTGATGCTCGAACTGATGGCGGGGGCACAACAGTTATTCCGCCACGTCCGCAGTTTCGTGTATATCGACGGACTTGCGGAGGCGGGATTCGAGCGGGGCCATCTGGTGACAACCCCGCCGGTCGATTTCCTCGCGCGGTCAGACTTCGGCAAAGTGCTGATTGATCTTTGGGAGCGGCGGACGGCATTGGTCACGCGCGCCTCGATGATCGTGATTATCGGGGACGGCCGCAATAATCGGAGGCCGCCGCGAGCCGAAATTCTGCGTGATCTGCGGCGCCGTTGCCGGTCAATCCTCTGGCTCAATCCGGAGCCGCCGGAACGCTGGGGCACGGGTGACAGCGCGATCTCACGTTATGCGCGCGCGGCCGACCACCTGAGTGCGTGCGCCAATCTGGCGGCGCTGGAGCGGGACCTTGCACGGATCGTGTAAACATCGCTAACGCTTAGCACGATTTAGAAAGTTTCTGGATAATTTGCACGCCATAAGCTAAGAATAGTTGATTGGCGCAGGGCAAACCTTATCATTGCGCGAGACCCGAGGCTTATTGGCAGACTGTCAATGCCGCTTAGGAGACGAAAAGAAACTGGTGAGTAATCGCATAGCTTTTAGAAAGGCAATAGCCCGCGCGGCAATTATGCTAGCCGTGATCTTTTTACTCGGAGTACAGCGGGCGTCAGCACAGACAGCCGGAAGCCTGACGGCTGTAAGCGGCACTGTAACCATCACTCGCGGAACGGCAACGATACCGGGCGCTTACGGCACGGCGGTGCGGGTCGGTGATCGGATAACTACCGGGCCGAGCAGCAGCGCGACGATTACATTGACCGATGGAACGCAGATGGAGCTGACCGATTCAGCGAACCTGACGATCACTCAGGACCTGGTCACCAGCACCGGCGCACGTCAGAACACGCAGGTCACGTTGCTTGCTGGGCTGGTGCGTTCGCTGGTGCGCTTTACACCAGGAACACCGCCAAACTATGAAGTGCATACGCCGAACGCGGTCGCGGCGGCGCGCGGCACCAGTTACGATACCCAGTACACGAACGGTGTGGCGAACAGTAAATACCCCGGATGTTTGGAGTTCACTTACGTCAGCGTTTTTGACGGAGTCGTCGGGGTAAGCAACCCGAGGAATCCAAGCTCGCCCGAGGTGCAGGTCAAGCCCGGACAGAAAGTCACCGTGCCTTGCGGTTCAGGACCGGTGTTTGCCGGTGTGGGCGGTGGTGGCTATAGCTCCACTACGAAGGCATTGGTGGTGGGCGGAGTGGTTGTCGGGGCGGCTGGTGCTGGATTGGGTGGAGCGGCTGCGGCCGGAGCCTTCAATGGCTCGTCAAGCAGCAACCCGGCGCCGACGCCGGTGTCGACGCCGACACCAATGCCGGTGACAGGTAACGAATAAGGCCGGTCTTGAAGGCCTCGGACGAGCAGGCCGGGGCCTACCTTGGACAGACCTCGCGGGGCGGCGGGAGGCCGCGCAAGGGATAGCGTGTAGGAGGTTTGATGGCCACGCAGGGTGGCAAGCCGTTACATCAAAACGCGCTAATCACTATCGTGATTGGGCTAGTGGTGATAGGCGCAATCGCAACGCTGAATCACCTCTACCCGCATGCGCTCGGGCGAGTGCAACTGGCGACAAATGACTGGCGTCTTTACCATTTGCGGATGCCGAAGCCGACCGGCCAGGTCGTCATCGCGCGCATCGACGATGAGAGTATCAAGGAACTGGGGCGATGGCCTTGGAACCGCAAGGTTGAAGCGCGCCTGGTAAACGCCCTGGCGGCCGATAAAGCTGCCGTGATCGGCTTTGATTTACTGCTCAGCGAGAGGGACCCGGCAGACGTCGAACGCGAGCAGATAGCGGAGCAACTGCGCGCCGCGGGAGTGAGCGATAAGGCGCTGGCAGGGCTGACGGCAGAGAGTAACGACGCAGAACTCGCGCAAGCGATTAAGGCGCAGGGCGACACTTATCTCGGTTATGCCTTCTCCAGCCATGAGCTTCAGCAGATTGCCGGGGCAAGCATGCAAGGCTATCTGACGGAGTTCCTCAAGCCCCCGCCGGTCGCCTATTCCATAGTACGCAAGAGTCGCGGTGCGAAGGTGCGGACGGTTTGGGCAAAGGGATATTTGCCGCCGATTCCAAGCCTGAATGCGGCGGCGCGCGGCGTGGCTTACGTTGATATCGATGCGGATAGCGACGGCGCCGCGCGATCATATCCGGCGGTAGTAGAAATCAATGGACGCTTCTGCGTACCGCTTTTTCTTGCCCTGGCGGACGCTTACGCTGGTCATGCCCCATTGATGCTGTCGTTCAACCGCAACGGTGTAGCGGGAATCAGGATTGCGGGCAGTTCGATTCCAGTCGATGAAATCGGGCGCATGATGGTGCATTTCCGCGGCAAGGCGGGAACGATACCGTCCTACTCAATCGCCGATATCGTAGCGAGCCGGATACCGCCTGGCGCCTTGGCCGGCAAGATCGTAATAGTGGGCGTAACCGGTCATGGGCTGGGCGACCGCTGGGTCACACCTATGGGCGGTGATTTTCCCGGGGTCGAAATCCTGGCCAGCGCAGTGGACAACGTGCTGGCTGGGGATTTCGTGACGCATAACGGACGGCTTGCGTTTGAAGAGGAATGGTTCGCCGGAATTCCGCTAGGTATCGCGGTGAGTATCGCGGCGGCGCTAATGTCAGCGTTTGCGAGCGCGGTCGTCGCAATTGTGCTACTCGGCGGCTACATCGGGTATGCAACTTATCTTCTGCGCGAAAGTGGCGAGTTGCTCGGAATTATCTTTCCGCTGGTCACGATCGGCGTAACTTATACCGTGACTATGAGTTGGCGGTACTTCACCGAGGGCGCAGAGAAGCGCTACATCCGGCACGCCTTTGAGCATTATCTGCATCCTGACGTCATTGCATCGCTCGTCGACAGCAGCGATGGCCTGAAGCTCGGCGGCGAGCGATGCCATTTGAGCGTTCTGTTCTCGGATATTGTCGGGTTCACGACGCGGGCCGAACGGTCAGAGGCGGAGCCGCTGGTGGCGCTGCTCAACACTTACACGACCGTGATGACTAACCTGGTGCTGGAGAGCGGCGGGGTGGTGGACAAGCTGATGGGCGACGGGCTCATGGCCTTTTGGGGACCACCGCTGAATCTGCCGGACCCGGCGCAGAAAGCAGTCGATTGCGCGCTGCGAATGTTCGAAGAACTCGAGAAGCTGGCGGCGCGCGACGAGCGCTTCCGCGATCTTCGGATTGGTATAGGAATTTGCACTGGCGAGGCGATCGTCGGGAATTTCGGCGGCGAACGGTCGTTCAGTTATTCGGTAATTGGCGACACGGTGAACCTGGCCTCGCGGCTGGAAGGGCTGACGCGCCAGTTCAAGGTCAACCTGCTAGTCAACCAGCAAACAGTGGAAGAGGCCGGAGACGGCCTGATCGTGCGCCCGATCGGGCGGGTGCGGGTCAAAGGCAAGCATCAACTGGTGCAAGTTGAAGAGGTGATCGCGCGCGAAGGCAACGGTACCGATGGGGCTTACTATCGGAGGTTTGCCGAGGCGATCAGCCAGTTGCATAGCGGAAAATCACCGGAAGCGGCGTTGCGGGCGATGCTCGAGGAACGGCCGGACGATCACGTGATTGCGATGTGCCTCGAACGGCTGCAAGCGGCGGCCGGCCAGTTGCCAGCCGAGATGGTGTTCGAGTTTGACACTAAGTAGGCCTGCTTGAGGTGCCGTGCGAGCGCGAGCTGCGAATGGCGCGCCTAAGACTCTGAAGCTCCGTGTCGAAATATTGCCTGAAGAAATCCTTTCAGGATGGGTTGCCAGATTGAGTGCATGGCGGAACGGCTCTCCGCGAGAGCTACGATGCAGGCTGGTGTGGCAAACTCAAGTCGAAAACCGCGCACATTTTGGTGATCAGCCAGTTTGCGCGGTTGCGCGCGCGGTCATTGCGCTGGGTGTGTGCCAGAAGGTCGTGAGTTTCGGTCGTGCGCAGCGCGATAACCTCGCCGATGCGCGCGGCGGTTTCAGGACGAGTCTTGAAAAGCTCGCTGAAGCCGTCGTGATCAAGTTCCAGGAGTTCGGCGTCAGTGCTCGCGCGAACGGTGGCGGTGCGTGGTTCGCCAGTCATCAGGGCCATCTCGCCAAAGAAGGCTGGACGCGTGAGGTCTCGGATATGGACCTGCTGGCCATCGCTATTAGTGGCAGCTACTTCGACGACGCCCGAACGGATGATGAAGAGGGAGTCGCCTTGGTCGCCCTCATGAACGATCGCTTCGCCGGCGCCGAATTTTTGCACGGTTACTTCAGGCACCAGCAGCTTTAGTTCTTCGTCAGTGAGAGGATGCAGGAAATCGACCTGGCGCAACTCGGCCAGTATATTGCGCTCGAAGGCTTCAATACTGGGTTGAGTTACCTCGTCCGGCATCATCCGGAGGTGGCGGATGGGTGCAGGAATTTCAATCGATTTGCGCCGCAACAGATACCATAAGGCGCTTGAGACGGTATCGTGGAGCCTTTCGGCGTCGGCGAAGTCGCTCATCCAGTAGCGCACGCGGTAGCGAATTGAGTAGTCGGCATATTCCCACGTATGGACGTCGGGACTCGGGTTCTGCAGGATGCCGGGAACGCTGCGCAGAGCTTCGAGAATGACTGAGCGCACGTAGTTAGGCGGCGTGCTGTAGCTAAGGCCGATCATAACTTCGTCGGCGACCACGCCGTTGGAGTAATTGATTACGACTTGCTTGGCGAGGTCGGAATTGGGCAGCTCGAGCCGTTCGTTGCTGCGCGTTACGAGCGAGGTCGAGCGCCATCCGATACCTTGCACACGGCCGACGAAACTACCGCAGCGTACCCAGTCGCCAGGCGCGAAGGGGTGGCTCATCTGCAGCGTAAGGCCGCTGAAAATATTGCCGAGACTTTCCTGCAAGGCGAAACCGAGCACGACACCGATAACTGCCGAACTGGCCAGGATCGGCGTGGGATCGACGTGAGTGTCTTTGGTAAGCACGGCGATCAGCACGACGAAATACGAGAGCAGCATCAGCAGGTCTTTGAGGATTGTGGAAAAATGAGTGCGTGTGCGATGGGCTGCCGCGTCGGCAATCGCGAGCAGCATGTAGATGACACCCCAGCTTACGAGAACGAGCGCAGCGCCATTGACCCATCGCGCCCATGCCAGTCCAGCGGCGGTCGGCGGTGTGGCAACGGCGTCGATCACAAAGCCTATCGCGCACATCACGAGGCCGCGCACCGGGACTTTGTGCGAGTGGCGAAAGGCGAAGGCTGTCAGAGCGAAAATCGCGGCGGCAACAATCTCGGCAAAGGCCCTGAGATTGGGGCCGAAGAGATATAAGCCGGCAATTACCTGGAGCGGAGTGGCCTGCATCGGGCTGAGGGCGGCTAGAGGCCGATCACTTCCGCGATTTCATCCAGCAGTTTGACGGCGTCGAAGTATTCAACAGCAAGCTCGCGAGCGGCGCGTGCATGAGCGGCATAATCGGCGTTGACGGTGCGCAGGGCCTCGACGGCCTCATCAGCAGTATCGAACCCGAGCAGGCCACGGCCTTCAGGGATGAATTTCTCAAAGCCGGTGCGCTGCGTGACAACTGGACGGCCAGCCGCCAGGTAACAGGCGCTGCGGTCGCTGAACCATCCGGAGCGGGAACGGACGTAAATGTCTTTGGCAACAGTAAATTCGCCGCGCGAACTCGAGATGTAGGTGCGATAGCCGTCGAGATCCAGCGACATCGGCACGACTGGCCTGAAAGTGAAGCCTCCGCGAAGTGCCGCCTCATAGTCGGGGCCTGAATTCAGGTCCGTTGCCAGCTCAATCGGCTGATGGGCGCGGCCAGCAACGTCGAGCATCTTGCGGAAGTTAACCTGCTTCGACCAAAAGTAGGTGTCGCCCGCGAGGACGGCGTCGCCGCCTTTGTTGTTCCAGGTGCCAACCGTCGTGAAGGCTGATGGTGAGGCCGGACCGACACCTTCATGCCATTGATCGAGCAATACCGGCGGGCGTGTTGGATGCCAGTCGAGCTTGCCATTCGGCAGTAGGCAATCGGGATTACCGAGATTGGCACCGTAGCTGAAAAAAAGTTGATGGCCAGCAGCCTTTTGGATCGCTTTTGCGTCGTGCTGCGCGAGCTTGATCTGCATGAGGCCCGGATCAGTCTCGAGATAGACCATGCGTGCCGCCCGATGTTCTTCGCGCGGAAAAGTCGCCCCACACAGATTGATAACGGCGTCTGCCTCGGCAAGCAATTGAAGGCAGCGTGCGCGGCTCATCCCCAAATAGGCCGAGTGCACGTGATCATAGAAAGACCAGCGATCAGCGAAGCCGAAGCGGGCCAGCGCATCATTGAGCAGTTTCAAATTGGATGATGGATCGGGAACCGAGGCGGCGCTAACCGGATCATAAGCCCAAGCGCCATTGTCCTCGATATAGAAAACCTCGAGGCCGAGCCGGCTGAAGCCGGCGAGATGATGTATAAGCTGCCAGATCACCCCGGCGAAGGGATACTGTGCCGCCAGATGTAAGATAACGATTCTACCTTTACGCCGGCCTTTCATCGATATACGTACAGGTTCAGGTTGACACAATTAGCGTGCCTGAGCGATGCGAAGCAAATCTTCGGTCAGTTTAGTTATGGCGATTTTGCGCTGGCTCAATTGCGCCGCCTCCTCTTCGCTGAGTTCCGCCAGATAACGTCCGCGGGCGGGCAGGAAGAGCACGGAACGATAGGGGAAACCGGCTCGCACTTCGGCGTAACAGCGTTGGGCAATGATACCTTCCTGCGCGGCCTCGGCGAGCCTTTCGATGCTTTCGCCATGGTTGCAATAAATCAACACCGCGGCGGCGCGCAGGCGCGCGGTGCGCCGATCGGCGGTGAGTCCCGCGGTGCGGCGAATGATTTCCTCGGCGAGCGTGCGATCGTCGGCGTCGGCGCCAAGCCATCGATGAGACTGGGTGCCTGGGGCGCCGCCAAGCGCGTCGACTTCCAGGCCGCCATCGTCGGCAAGTGTTGGAATCTGCGCGAGATTAAAATAGAAACGGGCCTTGAGGCGTGCGTTATCAGCGAAAGTGGCGGCGTCTTCAGGCGCTTGGGCCTCGATACCGGCGTCGCGCAACGAGAGCAGTTGCAAGTCGAAGCCGCGAAGGATCGTGCGATACTCGGCCAACTTGGCCGGATTGGTGGTCGCGATCAGCAGCGGATTCATCGATAGCGGCTAATTTTAATTCCGATCGGGCGGCGGCTGATAGGTAAATTTGAGCGCCGACCGTTCGCGATGATCCTCGATTGCAAGCTCTATCAGGCGATCAATCAGTTGGGACAAAGGAACGCCGGTCGCCTCCCAGAGTTTGGGATACATGCTGATCGAAGTGAAACCTGGGATCGTATTGACCTCGTTGATAAAGATTTCGCTTAAGTCGGGCCGGGTCAGAAAGTCTACGCGCGCCATCCCGCGCAACGACAGAGCTTTGAAAGCTGCTACGGCTAACTCGCGGATGCGCCGGATGATGGAGGCCGGCAGATCGGCCGGGATGCGGGCGTCGGCGCCCTCGGGATCGACATATTTTGAGTCGTAGCTGTAAAAACTATGGCCGTGTTTCACGATTATCTCGCCGGGAAGCGAGGCGGCGGGGTTGTCATTGCCGAGCACGGCGCATTCGATTTCGCGTCCTTCACAAGCCGCCTCGATTAGAACTTTGCGATCGTACTGGAAGGCGTCGGCCAGCGCCGATGGGAGCTTACGGGTGCTCGTCACGCGGCTGATGCCGATAGAGGAGCCGAGCGCGTTGGGCTTGACGAAGACCGGATAGCCTAATTCATTGGCGTAGCGGCGTGCGAGCGCTGGCTTGCGCTGAAAATCGCTGCTGGCTAAAGCGAAATAACGAACGACCGGAATGCCTGCGCTGGCGAGAAGCCGTTTCTGTGCATCTTTGTCCATTCCGATGGCCGAACCGAGCACGCCTGCCCCGACATACGGAATACCGGCCAGATCAAGCAGTCCCTGAACGGTGCCATCCTCGCCGAAAGTGCCGTGCAGCACGGGAAAGACGGCGTCAAGCGGGCCGGGCAACGGCGGCTTGTGACCATTCATTGGATGACGATTACGCGAAGGCGTGCTAACCAGAGCGCGGTTGTCTGGGTAAGGCAGCAGGCTGACCGGTGCACCGCCGTGCTGGAGGGCGCCGAGTCTGGGTGTGGCTTTGGCCAGCATCTGGAGCGCGTCGCCTTGCAGGAACCATCGCCCGTCGCGGTGGATACCGATGGGCACGATTTCGTAGCGACGAGGATCCATCGCGGACATGACAGTAAGCGCAGAGCGCAGCGAGATTTCATGTTCGCCGGAACGTCCGCCGAAAAGGACACCTATACGTAGCTTTCTTGTACGCGCCATCACCATCACCAGACTCCCCGCCCATCAGCCATTACCGCATTCGGCTCGCCTTACCCGCTGCACAAGAGTA
>DATJUF010000264.1:0-6427 GCA_035502655.1 Binataceae bacterium (SeqCode)
GATATCGCGGCGTACCGCGCCGAGTTTCTCGCGAACTACTTTCAAAGCCATCGCCGCCCGCTGGCCCAGCGTTTCTTCGCGCATATCCACGAGGCCGCGCGCCTCGCCGCACTCGCTCCGCGCTTCGCCAACGCGGTTTCCCTGGGGCCTTCGGGCGCGCTCATCCGCCGCCTGCTTGGTTTTCATCCGGATCGCGATTTGCCGCGTTTCGCCCCTGTAACTTTCCGCCGATGGTTCAATAAGCATCCGCCACTTAATCCATCCGCCACTGAAGTGCTCCTCTTTCCTGACACTTTTAGTAATTTTTTTGAACCCGAAGTAGGAATCGCCGCAACTGAAGTAATCGAAAAAGCGGGCTTCCGTGTCGTCATCCCCGATTCCGCCGTCTGCTGCGGCCGGCCACTCTACGAACAGGGAATGCTCGATGCGGCCCGCGCGAAAATGGCCGAAGCCACTGCGGCGCTGGCACCTTTCGTCCAGCGCGGCGTCAGGATCGTCGGCCTCGAACCCAGTTGCATCCTGACTTTTCGCGATGAACTTCCCGCCCTTTTCCCACACGTCGCAGAGGTGCGCGCGCTCGCCGATAACACTTTGCTGTTCGATGAATTCCTGACCCGCCACGCACCCGCCTCGATGCCGCCCGCGTTGCACGGCCACGCGCTCGTGCATGGCCATTGCCATCGCCAGGCGCTGGCCGGAATGACTAATGAACTCGCGCTGCTCGGCCGCGCAGCCGGCCTCACAGTCGAAGCCCCAGACACCGGATGCTGCGGGATGGCGGGTGCGTTCGGCTATGGCAAGCATCGTTTTGGGATATCTCGCGCGATCGCTGAACGCGTGCTGCTGCCTGCGATCAATGCGAGTCCGCCCGCGACCTTGATTATCGCTGACGGCTTCGCCTGCCGTTCACAAATTCGCCAATTTTGCAGCGGACGCCAGCCGCTTCATCTCGCGCAAGCGATGAACCTCGGATCGCTGCAGCAACAGCCTGAATAGCTATTTCTCCAAGCACTTGGATGAATAGCTATTTGCTTAACACCTGAAAAGGAAACCTCTGATGATGCGCCTTGGGATCACGTTGCCGCTCAGCGGCTTTCAAGATAGCCATTTGCCGGAACTCGCGCGCCACGCTGAAAAGCATGGCTTCACCGACGGATGGTCCTACGAAACCTTCGAGAGCGAAGCGATCGTGCCGCTCGCAGCAGCCGCCGCGGCGACTGAGCGGATGCGCCTCGGCACCGCCATTATCGCTGTCTTTACCCGTCCACCTGCCCTGATCGCGCTGACAGCAGCGTCGTTACAGCGCCTATCTGGCGGACGCTTCGTCCTGGGACTCGGCATCTCGACCAACACTATCGTCCAGCAATGGATGGGCATCCCGTTCGAGCATCCAATCACACGCGTGCGTGAGACCGTCGCGGCGGTCCGCTCGGCCTTCACTGGCGAGAAGGTTACGGTGAACGGCAAGACTCTAAAGATCAATGGTTTCCGCCTTGCCGCGCCGGCTGATCCCGCGCCGCCGATCTATCTGGGCGCGCAGGGTTCGCGGATGCTTCATCTGGCAGGCGCGATTGGCGACGGCGCGATCGTCAATTACATCACGCCCGAAACCTTCCCGAAGATGATTCATCATATCCATGATGGCGCACGCGCGGCGGGACGCTCCGATACCAATATAGATATCGTCTGCCGGATACTGGTGGCAGCCGATCAGGAAGAAGACGCGGTGCGTGAGCGTCTGCGGCGGGAGCTTACCGCTTATGTCACGGTGCCTCAGTACAATAAGTATTTCCGCGAAATCGGTTATGAGAACGAAGCCGCAGTCGCCTTCGAGGCGTGGAATGCCGGCGATCGCAAACGCGCATTGCAATCGATTCCAGATCACATGATCGACGCGATCTATATTCACGGCACGCCCGAGCGCTGGGTTGCGCGGCTGCGTGATTATGAAAGGGCTGGGATAACCACCAGTACCTTGCAAATCCAGTCGTTCGCCAAGTCACCTGAGGAACGCCGCAAACGCGTCCTCGCGGCGATCGAAGCAATCGCCGGCGGGTGGCGCGGTTAATCTTGCAATGGATGTTTCACGTGAAACATCCATGTCAGCCAATTTCTGCGATCGATGTTTCACGTGAAACATCCATCGCAGTTTTTGCGCAGTTTTGTTTTAGGGAACGCGATGCAATGACAGGAAACGGAGACAAGTATCAACAGGTTCGTTGAGCCGACCGGCAGAAAGTGAAGGATTTCATCCTTGACGAGATGAGATCAGCGGGGCGCGGGCGTAGCTTTATCGGCTGAAGCGGTCTCCGAACGAGGCCAAGGAAAGGTTGACTGAGTAATGGCTTGGTAGTTGGCGTCGAGTTGAGGTTCGAGAAGCAGGATGGCGGCGATGCGGCGCGCCATTGCGGTGACGTAATGTATCTCGTCAATCGCCAGGCTGCGGCCGAGAATCGGGCGCTCGCGGTAACTGAGCCACTTCTTGATCACCTGGTAACCACCGATCGTGTACTCCCAAACTCGGATTGGAACGTTTCGCCAGTAAGCGAGATTGTTCAGATAGATGTCGAGCGTGCGCGTACCGAGCAACAAGAAAGCCTTTTCTTTAGATAAGCCAAGTGCCGGTGCGCCTGCATCGATTCCTTCGCGTTCCTGCGCGGTGTAGCCGCGTTCGATGACTCTGCCTCTGCCTGGCATCACGGCTCCGCCGATGCCTATGTGGCCCCATCCGGCAGTTACGTCAAGGTCGCCGGCGTCGGGATTTAGTGCGCCGCTGCCGGCGCGGGAGATGACTGCTATGGCAGCGAGTTCAGGGCGGATGGTACCGGCGGTGAGGTGAGCGACGGGATTATCCGGGTCGAAAAGTTTGGCTATCTGCTGGCCGAGTTCGGAGGAGCGGACAAGTTGCTCTTTGGAGGCGGGCAACGGAATCCGCGGCCAATCCATTCTGAGTGCTCCGCCGTTCTCGCGGCGGTATGACGGTGTATGCAGGATGGCGACAGAGTGGAGGAAGAAATCCAGAGGCTCTACTTTTATGTACTTTAGGTATGTTCCCAGAGTGTTGCTGATATTCGGCGTTAGTGCGGATTGAGCCCGCTGCCTGGAAAATAAACTCTTCCGAGTACTTTCGGCATTGAGAAGGAGCGGAAAAAAGCTTGAAAGTCCGTTGCCGAAGTTGTCCGCCAAAACGCTGACGACGTAACCGCGATCGAAGCGCTCCATTGGTTGTCTTTGGCGTGCTTCGATCCAGAGGTTCACTTCAAAGACATGAGGGAAGTAATCGGGACGCTTCTCGTCGAGAAGCTTCGTTTCAGGCTCCCAATAAAGCCAACGATTATCGAACGGGCGATAACAGTAGCGCACGACATTTTCGGGCTTGAAGCCGCGCTGCACGAGATATCGACGCGTTTTTCGGGCATCGAATCGCGCCGCGTCCGTCATTGCCGTAAGAATGATTGAGCGAATTTCAGCATCGCTAAGATCTGGATCGAAATATTGCTTCATCCGCTCGATCAGCCGATTGCGATCGATGTCCACGACCAATTCGTCGCGGCTGGTCTTTACGCCCGGAAATGAGATTGGGAAAAGCTCTCGCAAGAGTGGCCAAGACAAATAGTTAGTCGCGACTAATGAGGGCCGGAAGGGCAGCCCAAGCTCAAGCGGGGGATCAACCTTATGGTATTTCGGTTGCGCGCCACTTTCCGCTTCTTCGATCAGTTGAAGGCGTTTCGCCTTGCCCCAGAGATCGCGGAAATGGATTGTATCAGCGCTGACGGATCGTGAGCGGCGCACGAGAAGGGAGATCAAAGTTCCGACCTGAATGCCCTCGCGATTGAAGTCAGCCGAAAAAATACTCGGATCGGCTTCACCTTCGGGAGTGAGTTTGCCGGTCTTATATTTGTCGCCGTTGAGGCAGTCGATCCAGATACGGTCGAACTGTTGAAGATAGCGCTCGCGCATGCCGGTAAATGAGAGTCCATCGAGCCAGGAGTAATTTGAGATGAAGCAGACGATGCCTTTGCCGGTCCTTTCAACAATGCGCCGCTCGGCCATCCGGTAGAAGCGGACGTACAAATCATTCAGGCCCTGGCCTTGCGGTTTGGGCGCGCGGTTGGTGGTGCGGTAGGCCTCTGACAGGTCACGTTCCTCTGCAATGGCGACACCGGCGAACCCGTTATAAGGCGGATTGCCTAGAATCACGAGAATCGGAGTGGTCTGCTTAACCCGCTCTGCGGCGTCGCGCTCCTGGAGAAGTTCGGGGAAGGCCAGCAGCATTTGAGGCTTGGAACCGTCGGGTGGTTCCCAGCCAGTGAGGGCGTTGGTGAGATAGACGGCGGCCCGCTCCTTTTTGGTTTTCGAAAAAGGCGCTCCGAGCTGCTGCATCAAAAGACTTATCTGCAAGTGGGCGACCACGAACGGCGCGGGGAGAATCTCGAAGCCGAAGACCCGGCCCATCATGGCGCGCTTGATTTCCTGAGCGGTGAGAGCATCGCCGCCTTTCGCGCGGAGCTTCGCCGCTATTTGATTGAGGACTTCGATGAGATAGGAGCCAGTGCCGCAGCATGGGTCGAGAATGTAAACGTTGGGGTCTGCCAGTCCGTCAGGCACTTCTAGATCTTCGCGCAGAACGCGATCGACACGCGCGACCATGTAGCGGACGACCTCGTGCGGCGTGTACCAGACGCCGAGTTGCTTGCGGAGCTCAGGGTCGAAGGCTTCGAGAAACGGTTCATAGAAATACTGCACCGCATGATGCTGCTGGAACGCGGTGAAAAACGCAGCGCGGTCAATGCGGTTGAGGACAGTGCCGGTCCAGTCGAGCACTTCGGGAAGATTGAGACCTTCGAGCGACGCCGGATTGCTCGCCTGATGGAACAATTCGGCAAGGACAGGAACTCGGAGATAGTAACCGGCGGTGCGCCAGTCGAAACGATGGCGGCCGTTGGGAGGGTGGTCGCGAGTCCATAGCACCCAAGCCGAAAACAACCCGTAGAAGAGTGTCTGCACCAGCGTCGATCGAAAGAAGTGGCCGCCCTTCTGATCCTGAAACTTGATGCCGAGCGCTTCTTCGAGCGCGCTGCGGATAGCAGCCAGAGCGGGAACCTCAGTGCGCTTTTCGACACGGCGCAAGGCTTCACGGGCGTAGGAGGCCATGAACCAGGCAACGTCTTTTGGGGTTACGAGCGGCGCCGCATGGAGCATCACACGCTTGAGAAAATCGATGAAGCCTTCGCTATGCTCTGCGGCAATACTCCGCGTTGCCGCAGACCAGAAAACCGCCTCATTCGGGGCAAGACGGTAACTCTCGAGTTTTGCCGGAGTTCCATCGGGGCTGGTGCCGAGAAGCAGAAAATCGCGATAGTTGGTGACAAGGACCTGCCGGTATTTGCCCCAGTATTTCGAGACCTGTGGTGTTTCAGCGGTCAGGAAAGCATCGTCGCTGACCGGCTTTGCTTCGATTACGCCACGGGCTGGGATGGTTCCGGGAAGCGGTTCAGGTCCCTTCTGGAATTGATCGAGGGTGAAGAGGCCGCCATCGGGAATGCCAGCGCCGTGACTGACTTGCAGGATGCATTTGACCCTGGGTTTAAGAGTAGAGCCAACCTCCTCCATCAACTTCCAAAGGACTGGATAATAGGAAGCCTCAGCGACGCCGGAACCAGAGCGCCGAGTGTTGCGCATCTCGCGCAAGTAATCTTCGAGGAGATTCCTGGATGCCATCCGTAGAAAGTGCGTGCTTCAGATCCTTTGCTGCGACGAGCAAGGATAATCGATTAACAATGCACGAATAAGGTGCAGATGGGAATGATCGTGGGATGGGGGACGAAAGCCACGTCCGCGTCGAGACGAATGAACCTCAATGAGAGAGGATCACGCGCGTGAGCTGGAGTAACGCCAACGGTTGGCCAACGGGGAGTGAGCGCGATCATCAGAGACCCCGAGGGAGTGCAACGAATCAGAGAGGAATGCTCGCGGGCTCGATGCCATACGTCAGATCCGCGTCCATCGACGGCGGAGCGAAGCCAGTGATCTGGTTAGTAATACACTGGGGTGGTTGAGGCGGAGAGTGCAGGAAGAATCGATAATGAATAGACGAGCATTCTTGAAAGCAATGGGATCGGCTGCGCTGGTGCCGCTGCTGCCGCACCGCCTTATGGCGGCTGCGAGTTTTCGCCGCAGGCGTCCGTCGGACGCCACCTGGCCATCGGCGGCCGCATGGAAACAATTAAATGAGTCTGTCGGCGGAAATCTGATTCCGGTGGATTTTCCTCTCGCAGTGCTCAAGACCGATCCCGACGGCGCCGCGGCAAAGACCCTGATGAAGTACATCAAGAATCCGTATTACGTTGGCGATCAGCCGGGGCTGACGCAAAGCCTTGGATGGGCCGGTGCGTGGGCGACTGAACCAAGCGTCTATGCGGTCGTG
>DATJUF010000265.1:0-3639 GCA_035502655.1 Binataceae bacterium (SeqCode)
ATTCTTTTCTCGGCAATGATCGCGCTGGGCGGTTATCTCGTTCCCGATTCACCGGTACATGCATTCGCCCCTTACAGCGCTGGCGCCTTTGTTCTGTTCATTCTAATCGCCGGATGGTGGTTATGGCGCGAGCCGCGAACCGGCTTTGAGCGATGGATATATCAACGCCCTTCTTTAACCGCATTTCGCGAGGCGACGTTACCAGCCTATTGTGAATTTCTGTTCATCAGATTCTGCATCCTTGCTCCACAAGGGATCCTGCTTTGGATTTGTCTAAGGGCGTTTAATCTGCCGCTTGATTGGAAGCACGTAATAGTGCTCTCGCCGGCAATTCTTGCGGCCGGCGGTGTACCAATCACGCCGGCCGGCCTCGGGCCAATGCAAGCTGTTGCAGTCAATACTTTCAGTAAATTCGCAGCCAAATCCAAAGTAATGGCTGCAATGCTGGCGTTTAGCCTTTCACACATACTTTATCGTCTCCCGCTCGGAATCGGAGCTGCGCATACTTTTATACGGCATGTGATTCGAACTGGCGGAAGAGAAGACAACTCAGAGATCTAGCCGGAGAACGGGAGGGCGTCTACACTAATTGAATAGCCTCTCGGCAATGAGTATTCAAAGTGTCGCCTGGCCAAACTGCCGCCACAATTACGCCTGTCGATCCTGTCAATGTTGGTAAATCTCTGTTCGCATCAGCTCGCGTGCTGAGCGGTCTCTAGTAATCCGGCTATTGCTCGCTCTCGGCACCGGTGAAGTTTTCGAGCCGCCGCTCCGATGGGACCGATGCGGTACACTGCGGTGCAGTTCGCAGCGACAGAAACCACTTTTCAACGTAACGAAAATGCAGCGCCGCCACCAGCCATGTCACTCCGAGCACCAGTACCGATAATGCGGCGAACAATCCGGCAGGTGGCAACGCGGCAGTATCCGCCAATCTCATCGACTGATGTATACGTAGCAGCGTCCACATAACTGCCGGATGGAAGAGATATACACCATAAGAGACCTTGCCCAGCGAAACTAATGGTTTCCATGAGAGCGATCGCGCCACCAACGAACGCTGCTGAACCATAAGAGCAACGATCAAAGCCGCGGCGGCAAAAGCACATAGCGCATATCCGAATGTTGCGCTACGCCACGAAGCACTGGACGGCCTCGCACCGGTAACGAAGACCGCGAGCAGGCAGGCCGCCGCGAATGCAAGATACGGAAATAATCGCGCATTGCGCATCCATTTCACCAGGCCTCGGGCACGAGAATCCCGTACAAGGAGAGCCGCGGCGCATCCAGTGAGTATCACCCCTATCCGCGTATCGGTGGCGAAATAAATCCAAATCGATGAGGCTGCAGTGGGCTGGCCAAGATGCGGCCAGTTGAGGAAGCCATAGAGGGCGATTCGGTAAATCGTTAATAGCCCGATTGCCCCAGCGCAAAACCGCAAGGCCCGGTCTCGGCCCAAATAGCGCAACACAAATGGCCACACAAGGTAAAATTGCTCTTCAACGCACAATGACCAGACGACTACTAGCAAGTCAAAATGTTCGCCACCTGCCGCAATCTGATAATTGTAGGTAAACGTCAGAATCGACGGCAATACGTGAGGCAATTTCCGCAATGATTGAGGCTCGAAAAATGCGGCTCCTATCAATACCACGCTAAGCATCGATACATAGGCTGGCCCAAGCCGCAGAACACGCCGCCGATAAAAACCTCGCAGATCGATCGTTCCAGCGTCACGCATTTCCGCGGTCAGAATCCAGGTAATCAGAAACCCGCTCAGCACAAAGAACAAATCGACTCCATACCACCCTCTCGTAAGCTCGAATAAAAGCCTGTCAGGCGGAAGTGTCGACACGCCAACGTGCAACAGCACGACCGGCAGGATTGCTATGCCGCGCAACCCGTCGAATGCGGAAACATATGTGTGATTCTGCCTTCGCAAAATGGAATAACTGCCTGTTGAAATCGTGAATGCCGGACCGCCCTCTCCGCGCGTCGCGTAATCGCGGTCTGAATTCCATCATCTGCAATTTTCGTGCGTTGGGTTTGGGGATTTGCGCGAAATGGCGTAATTCTCCATCAGGGAATCTAATCCCTCTGACCAGGGCGATGGGCCGAGCCAGCGAGCCGCGCACCACAGCGGAGCCGAAGGCGCAGCGAGCAAACCAATCCCCTGGGCGCGCCTTAAAGACCTGAAGCTGCGCAAGCCGCCTTAAACTCTGAGGTTAGTGGGGTTTTAGATCGGTGATTGCTTAGGGGCTGATAAACGTGGCACCGTTTAGAGATGAAAATAAGATCTTATGGCATCGAGCGCCGATTGGACGACCCGAGCCCCCTTTTGACGTTAATTCCGAGGCATGGCCGGACCCTGACAAAGCTGATGCCCACCTTACGGTGGCTCACATTAACCCTGGTCTTGACGATGAGCTTGCTTGCATCAAATGAGGCACGCGCCCAATCCGTTAATCCGCCGAGCGTCAAGGCTTCAGCGACCGCCGTGCTGGCTGGCGGATGCTTCTGGGGCGTCGACGGCGTCTTCAAGCATGTGAAGGGTGTCACTAAGGTCATCTCCGGTTATTCCGGCGGCAGCGCAGCTAATGCCCAGTACGAATTAGTCAGTACGGGAACCACCGGCCACGCTGAATCCGTACAGATCACCTATGACCCTTCGGTGATTTCCTACAAGCAGTTGCTCGAAGTTTTCTTTTTCGTCGCGCACGATCCCACCGAGCTGGATCGCCAGGGCCCCGACGATGGCACCCAATACCGATCAGTCATTTTCTATGCCAATGACGATCAGAAACGCATTGCGGATAGCTACATCGCCGAGTTGAACAAGGAAAAGGCCTTCTCATCGCCAATAGTCACTCAAGTCGTCCCGCTGAAGCATTTCTATCCCGCTGAGGCTTACCATCAGAATTTCCTCGAGCTGCACCCGGACAATCCCTATATAGTTGCGAACGACTTGCCGAAACTTGAGCAGCTCAAGCGCCAATTCCCAGCCTTTTGCAAGCCGCAAGCGTAGGCCTCGCTTGCGAGGCCGTGCGCGCCCGTGGCTGTGAGGGTCGCTCCTTAAAACTCTGAAGCCAGTTTCGCGGGCAGCAATCGCGCCGCCCGCGGACAATCCTTGCTAGACTCCACACCTGGTTACAAGCCCTCAAATATTGCCAGACAGCCCGCGGATTGATTTAGTCGCTGTAGCAAGTACCGATTTGCCTCGCATCAGCCGCTCCAGGAGGACGCGCACATGCATGACCTCGTGATTCGCAAGGGAACAATTATCGATGGTACCGGCGCGCCAGGCTTCACCGGTGATCTCGCGATCGATAACGGCAAAATCGCCAGCGTCACTGGCAAAGCTGGCTCGGGACGCCGCGAAATCGATGCTAGCGGCTTGCTCGTCGCCCCCGGATGGGTCGATATCCACACACATTACGACGGCCAGGTCGCCTGGGATCCCTATCTTTCGCCATCGAGCTGGCACGGCGTCACGACTTTAGTCATGGGTAACTGCGGCGTCGGCTTCGCCCCGGTGGAGCGCGGCAAGGAAGCCTTCCTGATCAGCATGATGGACGGCGTCGAGGACATTCCTACCGCGACGCTGACTGCTGGTATCGACTTCACATGGGAGTCGTTCCC
>DATJUF010000266.1:0-11007 GCA_035502655.1 Binataceae bacterium (SeqCode)
AGAGGCGATCAGCAGGCGCCACGACCGTAAGAGTTTCGATTGCGGGTCTGCCGAACTCAACGAATATCTTCGACGATACGCACGGCAGAATCACGAATCTGGCGGCGCGAAGACGTTCGTTGCGGTCGTTCCGAACGAACCAGCCCGTATACAGGGCTACTACTCGATCAGTCCCGGAGCCATCGAATTCGCCAAAGTGCCAGCGACTGTGACGAGGAGACTGGGACGGTACGAGGTTCCGGTATTTCGACTCGGACGCCTCGCCGTCGACCGGTCTGTCCAAGGGAGTGGATTAGGCGGTGAACTTCTGCTGGCGGCCGGCAGGAGAGCACTCTCGGTCGCGATTGAGGTGGGCGGCGTAGCGCTTGCGATCGATGCCAAGGACGAGAGGGCGGCGGCTTGGTACGAACGATTCGGTGCATTGCGGTTGCTTGATGACCCACTGAGACTGGTTCTGCCGCTAAAGACGATCGCCGATGCATTGGCGATGGCGACGAGAGGATAATTCGGCGGATGAAGACGTTCGGTCAGGTGATAACCGAGGCGCGCAAGAAAGTGGGTTTGACACAAAAGGAGGTCGCAGAGCGGCTTCGCCGTGGCGATGGCCGCACGGTTTTACCACCCTACTTGAACGATCTCGAACACGATCGCCGCTACCCGCCGGAAAACGAAGTGATCGAGCAACTCGCAGAGATTCTGGGTCTCTCGCCGGATGTCCTCTATTTCTATGCGAAGCGAGTTCCTGCGGACGTACAGCGCGACGCTGATAACACCGAAGTCGAAGCGGCTTATCGAGCTTTTCGGCAAGTGATCGACCAGGCTAAGAAGCCGCCATCGCGTTCCAAGCCGCGCCGCTGAGGTGCGCTTTGTGTTGAACCTGCGCGCCAAGCCATCTTTGACGCAGATCCCTAGACATCTTTTTTGACGGCAATCCGAACATTCAGAAGTTCGTAGCGGCAGCCTGCCGCAACCTCCAGCAAACTCATTCGAGGCGCTAAAGCTCCGACTCGAAGCGGGGGGCTTGCATTCATGTGCCGATTGGCTTATCAAATAATGGAATTCCAGTTTATGTTAAAGGAGACGCACCTATGAAAAGCCTAGGTAAGTCCGTCCGCGAAAGGCGCCTGGCGCTCGGGCTGACCCAACGCGAATTCGCGGCGAGAGTCAGATTCGAGGACGGCCATTCGATATCGGCAACCTATCTGTGTCTCATCGAGCAGGGCCTGTACAAGCCACGTGGTCACATCATAGCGGAGTTCGCCCGCGTGCTCGGAGTGAATTCGGACGTGTTCTTTTATCTGGCCGGCCGGGTCCCACCCGACGTGTGTGAACTCGACGCAACGAATGAGGAACTGGAGGCAGCGTTTACGGCTTTCCGGCGGGTGCTCAGAAATGACCGTCGGAAATCGTCACACGAGTCAACGTCAAGTCTGACGGCGCGCCCAAGCGGCCTCGATTCCGCAATCTGAGGACGGCAACCATGATATCACGCGTTTGGAGCAACGGAACGGAGCACGAGACCCTGTGGCAGACCGCAGCGCGGCTCCTTGAATTCGAACGAATTATAAAGGCCGACGTCCAGGAGGTTTCCGCAAATTACGATGCGGCGACCCATTCGTGTCCGCTGTTCGCCGACTCTGGCCGTGGCAGCATGCGGGCGCTCGGCATCGTGTTGCCGGCGGAGCGGGTCGAAGCGGGCATTCGTCTTCTAGCCGCGATTGATGGGAAGGTCTTAGAGCCGGGGGAGCCGTTCCTGAATACGGTGCTCAGAAATGGCGAACGATTTTCGGCGGCAACGCCTCCGGCATCAGATGGCCCAACGTTCTCAATCAGGACCCACTGGCGCCCGATAAGGCCTCTTCGCGTTTTTGCCAAGGCATTATGGCAGCTAAGGCTTATCGATGATGCCATCTCTCGCGCTGACAACATTGTCGTCGTTGGCGCCACGAACGCCGGCAAAACCAGTTTAGTTAACGCGCTTACAGCCCGCCTCGTTGAGCTCCGTCCGGATGATCGTTTCGCGATCATTGAAGACGAGCCCGAGCTTCGCATCAACGCGCGCAACGTAATTCGGCGTATCGCCCGCGGAAAATCTGATATGCGCCGCCATGTGCGCGAGGTGCTGCGCATGCGGCCGGATCGAATCATCATCGGCGAGGTACGCGGCGCCGAAGCCCTTGATCTCCTAAAGGCCTGGAATACGGGCCACGCCGGAAATTTTACCACGGTTCACGCCAACAGCGCGCGCGCCGCCTTACTGCGCCTCGAAAGCCTGGTCGAGGAAGCCGGCGTTTCCCCCAACCCGCGGCTCATCGCTGAGAGCGTAAATTTGCTGATTTTCATTACTCGCCGCGAAGACGGCGGCCGGCAAATCGAAGAGTTGGTTCGTGTCGAAGGATACGAGCCAGGCACTGGCTACCGGCTCCGCGACCTGAAGGGAGAATGAGTAATGATTGATCCATCTTACGAAACGTATTTCGTTGGGCTGATCGCAGCACATTTGTGGTGGGCGCTTTTTGCGACCGCGCTATTCGCGTTCTGCGTGTTCACTTTGTGGCAGTGCGAGATTCCACAGTGGCTCACGGTCCTACTTTTTGTCTCTCTGTTTCTGATCATGAGTCTGGTTGAGTTGGCCGTCGCCTGCACGAGCGGCTCGATCGTGATTGGCTAAACGACTTATACGTCACGCTTTTTTGAGGAAGGAGGAAATTTTGGTCATGCGTAAATCAATGGTGAGTGTGGCTTTGTGGTTATTGAGTGCAACCCCGGCATTTGCGTTCACCCCTACGGGTATGCCGTGGGATGGACCTTTCCAGACATTGCTCAACGGCCTTCAGGGCGGACTCGCGCACGGCATTGTCGCCATCGGCATTATCGTCGCCGGTATCGGATGGACTTTCTGGCAGGAGTTCAATCCGGCGATGCGCGCAATGATCGGTGTGGTGGGCGGAGGTGCAGTCGCCTGTTTCGCGCTTCAGATGATGACCGCGATCGGTTTAGGCGGCTTTACGCTATGAGGGACGACGCCATGCGTGTCTATCAATCATTGATAAGGCCACGACTGCTATGGGGCGCAGAATGGCGTCTGACGTTTCTGAACGTGATGCTCTGTCTCATTTTAATCTTTGGCGGCGGCTTCAAATGGTGGACGGTCGCACTGGCAGTGTTTCTTGCGACCGGTGGCCAGTGGATGCTGCGGGCCGCCGCCAAGCGCGACCCCGAATGGAGCAATGTATATGTACGCCATCTGCTCGAACCCGCGATCCGTGAACCACACGGGCTAGCGCGTTCCCGCCCCAAGAAACCGAAACCCATTCTTCCCAAAACTGCGAGGTGGTGGTCATGAGAAGCAAACTTCCAGTCGATCGGTCCTTCGCTGATGCGCTGCCTTACGGATTGTTCTGCGGAGAGGGCGAGCTTTTCCTAATACCGGGCGGGTTGATGGTCGGATGGGAGATACGGGGCGACGATTACGAGTCCGCATCGAGAGCACAGATCGACGGAGCCTGCGCTCAGTTGGCCGCCGCTTATGCTCATCTCGGTGACGGTGACTTAACGCACATGATCTTTCAGCGCCTTCCGGTGCCACATTATCCGCAATGTCATTTTCCGGCGCGGGCGGCTCGATTGATCGACGACGAGCGACGAGATGCCTTCGAAGCAGGCCGATACTGGCAGACGCTTGCGCGTTTTTATTTGACCCACGTGCCGGAGCCGGAAATTCGATCTCGGTTCGCTGCGTCACTCTTCTCCGCTCCGGCTGCGCTGGGGCGATCGACCTGGCGCACCATTTTCGATCAGTTTCGTGAGCGCACGCGAAGTGTCGAAGACGCGTTCGCTGGTGTCGTCCGCATCAAGCGCTTGTCGTCCGCCGCCATGTTTCAAGATCTGCATCTTTGCACCACCGGCCTGGATCATCCGATGTCACTACCCGCCGTGCCGGTTCACCTGAACGAAGTGCTCGCGGACCAGACCTTTTATGGCGGACTGGAGCCCGCGGTGGGCGAACTGCACCTCCGGCCGATCAGCATTGATGCCTATCCATCCGAAACGCTACCGCAGATGCTGAGCTTAATCCTCTCGCATCCCGGCCGGCTGATGCTGAGCATCCGCTTCATCTGCATGGACGGCTATACGGCGCAACGCCAACTGCGCTTGGCGCGCGGACATTGGGCGCGTTCGATGATGGGCCTGCTGGACATGGTGCTGGAGGCGATGAACGTACCGCGCCGGCGGGTCAACCAGGACGCCGAGGAAATGTACCGGGACAGCTCAGAGGCCATCGCCGCAGCCTCGGCCGGTGCACCGTTCGGCTTCTGCAGCGTGATCGTGACGGTGATCGACGAGAACTCTCAGCGTGCGAACTTGCGGCGGCGAACTATAGTACGTGCTCTGCGCAACCTCGGCATTGGAGCGCGAAGTGAAGACGCTAACGCGGTCGAGGCGATCAAATGTTCGTGGCCGGCCGTGGGTTGGCACAATGTGCGCCGCCCGATGTTGCAGGCGGGCAATCTTGCCCATTTGATGTTGCCCACGGAATCGTGGCAGGGAACGCCTGTCATCGACTCGCCCTACTTCGAAGCCGACACTACGCCGCCACTGATTTGTGTTGGCGCCGGGCGTGCGCCTTTTTACTTTCCGTCGCACGTTGGTGGTGTTTCCAACGTGCTTATCATTGGTGCGACGGGCTCCGGCAAGTCGGTTCTGCTTGCCCTGATGGTCTCGGCCGCAACCTGCCTGCCGCGAGTATCTATACATTGGCTTGATATCGATTATTCCTCATTCGTACTCGCGCATGCATTAAACGCCGATTATCGAGAACTGGCTATTGGCAGCGAGTCCTCACTGACGCCGTTTCAACATCTCGACCAACCCGGCGGAGTCGAATGGTTGCTCGGATGGCTGGTGCGGCTATTTGCGCGGTGGCAGACCCAACCGACCTCCCGGCAGGTAACCGAGCTGGAACGCGCTCTCCGACTGGCGAAGAACGAGAAGCTCAGGACCATGACCTTGTTCAACGGGCTGGTGCAGGATCATGACTCGCGCTCAATCCTTCGCCACTACTGCAAGAGCGGACCGTGGGGTCACATCTTCGACGGTCAACCCAACGAGGATAACGGCGAAAACATTTTGCGTGTCCATGAGCTGCGCGGATTGATCGCGCTCGGCGAACGTGTTTCCGCTCCCGCTACCGAGCTGGTCCTTTATGGGGTTGAAAGCAGGCTTACCGGCGCTCCGACATTTATCTTTGTCGACGAAGCCTGGCGCACGCTCAACGACCCGGTTTCAGGTGAGTGGCTTTACGAGGCTATCCGGACCTTTCGCAAACGCAATGCCGGGATCATTCTGGCTACCCAGAGTCTCACTGAGATTGCCGCATCGCCCTACTGCAATCTGTTGTTAGAAAGCTGTCCGACCAAAGTGTTTTTGCCGAACCCAGAAGCCCGGGGTGAACATGTGCGCAATTCGTACTTGGCCCTAGGCCTCTCTAACCGCGAAATTGAAATCGTCGCTCAGGCCCGTCCCCGCTCGCATTACTACTATTCCTCGCCACTGGGCAAACGGCTTTTCAGCTGCGACCTCGGTCCTGTTGCAATGGCTTTGTGCGCAGCGACTGGCCATCCCGATGTTACCGAAGCGCGGGAGTTGCTCTTCGAGGGCGGCGAATTCCTCGACAACTGGTTGCGCGCAAGGGGTCTTGATGATCTTGCCATTTCAGAAGACGGCAAGTTCAAACCCTCGACTCAACTTAACGGCAAGGCAGCACAGGAGTCCCACGTATGAGACTGATAATTTGTTCGCCTTCTCGGAGACGGCACCGCGGAGTCGTCAAAGTGTGGATATTCGCCGTGATCTTGTGGCTGTTTCGCGCTACTTCGGTCCACGCTCAGTTCGGCGGTTCGTGTGGTTGTCCAGTGATCGTCGATGACCCGCAAGTATATGGACGCCAGGGTGACCAGCTTCAGCAGGAAACTCTCACCGCACAACTTCTGCAGCAAAACACAAATGGCGGCGGCGCGGGTACGTGGCAGTCAGATCAGCCTTTCTTGAACTCGCTGGCAACCGTCATGAGCCAGGACGGCGGCATCTGTTACGCGAATGGTAATGCCGCTCAGCAGTTCAATGCCGATTTTCCCGGAATGGTGCCGCCTCCGGTCAATGCCGCAAACCGAGCGCGGCAACTGACGGCGGCAACTCTCGCTACCTTGGTCGGAGCCTTATCTGTAGGTCAGCAGCAAGCGGCTCATTTCGGCTTCGAGAATAACCAATTCGGCGCGCTGGAAGCGAAGAACCAAAACGCCCAGGGCGCCCTCCAGGCGATTCAGGTAACCAACGAAATCCTGTTGGCCCAAGCACAACAACTCCAGATGATGCGTCAGCTTCTAGTCACTCTTATCAATACAGAAAGCGTGTATCAGGGCCATTCGCTCAACGCCGAGGCGCAGGCGGCGGCCCAGTCCAGCGAATTTATGAGTTCAGGAGGAACCACCGAGCCATGAATGCCTCCCGCTGGATTTCAATGTGTTTAATGGTCGGACCTCTGGCGCTCGCAGCCTGTAATCGTCCGCCGTGGGTTCAGCCCAATGATACCGATGCGGCACTGAAGTCGCTGGGAAGCACTGTACCCGCGCCGGAATATGGACGTGATTTCTGGCAACGCCAGCACGATCAAAACAGTGACGCGTGGCAGCAAGCAGTCAAGCTATGTAGCGAATCGATTTTAGCGAGCTATCCGAACTGCGCATCCGTCAACGAAATTGTCCAAATGGATGCAGACAAGCAGGCAACCGCGGAGCGGCAGAGAAACGCTCACTCCAACGAAATGATGCAACGCGGTTTCGACTTCGACGCTGCGCGTGGGTTGTGGTTTCGCGAAGCCGATATGGTCGCCCGCCGGTGTTACTACATGCCCCTCAATCCCAAAGATTCAGCAGATCACAGATCAACATTTCAATGCCCTCAGGGGACGCAACTTCCAGAAGGAGAGAAGTAATCATGGGTCCCGATCAGTTTGGCGTTTTTCAGCAAGTCCTTATTGATTTTCAGAACGCCACGAGCCAGTGGCTAGGCGAACTTTATACAGTTGGCGTTCATCTCTTTTGGATGATTGCCGCAATCGAGATCGTCCTGCTCGGAATAACTAACGCGCTCCGCCGCGAATGGGAATATCTGCTCATCGACTTGGCGAGAGCCGTGGCTGGGATTGGAGCTATGTACTTACTGCTACAGAACGGTCCGGACTGGCTTCAGCACGGACTGATCGCGAGCTTCGCTCTCTGGGGAGGCATGACGGGAGGAGTGCCAGCCGCTGCAATGGATCCAGGTAGCGTGATGCAACAGGGTTTCCTGCTAGCTCAAGTTCTTTTGAAGGCAGTCGCAAATGGATCGTGGCTGCACATGGCGGCCAATATGACAGTCACGATTTTGTGCGGCATAGCTGTGATCATCTGTTTCGCTCTAGTAGGAATTATCCTACTTGAAACCTTGATCGAAGGTTACGTAGCGTGCACAGGTGGAACCGTCCTCGTCGCGACGTCAGGCAGTAGATTCACCCACCGCTTCGCTGAACGTTATTTCGGATGGGCACTAGGCATTGGCGTTCGGCTTTTCTTCCTCTATCTGATTTTGGGTCTAGGATATGCGCTAGTCAGAGAGTGGCAGGCAGCGGCACTAAGCAATTCCAGCGAAATACTCACTAACATTTATTATCCGGTTGAGGCGATAATCGAAGCGCTCATCCTGCTGATTCTTGCAGGGAAAATTCCTAACCATGCCGCACAGATGGTGGAGTCCACGGTCAGTCTCACTCTGGGCGACATCGTGCTCGGCAATCTGATCAGCTCTTCCGTCCGAAACGGCATCAGCGCAGCGGCGGGCGCTGGCGTCTCTTTATTGAGCGGCGCTCAAGCTGCAGCGGCTACGGCGACCGGCTCAGCGAAGGACCGCTTCCAACAAATCCGTCAGGCCTTGATGAATACCGTTCCTAACGGCCACGACGGTAATCATGGCGCCAGGCAAACCCAGCCGTTGCAGCCTGGAGATTTCAGTAAACAGACGCAGCCGCTCAACGGCCGCGATTCCGGAGGACGCTAACCATGAGACTGTTGGCGCACGCTCACCGCGTTCTGACAAATCCGTCAACCAATGAGGTTCTGCCGCCTTACCTGGCAGCGAGAGAGACAGCTTTGGCCGAGCACGAGCAGCTGACCGAAGGGAACCGCGTACTCAGGCGCGGAATGGCGGCTTCCGCAATCGTGAACCTTGGGCTGATCGCGCTCGTGGTCTTCTTTGCGACCCGGCCCCGCGCAATCCCCTACGTCGTGGCACTCGACAAAACCGGCGCGATAGCGTCCGTGGCCCAGGCAGTCGAGCCTGGAACGCCGATTTCACAGGACACGGTAGTTCGTTACCAGCTGGCGCAGTTCATCCGCAATGCCCGAGCAATTCTTCAGGACCCGGCCGCAATGAAAGAACAAATCCACCTGGCCTACGCCTTAGCGCGCGGACAAGCGGGCCAGATCTTGAATAGCTGGTATCAAGCGCACGACCCATTTGAAGGCGCACAGCGCGGCTCAGTCGAGGTGCAGATCGATTCGATTCTCAAGCTTTCTGCCGACTCCTACGAAGTGCGCTGGACGGAAACACCCAGAGACGAGCAAGGAGCGGTCGAAAAAGTCACACAATGGCGCGGCGTAATGAAGGTCCAGATACTTCCGCCCGATCCTGCGGAAGTCCTTCTGAACCCTCTGGGCTTGTACATCACGGAAATCGATTGGGAGGAGGAGCAATCATGACGGTGGCAAAAGACAAATCGACTTGGCCGTTGGCCGCCCGCGAAGGCTGCAGTTGGAATTGGCGAAGAGTCGGGGCTCTCGGGTTGCTGACGGCCAGCCTAGTTGGATCGAGCTGCGCTCAGCAAAAGTCTTCATCACCTGTTGATCTTGTCCCCGCAAGCTTGTTGGAACCGCAACATCCTGAGGTGCAGCGAGAAGATGTTCTGGATCAGCAACCAGTGGACGTAAAGGTTGCGATTGAGGATTACGCTAGAGGATTTCGAGCGCCGACCCTGCGGCAGGGTATCACTACGATCTTTCCTTATGATGCCAACAGCCAACCCATCGTAGAGTGCCGGCCGCTCCGAGTAACAGAAATCTCACTTCAACCAAGCGAAGAAGTGAAAAACGTTGCGGCTGGTGATACTGAGCGCTGGATCGTTACGCCTGCCGACGGTGGCGTGCTTGTAAAGCCCAAGCAGCCTGGAATCGCGACTAATCTAATCATTCTGACTGATCGTCACAGCTACAGCCTCGGCTTGATGACGGGTAGGAACTACATGCCTCACGTCGAATTCTATTATCCGCGCGAAGTGCTGGCGGCGGAGCACGAGCACCAACACGCGCTCGCGAAGGCGGCGGAACAACCGCAAAGCTTGCCTACTTTAGCAAGGCTCAATTTTGGCTACTCGATCAGTGGCCCAGACGTACCCTGGAAACCGATTCAGACTTTCGACGACGGCGCACATGTCTATGTCGAGATGCCTGCGGACCTGATGGCTTCAGACGCGCCATCGCTGATGGTCGCTTCTAATGGAAAAGATGCGCTTGTCAACTATCAGGTCAAGGACCGTTATTACCTCGTTGATCGCCTGTTCAACGAAGCAGTGCTGGTATCGGGCACAGGCGCGGATCGCAAGGAAGTGACTATCAAGCGCAACAGCCCTCTGGAGAGTTAGTAATGGATGCCGAAGAGCGCAAGAACAATTCGGATCAGGACGAACGCGTCGAATTGGACGAGATCGGCGAAGGTGAAGCCAAAACAGCGCTGCGCGTCAGGCGGCTCAGACCGTGGTTTGGAATAGCTATCATTTGCGGTGTGGCGGGCGCCACAGCGGCTGTTTGGGTCAGTGGTTCCCATCACACAGAGTCTCAGTCACCCGATCCCGGAGTGCGCAACGAACGCCCGGATGACAGCTGGCTTAATCACGAACCCGATCATCTTGCGGCTAACAACCCTACCCCAGCCGCAGTTTCCACCCCGGCGCCGGTCCAGCCGAGCAACCTGCCCAGTTATCAGCCAGCGCAGACCTTTCAGTCCGCGCCGACAGGAGATCCTCAGGCTGAACAGCGCAAACAGGAATACCAGCGAGCGCTCGCCTCGGACATCATGGTCGGCGAATCAGGACAATCTCAGACTTCGCATGGAGCATTGGAGATTCCACGCTTGGTCTCGCCTCAAGCTTCGGATGAGGAATCGGGCCAGCCATCGAACAGCGGTCCAATTACAGTATCGCCTCACCCCGCATCAGCTTACACGATCACTGCGGGCACGGTGCTTTACGGGACGCTTGAAACTGGAATCAATTCTGATCTGCCAGGTGAAGTGCTGGGCCGTATCGGGCAAGACGTAAAGGACAGCGTTACTCAGACCTACGTGCTGATTCCTCAAGGCAGCAAGCTAATCGGCAGCTACGACCGTGACCAGATTACGCCGCAACAAGACCGCTTGTTCGTGATCTGGCGTCGGATCGTTTTTCCCAACGGCGGAGAGATTCAACTGCCAGACTTGCCAGGTACCGATCAGGCCGGTTACACCGGGTTCGAAGACCAGGTCAATCATCACTACGTGAAGGTGTGGACGCCAGCGCTGCTGATGTCGGCGATCTCCGCCGGCATGATGATGGCGCAGTCGCCTGTCTATGCGGGAGGAGCAACAGGTGGCTATTACGTGAGTCCGAGCCAGATGGCGGCGATGGGCGCGGGCCAGGAACTCGGGCAAGTCGGGATAAGCCACTTGGGCACGGCCACTGCCGAGACCCGTCCGACGATTGAGATCAGGCCGGGATACAACTTCCGCGTGATGGTCACCCGCGACCTGGTGTTCTCGGGGCCTTACAATGAGTAAACGAGGCCTGATGACGGGCGCGGTAGTCGCGATGTTGCTCGGTTCCCTGCCGACGCTGCAGGGTCTCGGCCTGCGCATCAATCTGACTCCGAGCGAGCCGCGCGG
>DATJUF010000267.1:0-8325 GCA_035502655.1 Binataceae bacterium (SeqCode)
GCGGCCGGCTTTCAACTTACCGCGACTTCTGACATTCTGCGCAATCCCAAGGACGATCGCACCCTGCCGTTCTGGAAGATGAATCACATGCAGGATCGCTTCGTCCTCAAATTCGTCAAACCCGCCATTGCCGTCTCCCGCAAGTGACGGCGTAATCAGCGCCCTCCTTCAGAGAAGGACGCTGCGATTTTCGTCCGTCATGCTTTACGGCGTCCGCATAACGTACCGTTGATGTTGCACTGCCGGGTGATCCGCAAATCTTGCTGCAATTGAATGAATCTAAACCCGATTAGTAGCGAGCCGCTTCGTAATCCCTTTGCATAAGCCGAACCTATAGTAGTGGCGCGTCGACACCTTCCAGCCGCGAGCCAACCGATCATCTGAATCGCCCCCTTTGCCCGTAGCTATACTCGAAGCGGCCCCCTCGATGGTAGTCTCACCATTGTTGCGAGTTCGCATTTATCACTGAAAGGAGTCTTTCCCGTGAAAATCGGCATCACTATCGGTATCGCCAACGCTGCCCGTCCTAATGTCGTAAAAATCATTGCCGAGCACGCCGACCGCCTTGGCTTCGGTACGCTATGGGCTCCCGAGCACGTCGTGCTCTTCGACCGCTACACCGAATCGAAATATCCCTATTCGGATGATGGCCAGTTCGCACTCCCTGGCTCCGCGGATTGGATGGACCCGTTCATCACGCTGAGTTTCGCCGCCGCCCACACCAAACAAATCCGTCTCGCAACCGGCATTTGCCTCGTTCCGGAGCATAATCCGCTTGTTCTCGCCAAGGTCATCGCCAGTCTCGATTTCCTGAGTTCCGGCCGTTTCGCCCTGGGCGTGGGTATCGGATGGTCCGCAGAGGAGTTCGCCGCGCTGGGTGTTCCGTTCGAACGCCGCGCCGCCCGCACCCGCGAATATATTGACGTGATGCGCCGCTTATGGAGCGAAGAAAAAACCACCTACGATGGCGAGTACGTCAATTTCCGCGATGCCCGCAGCTTTCCCAAACCGCCGCAGGGCGCCGCGCTTCCGATTATCTTTGGCGGCGAGAGCGCTCCGGCCCTCCGTCGTGTCGCCGAATATGGCACCGGATGGTACGGCTTCAATCTCGATCCCGCTGAAGCCGCCGCCAAGATTGAGCGTTTGCAGGCGCTTGTACGCGAAAAGGGACGCGACCCAAAGGCAATCGACATCATCGTCTCGCCGTACACCAAGCGCATCACGCCAGCCGATTTGAAGGGTTATCATCAGGCGGGAGTTCGCGAACTCGTGATCTTCTTTTCGATCCCCAACAATGATGACGAAATTCCGGCGCGTCTCGAAGCCACTGCCCGCCAATGGGTCGGCCCCGCCGCCCAGTTAGCCTGATGGCCGCTCATCTCAGCTAGTGGTCACGGCTAAGGCCGAAAATGTTCGCACGTAATCCCAACGAAGTGTTAAGAGAAAATCATGGACAGCACGATCATTTCCGAAAAGCTGGGCAAGGTCTGCAAGATTACTCTTAACCGGCCGCGTTACCGTAACGCGCAATCGACCAGGCTGCTCAAAGAACTCGACGCGGCCTTTGAAGCGGCTGATGCAGACGATGATGTCCGCGTAATCATTCTTGCAGGCGCGGGTGAGCATTTCTGTTCGGGGCACGACCTCGGCACGCCCGGCGAGCGCGAAGACCAGAACAGTTACGTCCATACCCGCGGCCTCAAGAACCGTCATCGCCGATCGTGGGAATTATTCCTCGACAATACCCTCAGATGGCGTGACCTGCCGAAGCCGACGATTGCACAGGTGCAAGGCTATTGTATCTTCGGCGGCTATATGTTCGCGGCAGCAATGGATCTGATCGTCGCATCCGACGACGCGATGTTCCTGCCGTCCCTAACCCAGTATTTCTCGGCGCCGTGGGATGTCGGTGTGCGCAAGGCCAAGGAAATTCTTTTCCAAAGCCGCTTCATCGACGCCCAGGAGGCACTGCGCACCGGTCTTGCGAATGTCGTCGTGCCGCGTGCCGAACTGGAAAAGGAGACGCTGGCACTGGCCGAACGGATCGCCCAGACGGACGCATTTACTCTGCGGCTGGTGAAATTCGCGATCAATCAGGCCCAAGACGGGATGGGCTTCCGCACGGCCGTCCGCAATGCCCACTCGCATCATTTTCTGACGCGGGTGCAGGCGTATCAGGATATGGAAAAAGAGGGCGGCGTGATGCCAAAGAGGCTGCCGGGCGTCGAACAGGCGATCCGCAAGCTGCGCTCAAGCGGTTCCGATTAATTTTGCGGCAACGCAATTTTCCTATGAAATGAAACGGGCGTGAGATTAATCTCACGCCCGTTCTTCACTCAGTCAATCGGCGGAGCGACTATGCTTCTGCGCGGCCATGACGCAGTAGTTTACCTGGAGTTGCTCCCGTGCACTTGCCCTCTTCGAAGGTCTCGACGCCGTTTACGATAATCGAACGATAGCCGTGTGCACGCTGCACCCGGCGCCATTCGCCACCCGGCAGGTCGTGAACGATTTCGCCAACCCATTCCGGCTCGATCCCAAGGCCTTTGAGATCGTAAACGACCACGTCAGCCCAGCTTCCTTCGCGCAGTACGCCGCGATCCTTGAAGCCTGCCGCGTGGGCCGGCAGCGCCGACATGCGATAGTGTGCCTCTTCCAGTGTAATCTTCTGCTCGTCGCGCACCATCCAAGTCAGGAAATCGGTGGTGAAAGCGCCACCGGTGAAGAACTTGGTATGCGCGCCGCCGTCAGAAACGCCAGGGAAGGTGAACTGCGAGTTGTTGATGATCTCGGCCATGTAGTCCGGATTGAAACCGCGGTTTGGCCCCAGGAACTCGGCTTTCAAATTCGTCGCGACCGCGAGATCGAGCATCACTTCCACAGGATCCTTGTGCTCTTCGGCGCCGATCTGGCCGAGCGACTTGCCGACATACTTCTCGAGTTCCTCGATATTCTCAACCCACTGTACAATCAGGTGACGCGGATGGCCACCGACTCCAGCCTGGATCGCACGCAGGCGCCTGTCAGCCTCTTCCGTTTCCCGGACTACCGCCTTGCGCAGCTCAGGATTCTTCATCTTCTCGAGCTTTTCGGTAGGGGTTCCGGTCGTGACCGCGCGCCATGCCGGGCTGGCGTCATACAGGTTCCAGTTCTCAAGAGTAAAGGCGAAACCGCTGCGGACGGTGCCCGCCTGGCCAAATATCGGCAAGCCTTTCGCGCGATTGCGCTCGATCCAGCGCAGGCTGCGGCGATGGATCTCAGGGTCCTTGCGTGTTGGTACGACGGCTTGCCACAGCAAGGGACGCTGCGCCGTTGCCGCCAGAGTCTCAACGAATGCCAAATCGCGGCGAACGTCCTCGGTGCCCTGAGTGATTTCCATGAAGCCTTCGTCGCGATCGCGCAGCACGCGGGCGAGGTTCAGAATGTCCTCGTCGCACATCGTGTCGGTGACCATCGGCGAGCCGTCAAAATCGGCCTGGGTCGAATCTTTGCCGAGGCGCTGAATCGAGAAGCCGCAGAGGCCGGCATCCATGCCTTCAGCCAGCAGGCGAGCCATTTCCGCACGCTCTTTGTCGTTAGCTGGACGGGTCTTGGCCGCTTCAAGACCCATTACATAGGTCATCAGCGATGCGGTCGGCATGTACTGGATGCAGTTGATTCCCTTTGGCGCCCGATCAAGCGAATCGAGGTATTCGGGGATGGTTTCCCAATCCCACTTCATGCCCGCTTTCATCGAATCGTAAGGGATGGCTTCCGTACGTGTCATCGTCAGCATCGAACGTTCGCGGAAGTCCGGCTTGCAGGGCGCGAAGCCAAAGCCGCAATTGCCAAGCACGAGCGAGGTTACGCCATGCCATCCTGAAATCGTACAATACGGATCCCAGCGGATTTGCGCATCGTAATGCGTATGGAGATCGACGAATCCGGGCGCGACGATCAGTCCGTCGGCATCGATAACCTTTTTGGCAAAGCCCGGCGCCCGTCCTCCGAGCTGGGCGACCTTGCCGTCTTTGATCCAGACGTCGCCCTGATAGCGCGGGACGCGGGTACCGTCGACTATCGTGCCGCCTTTGATTTGAATGTCGTAGTCAGCCATTAATAGTTCCCTCCTATGGGTGGTAAGGACTTGGCAGCCGTCACGCTTAGGGCTACCCGCAGCTTAAAAATTTGCCGATCTTTCTACGCCAAACTTATACCAGCACCATCTCGAAAGACAAACGAAATCGAACATCACGACCCGTTCGGCCGTTACGGGCGCTGGCCGCGTCCGCCACGCCTGGCGAAGCCACGAACGCGCTTGCGCCGCCGCCGGTTCTTCTCGGCGAAATCGATCAGGAACTGCTGGCAGTTCGGAGCGTTAGGCCCATTTCCCTGATGAATATACGAACCATCAGGCTGCATTTCCCATTGGCAACGGTTCGGCTTAAGCTGCACGTCGAGAATCCCGCGCAACTCACGCGTTAGCAACGGATCCTCGATCGGCGTGACGACCTCGACGCGGCTCTCCAGATTACGCGTCATGCAATCGGCCGAACCGATCATGTACTCTTCGGCGCCCCCATTACGGAAATAGTAGATGCGGCCATGCTCAAGAAAGCGCCCGACGATGCTGACGACACGAACGGTCTCCGACAGGCCGGGAAGGCCCGGGCGCAGCCGGCAGGTATCACGCACAATCAAGTCGATTTTCACGCCCGCTTCGGAAGCGCGATAAAGCGCTCGGGTAATATCCACGTCCTCCAGCGCATTCATCTTCATCTGGATCAGGCCCGGATTTTCCGGCGAATGAAGCCGGGCTTCACGTTCGATACGGTCCAGCAAAGCGCGCTTAAGCAGCGCCGGAGCCGGTAGAATTTTCCGATAAGGCCGTTTGGGACGGTAACCTGTGGTAAGAAAATTGAACAATTCGGTCAGGTCGCGGCCGATATCATCGTTCGACGTCAGCAGGCCGAAGTCAGCGTACAGCCGCGCTGTTCCCGGATGGTAATTGCCGGTGCCGATATGCGCGTAGCGGCGCAGGCCATTGTAGTCCTGCCGCACCACCAGAATCACCTTGGAATGGGTCTTCAAGCCAATCACGCCATAGGTGACATGGATGCCAAAATCCTCGAGGCGTGATGCGAACTGAATGTTTGCGGCTTCGTCAAAGCGCGCCTTTAGCTCGACCACGGCCGCCACCTGCTTGCCGTTGCGCGCAGCGTTGCACAGATGCTGAATCAGCTCGGCGTCGTGGGAGGTCCGATAGAGCGTCATCTTAATTGCGCGCACTTTGGGATCGGCGCTTGCCTCCCGCAGGAAACGCTCGACCGAGGTGGAAAAAGATTCGTACGGATGGACCAGCAGGATCGAGCCGGTGTCGCGCAAGATATGAAAAATGCTGCGCTCTTCCTCGGCATGGAGCCGCGGATGATCAATCGGATGGTGCGGTGGATCGTGCAGCGCCGGAAGATCAAGCGCCGTGATTTCCATCAAATCCCGCAGCGCCAGCATCCCGTCGCTCTCGAATACGTCGGCGTTTTCGTCGAGCCCGAGCTCCGCCGCCAACATCCCCCGCCGCACCGGATCCATGCCTTGGGCGATCTCGAGCCTTACAATCGGCGCGAAGCGGCGATCACGCAACTCGGTTTCGATCATTGCCAGCAGGTCGTCGGCTTCTTCTTCGTCACGCTCAGTGTTGGCATTGCGCGTAACGCGAAAGGTTTCGCATGAAGCGACTTCAATGCCGGGAAAGAGCAAGTCCAGATTATGCGCCATCACGTCTTCGAGCCGGACAAATCGATTGCCGGTGCCAATCCGCAACAGCCGTGGAATACCCGAGCCGATCGGCACTTTGACACGGGCGAGCGACGCTTCGGTGTCGCGCGCGTCACGTACTGTGACCAGCAGGTTCAGGGAGAGGTTGGAGACAAACGGGAACGGATGAGCCGGGTCGATTGCGAGTGGTGTTACCAGCGGAAAAATATTGCGGAAATAGTGCTCGCGCACTTCGAGCTGTTCATCCTCCGGCAATGCCGCGTAGTGCACGATTCCAATACCGAATGGCTCCAGCAACTTGAGTAGTTCTTTGAGAACTTCGCGCTGGCGCAACTCGAAATCCCGGACTACCGCGTAGCATTCGGCGATCTGCTGCTGCGGCGTGCGTCCATCCACCGTGCGCTCATGAACTCCGGCTACGACCTGTTGCTTGAGGCCGCCGATTCGCTTCATGAAAAATTCATCTAGATTCGACGCGGTGATCGCAAGAAATTTGACCCGTTCCAGCAACGGATTGCGGTCGTCCTTGGCCTCGGCGAGTACGCGCCAATTGAAGCTTAGCCAGGTTAGTTCGCGATTGAGGTACAGATCCGGGGAATTCAAATCGTTCCGTGGCTCGTTCAACCCCCGTAAAAGCCCGCTTACCACCCGATCTTCCCGGGGGCTCGCCTCCGCATGGTTGGTGCCGGCAGCATCTAAATCGATAACTTCCGCACTCGCCGCGCCGTCCAACTGTGATGATGCTTCTGCAAGAACTGAATCATCGGGCGATCCAACTTGGGCCGCCGCATCGGAAATTTTTGTCATAAAGCCGCCGTAATCAATTAGCTAGCATCCAAAGGCCACAGATTAACATGGATTATACAGCATAGCGGCTCATCGCGGGCCCTCTCAGGATCGGGGGTTAGCTCTGCTCATGGATATCTGGCTTTGGCCGCTGGCAATTTCTGGCTAAGCGATGACTATTCGCCATCATGGCGTCAGCATCGCCGCCAAGCTATCATCGCCAGCTTACAAAACAGTGATGTTTTGAGATTCGACAGCGGTGGCTTTCGCCATCTTAATGAGGGGTCGCGGCAGGGAAAGCCGAGGGTAAAATTTATGGAAACCGAATCATCATTCTCGCACGGTACGTGACTTGCTTTCCGTTCGTTCTTAAATTAGGTCGAAGGACCTTACTCTAGTAAGCGAACCAATTATGAAACATGCCCAAGAAGAGCGTTTCGAACACCTACGGCAGCTTTTGCTGCGTCAACGCGAAGAAACCTTGACGCGGGTCAGAGCTATTGGCGACGCGCAAAGTAACGAAGGACTATCGACCTTGGGTGACGAAATGGACGTCGCCCGTTCATTGTCTGACGTCGAAACCCACGCCAGCCTGATCGAAAATGCCGAGAACAAAGTACGCCGCATCGATACCGCGCTCGCCCAGCTTGAACAGGGTGATTACGGGATTTGCGCAAATTGTGGCGAAGAGATACCGCTGGCGCGGCTCGAAGCTGTGCCCTTCGCAATTTACTGCGTCGATTGCCAGGCAGAACTTGGCGAACGCAGCTCGGGACTGCGGGAAACCAGCCGGACGGCATATAAGCAATGGATGCCGATTCCAGACGTGGATGAGGCACGCGCCGCTGCCGACGATAGCGGTGGAGCTCCCGACGAGGCCGATATACTTCCTCGCGCCGTACTCGAAAGCGATGAAGACGAGGACGGCGTCGTCATCGCAGACGATATCGAGGCGGAGCCTGCGGAAGAGGTGCCTCCAAGCGAAACCAAGACCAAACGCCGCCGTTCACGCGCCGCGAAAAATCAGGCCTGACGCTCTTTGCAGGGAAATCGCGCGCAGGTCCCAATGAGGAATTAACTTGGAACAAAAGATCGAACCTGGTTTCCAGGTGTTTGCATCCGACGGCGGCGAGGAGTTCGGCGCGGTTCGCCAGGTGGCTCCTCACGGGCGTGCAGAAATCGTCATCTATGTTGAGAACGCTGGCGAGTTCAACGTCCCGCTAGATGCGGTCGAGGCGGTCCACTCCCAGAAAGTTCTTCTGAACTGTGCCCGCCTGGATCATCGGTTGCGCAAGGCGATCGGGCACGCCCACGACGCCGAAGAGCCGGACTCGTGAGATCCTCGTGGACATAGCGATCAACAATTGAGTGGAGATGCAAAAGGCACCATCCGTAGTTTAAAGCTACTTTATTAGGTGTTATTGTGCTATGGCCATCATGCGATCTGCGAAGTAAACGTTGCGTAAACGCTTGTCAGGGTCACAGCCTGCGATCAATGGCGGCAATCGCTGCTCATAATTGTCTCTGAGTATCAAAAAACTACTCTATCCACTGGTGTTTTGCCGCATAAGCTGGTTAATTGAGAAGCGTGGAAGAGTCGCGCTCAAATAAGGCTGGCGCGCCCAGCCTGTCGCCTAAAGTCTTGACCGTCAGGGAGCTCTCCGAATATCTTCGGGTCCACCCGACAACGGTCTACCGCTTGCTCAGGGCGAAGCAACTCCCCGGCTTCCGAGTCGGCAGTGAGTGGCGCTTTAGTGTCGATATGATCGACCGCTGGCGTTCCGA
>DATJUF010000268.1:0-15592 GCA_035502655.1 Binataceae bacterium (SeqCode)
GCTGACGCGCGATCGCGTTACCAGCACGCGGCGGCTCAGATTGCGCTTCTACGCCGTTCGAGACAGAACGCGGACGACTTGTTTGCGCTCGCCTGGACGCGCTTCCTCGGTGGCGGCAATATCACTTTGCTCGAAGTCGTCAGCGCCTATCAGCAGGCCGAAGGCCTCCGGCTCGCGCTTTACGATCAGCAATTCGTGGCGCGTCAAGCCACCGCGCAAGTACAAGCGATTCTAGGACTCACGCAATGAGGCCACCAATCGCTAATTACGCCATTACGAGCGCGATTGCCTTCGCACTGATAGCGCTATGTTTCAGCGCGTGCCGAACCAGCGCTCCGGAAACACCAGCGCCCGTGCCTGTGATGGCCGTTACTGGGGCTCTCGCCGCCGTCGGACCAATCGCAAGCCGCGAGCGGCTGCTCGGCCGAACTGTGGCGCTGCGCCATCTGATCGTACGCGCTCCGACGGCCGGGCGGGTGATCGGCTTGACTGTACAAATTGGCGACAAGGTCCGCCGTGGAGAAATCATCGCTCACGTCCTGAGCCGCGAAGTGGAAGCCGTCCAAAACGGCCTCGCTGTTGCGCGGCAGCTCGACCCCGCTGAAGCAGGCAGCCTGGCAGCTTCCGTCAAGCGCTACGGCCATAGTCCGGGCATCGCGATCGCTGCGCCAGACGATGGGATCGTGGCGCAACGGATGGTCAGTTCGGGACAATTAGTCGCCGACCTGGATCCGCTGATCGACCTGCTCGATCCGCGCAGTATCGTGGTCGATGCTGCCGTGCCGAGCGCCGATCTGGCTACGCTGCGTCCCGGCATGGCGGCCCGGGTAACTTCGCCGATCGCGCCCGGCGTGACTTTTTTCGGACGCATCTCGTCGATCGCGCCCTCCTTCGAGAGTGGCACCGAGGCTTCACTAGCCCGCGTTGAATTCACTGGCGCAAAACGCCTCTATGAAGCGGACGCCCCTACTGAAATCGTGATCACAACCGCCTTTGTCCCAAACGCTATTCTGATTCCTCTCGCCGCGCTCTTTCAGAGCGCTACTTCAAGCCGGTATTACGTTTTCGTCGCCGAGCCTGATGGCCGCGCGCGCAGGACGATCGTTCGTTTAGGCTTGCGCGCCAACTGCAGGGTGCAGGTCACTTCCGGAGTTAAGCCCGGTCAGGTGGTAATCACTTCCGGCGGCTATGCGCTGTCCAACGGACTGCACGTCAAAGTGACGCTGGCGGCCTCCTGATGAGCGGTAATTCCACGCTAGCCGTGGCCGCGGTGATCGCACTATCGCTGCTCGGCGTAATCCTCGGCAGCTCACTGCCCAACGCGATCTTCCCGCAAGTCCAGTTCAAACGCGCGATCATTCTCGCGGACAGTGGCGATCTGCCATCAGCGCAAGTCCTCGTTGCCGTCACCCGGCCGCTGGAAGAAGCAGCCTACGGCGTTACCGGCGTCGCGCGCGTCGATTCGGCCACCACGCGCGGCGGCTCGGAACTGGATGTAACCTTTACCGAAGACAGCAATCCGGTGACCTCGTTCGAGCTGCTCAACGCTGCCATTAACGAAGTGCGCGCGAAACTGCCGGCCGGCACGACGGTGCGATCGCGCCTGCTCACGAGTGGAACTTTCCCCATAATCGATATCAGCCTTGCTTCGCCCGATCGTGGCTTGGCGGATCTGACCGACGTTGCGCAATACGATTTGGTCCCGAGCCTTCACCGCATCGGCGGAGTTTATCGGGTCGAAATCGTCGGGGCTAAATATCGCGAATTCGACGTATTGCTCGATCCGGCTAAGATGCTGCAACACAACCTCACGCCTTCCGATGTCGTCACCGGCCTCGCCGATGCCAACGTGCTGGATTCCGCCGGCCGCGTGATGGACAAGCACCGGATGCTGTTGACGCTGGTAACGTCGCAACTTCAGGACGCTGACGAAGTTGCCGCCGCGCCGATCGCCAACGTTGGCGGCCAGCCGATCGCGGTTCGTGACATTGGCCATGTCGAGTTAGGGATTACCGAGGACTACATCCGCACCGCCAGCGAAATGGGGCCTTCCATCTTCGTAACCGTTTCGCAGCAGCCGAACGGTAACACGACTGCCATCTCTGACGAGACCCATGCGATCCTGCGCGATTTCGAGGCGCACTATCCGGACGTGCACACTTCCTTCTCTTACGATCAGGCTGCACTGGTTAGCGAATCATTCAAAAGCGTTCGTGATGCGATCGTGCTCGGCCTCGTCCTTGCCGTGGCCGTCGTACTCGCCTTTACCGGCAGCATTCTCAGCGCCGTGGTTGCCGCTATCGTCGTGCCCTGCACAATCGCCATCACCTGCGTGATCATGAAGGCTGCCGGCGACACCTTTAACATGATGACTCTGGGGGGCCTGGCCGCGGGTATCGGCCTCTTTATCGATGATGCCATCGTAATGATTGAAGCGGTCCATCGCAGCCGCGAAAGTGGTGCGCCGGTTGCTCATGCGGTCCGTGAGTTGTCACGCCCGCTGATCGCCTCAACTGCGACCGTCGTGATCGTCTTCGCCCCGCTCGCCTTTCTTTCGGGCGTTACCGGAGTGTTCTTTCGTGCCCTCGCCCTGACCCTGGGCGGCGGCCTGCTCGTCTCGCTATTCCTCGCGCTATTTTTTAATCCGGCGCTCGAACAAATGGTTGAACGCTGGCGGCATCCCGCGCGTCCGGAAGGCCAAATCGCTGGCTATTTGCACAGCGCCTACCGGCTGATGCTGCACCCGTTTCTGCGCTGGCCAGCCCTCGCGCTGATTACTGCGGCGGCTGCGATCGCTGGTGCTTTCGCGCTATATCGAGTCACCGGCACTGACTATTTGCCTGCAATGGACGAAGGCGCCTTCACTCTTGATTACATCACGCCCCCCGAGAGCACGATCGCCGGTACGGACGCCTTACTGGGCAAGATCGAGCATATTCTCGAAACCACGCCCGAGGTTGCGGCCTTTTCGCGCCGTACCGGCACCCAGCTCGGCTTCTTTCTGACCGAATCGAATTCGGGTGATATCTCGGTGCGGCTCAAGGCCAAGCGCAGCCGCTCGATCTATCAGGTGATGGACTCTATCCGCCGCCGCATCCTCAGCGAGGTACCCGGCGTCCGCATAGAATTTTCGCAGGTCCTGCAGGACTTGATCGGTGACCTGTCCGGTACGCCCGAGCCGGTAGCCATCCATGTCTTTGGTGAGGATCAGAATGCGATTACAGCAATCGCCCGCGAAATCGCCAGACGGATTAGTACAATTCCCGGAATAGTAGATGTCAACAATGGTATTGTACTGAGTAATCCGGAAGCACAGATACTAATCGATGCGCAAGCCGCCAAACGTTACGGTCTCAGTACAGCTACAATCTACGACACCCTGCATTCGGTGATCGAAGGTACTGTTGCGACCCAACTGCGTATCAATGACCGGCTCTATCCGCTGCGAGTCCGCTATCCTGAGATCTACCATCACGATTTGGACCTGCTGCCAGACGTATTGCTGAAGACACCCGGCAACGGACGGGTCGCGCTCAGTTCGGTGGCGGCGGTGAAGCTGCTAGGTCTAACCGCGGAACTCGACCGCCGCCGCTTGCGTCCAGTAGTCACCGTTACCGCGCGCGCCGACAATATCCCTCTCGGCACTGCGGTCGCGCTCACCAAACAACGCCTTTCCAATCTTAGTCTCCCGCCGGGTGTCACGCTCGAATACGGCGGACTCTATGCTGAACAGCAGAAGGCATTCTTTCAATTGACGCTGGTCCTGATCGCTGGAATCGCCGGCATGTTCCTGGTGCTGGTCTGGGAATTTGGACGTCTCGGGCCGGTCGCCGCCGTGTTGCTCGGCGCGATAGCCTGTCTCGCCGGCAGTTTCCTCGCACTCGATCTTACCGGCGTAACACTGAATATCTCCTCCTTCATGGGTGTCATTATGGTCGCCGGTATTACCGCCAAGAACGGTATCCTCCTGCTCGACCATACCGAACACGCAGTGATGGCCGGCGCCGCTCCGCGCGAGGCCCTGCTCGACGCTGCCCGGATGCGCATGCGGCCCATCTTGATGACCACTATCGCTACCGCCGCGGGCTTGCTGCCACTCGCGCTGGGAATCGGCGCCGGCGCGAAAGTCCAACAGCCGCTCGCGCTAGCCGTTATCGGCGGGCTGGCCTTCGCGCTTCTATTCTCAACGCCATTGGCCGGCGGCATCTATCTGTTCGGCACCCGTAGCGGGTGAACGATTGCGAGCCGCATTCATATCTGAAAGCCGCGAGCATCCTGCCTGAACCTCCCGCCCAAGGTTGATCCGAGCGCAATTTGCATCCATAGAATTAGTCATTATGAGTAACCAGCCGCGTGTGCAATACCGTGACGTTCCCGGAGCCGCCGAAATCCTCACTCCCGATTTTCTTGATTTTCTTGTAAGCCTCGACGATGCGATGCGCGATCAAGTCGCGGCGGTCCGTACCGCACGCGGCGATCGCTTGCGTGCGGCGCTGCGGAACCATACACCGCCGGCCTCATTACCACCCAGCGAGGCGACTACCGAGCCTTGGCAGGTACCGGAAATCCCGCCGCCACTGACGCTACCCGGGATCGAAATCTCAGGTCCCGCTTCTATCGCCTCAATGATGGTGCAGGCTCTCAATCCCGGCCCCGAAGGCGAGCGCGCCATAGGTTACCTCGATGACGACGAAGATTCCGGCGGGCATAGTCTCAGCGACACGATCGCCGCGGCGCTGAATCGCAAAGCTGCGATAGAGGGCACGCTCAGCGCAGAAGATCCTCAGCGCAGCAAAAGCTATCGGGTTGAGCCTGGGCCGCTGCCTTTTTTCATGCATCGCGAACGCGGCCTCTACCTCGACGAGCACGAAGCCACCATCGATGGACGTCCAGTTGCGGCGAGCCTGCTCGGTATTGCGGCCACACTTTTTCATGCCGGGCGCGCACAAGCCGCGCGCGGTGAGTCGATCAACTTCTACCTTCCCAAGACTGAATCGGTGGCTGAGGTGCGCCTCTACCGTGCGATCTTCGACCACGCCCGCGCCCGCCTGCCTCATCTCGGGCAAGCCCAGATCAGGGCGATACTCCTCGTCGAATCGCTCCCGGCCGCGTTCGAGATGGAAGAGATGCTGTTCGCACTCGGCCCCTATGCCGCTGGACTCAACGCCGCCCGCTGGGATTTGAAAGCCAGCCTGATTGAATATGCGATGACTAATCCGGCGGGCGTGTGGCCCGACCGCTTCGATGTCGATATCAAGACCACCCCGTTTCTCGCTAACCTCTTCCGCCGGCTCGTCGCGATCTGCCTGCGTCATGGTGCAGTCCCGATTGGCGGTATGGCGACCGCTCTGCCCAGCCGCGACGAGGCGGTCAACCGGCAAGCTGCGGCTGCTATCCGCGCAGACAAGGAGTGGGAGGCGCGGCAGGGTTTCCGCCGCGGATGGGTTGCGCATATCCACCATATGGCGACAGCCGCGCAGCCGTTTGTGGATCTGGAGAAAAGCGGATGGAAGCCTAGTCCTGAGATGGCCGATCCGGCCAACTACCCTTTACAGATTGAAACGCCGGCCGGCTCGATCACTGAACTCGGAACCCGCCGCAACCTGCGAACCTTGTTGGAATACCTCGAAGGATGGCTGCGCGGACGTGGCGCCAAGGGCATCGATTCCATGGCAGGCCGGCCTGGCGCGCGCCCCGCCCTGATGGAGGATCTTGCCACCGCACGCATCTCGGCGGCGCAGACCGCTCAGCGCTTGTTTCATGAAAGCCCTTGTGAGGATACCGGACGCCGCCACTCGTCCGCTATGGTCAAGCAGATCCTTCTTGATGAATGTGCTGATATCCTCGCTCGCCTCGGCGACCTCGGTGAACCCGGACTGCGTGAGCGTTATGATTACTCAGCCGGCATCGCGATGCGCTGGATTCGCAACTATACCGAACTGGATTTTCGCAGCCTCGGTTCCTATACCCGCGCCGAGTTGACGGCCATCGGCCGTGGCCCAGACGCCTTGTAGCATGCTCTTCCTAACTGCGTACGGCCATTACCGAGATTCGTGGTGATTGCGCGAACGCTTTTACTTTGGGAACTGCTGGCGGCACTATAAGCGTCGAAGACCCATGTTTCGCCAGCATATGATCCTGAGCCTCGATGTCGCTTACCTGAACCAGCGCGTACTTGAACGAGAAATCGGGATCGCCTCCCCCTTCAACCCATTCGGCCATGGTTTCCAATAAAGGATCGTCATAGGTCTTGGCCATCTGGCGCAGCAAGCGTGCGGTGACAACTCGCTCACGCGCAAGGCGTTGTTGATCCGACGCGACTTTGGTGAATTGGCCGAGCGTCAGGCGGGTTTGAGCAGTCGCCAGGTTCGCATCGGCGCCATTTAGCCGGGTGGTACTGCCAATTGTAAAAATGCCGCCTGCGGTTGACCCTAGCGATTGGACCACGTCGGCTGCGCCTTCAACTGGCACCATTGCGGCTGGGGCGCAACCGAATAGACAACCCGCCGTTATCGCCACAACAATTCGGCATCGCCATCTCATTTCGGCACCCTCCCGCCCCTTCTGACTGATTCTAGCCGAAATTTGATTCAACGAAAGTCAAATCGATAAGATCGGCAAAGTTCTGCGACTATTATTGTCCGTTCATCTTATTGCCCGTTCATCTGCAATCATGGCTCCCGCGCGAAGCTCGACTGCAAACACCCCCGCTGCCCGCCTCATTTGAGCCGTTCAACATGGATGTTACCCTGAAATTCGAGGCTTCGCATGCCGCACGCTGAACAGCATCATACTGAACGCACCGGATGGTTACGCGCGGCGGTATTGGGCGCCAACGACGGCATCGTCTCTACCGCCAGCCTGCTTCTCGGCGTAGCATCTGCACATGCGGCTCACAACAGCGTTCTAGCCGCCGGTGTTGCCGGTCTCGTCGCGGGAGCCGTGTCGATGGCGGCCGGCGAGTATGTCTCGGTGAGTTCCCAGGCAGATACGGAGGAGGCGGACCTCGCGCTTGAAAGCCAAGGTCTCAAAGCCGATGAAAAATCCGAGCGCGAGGAGTTGGCGGGTATTTACGTTAAACGCGGGCTCCAGCCGCGCCTCGCAAAGGAGGTTGCGCGGCAACTGATGGCTCATGACGCCTTGGCTGCCCATGCGCGCGACGAACTCGGCATCAGCGAAACGCTCAAAGCACGGCCCCTCCAGGCGGCCTTGGCCTCTGCCGTGAGTTTCACGGTGGGCGCCGCGTTACCGCTCGCGACTGCGGTGGTCGTTCCATATACGAATCTCGTCGCCTTCGTCGCTGGAGTTTCGCTGCTCTTCCTGGCCGTCCTCGGCGGGTTGGCTGCCCAGGCAGGTGGTGCGCGGGTGGCTGTCGGCGCGATCCGCGTGCTGTTGTGGGGCGCCTTCGCGATGGGACTGACGGCTTTCGCCGGCTCGCTATTCGGCGCATGGGCATAGCCTTCACTAGCGGCAAGATTTGCTTGCAACCGCGTGTGGCTGCGAGTCTACGCGCGAGTCGGCCCTTCGACCCTGCATCGGGCGTGAGACTCTAAAGGCTCTAAACAGCTATCCACCGCCACACCCCCGCTGCTCAATCTATTTTCGCTCGGCCTCTCGCGCCGCCACGTGATATTTTCGCCGAATATCCTCAATATCCACCCGCGTTGGCGGCAGCTTAAGTTCCATCTCATCGAGTGTCTCGTTGAGAATCTCCGAGATAGCCAGGTTGCGAAACCATTTATGGTTCGACGGGATCACATGCCATGGAGCGTGTCTGGTACTCGTCTTTTCCATTGCTTCCTCGTAAGCCTCGATATAAGCCGGCCACAACTTACGCTCTGAGTAGTCCGCATCGCTGATTTTCCAATGCCGCAGCGGGTCATCGAGCCGCTGCTCGAAGCGCTTGAGCTGCTCTGCGAGGCTGATATGGAGATAGAACTTGACGATCCGTGTGCCGCTTTCAGTTAGCGTCTGCTCGAAGTCGTTGATCAGCTCATAGCGCTTCGACCAAACCGCTTTTGGCGTCAGCTTGTGTACTCGGACAACCAGCACGTCTTCATAATATGATCGGTTGAAGATTACGATTTCGCCTTTCCCGGGCGTGCGCTTGTGGGCACGCCACAGGAAGTCATGCGCGGCCTCCAGTTGGCTCGGCTGCTTGAAAGCGACTACCGACGTCCCCTGCGGATTTATCGCGCTGAAGACGTGGCGCACCACGCCGTCCTTTCCCCCAGCGTCCATCGCCTGCAATACGACCAGCAGCGAGCGCTGTCCATCCGCATAAAGCAGATACTGCGCTTTGGCCATACGCTCGCCATGCTTATCAATCTCCCGCGCCGCACTGCTCTTCGACTCATGCTTGTCCTTGAACGCGGGATCGATCTTGCCCAGCCGAACCTTTGCGCCAGGTTCGACCATGAACCTCTTACGATAATTCATCGTTTCAGATTCTCCTGAAACTCAGTCTTGGATGACACCTTCCTGGACAGATTAGCCAACAGCCGCGTTGTCGTGAAAAATAGAGAACCATGTCGACGCAGCCGCAAAGCCAGCCCGGCAAGTCCTTGGATAAGGCGTTATCTCAGGAGGGAGAGCAACATCCGCGCAAGGAACGAATCGCAAAATTCATGGCCCGTGCAGGTGTTGCCTCGCGGCGAGAATCCGAGAGGCTAATCGCGGCCGGCCGCGTGACACTCAACGGTTCAGCCGTTACCCATCCCGCTACGCTGGCCGGCGCCGATGACCTCCTGATGGTCGACGGCAAAATCATCGCGGCGCCTGAGCGCTCGCGGCTCTGGCGCTATCACAAGCCCGCCGGACTCGTGACGACAGCTTACGATCCCGAGGGCCGCCCGACCGTCTTTGCGAATCTGCCCAGAGATTTGCCTCGCCTGATCTCGGTCGGGCGCCTCGATATCAACACTGAAGGCCTGTTGCTGCTGACCAACGACGGCGGGCTGGCGCGCTTTTTCGAGCATCCGGCGCAGGGGCTTTCCCGCACTTACCGGGTTCGCGCGCACGGCAATCCTGGTGCGATCGCGGTGGCGAAACTCGCGAGTGGCCTGACCATCGGGGGCATCCGCTACCGCCCGATTCAGGCCACCTTTGAGCGCCGCCAGGGCGGCAACTGCTGGATTACGATGACTCTCAGCGAGGGCAAGAACCGGGAAATCAAGATAATCCTCGAACATCTGGGATTGCAGGTAACGCGCTTGATTCGTATCGGCTACGGGTCCTTCGAGCTCAGCGATCTTCCGCCCTCCACCGTCGCCGAAGTCTCCCCCTCCCGCCTACCTAAACTTATCCCGAATTATTTTTTTTAAGGACTGTCTTGAAATAGCGGGGGCTAGGCAGTCTTCAGCGCCTGCTCGCCTGCGCGAGTAGCAAATTCAAGGTAGTCAACTGAGACCGCGAGCCAGGCGGGATCTGCGATCGTAGATTCATCCTCAAATTCCCACGCTTCTGCCTTCCACAAGAAACCATTCTCACGGTAAACACCGCGGCAAGGCTCATTGAAAGGAGTTTCGATTATTCGGCCGATTATCCGTCGCTGGCCTTGGAAAACGGCGAGGTGCTTAAGATAATTCAGCATCGCGGTTTCCATCCCAAAGCCGAAGACACGGCAACTCAGGACCCAAACTAAGACTTCGAGACCCTCGGCGCCAAGTTCGACGACTATCACCGAGACGATTCCCATTGCACCGAACTTGTCTGCAGCTTCGCCAAGGATGATTCGGTGCCGGCCGGAACTACTCCATCCAGCCATTTCCTGGCGATTGGTGCGGCTGTTGCAGACGTTGAATTGGTTGGTGCGATTAATCAACTCGGCGGCACGCGTGAGGTCGGCCGGATTGGCGTTACGAATTTTCAGGCGCAAATTGAGGTTCGCGAGAAGGGCTTCGGGAGCTTCGCGCTCGATGACGCCCTCAAGAAACTGTTGGCGTTGCCGCCGCTCACGATAGATCTGAGTGCGATCACCTTCGGCCTGATCGGGTATCGAGGCGGCCCACCATTCGAGCATATGCCATGTCCGTGCAGAGGCAGGATCGAGCGTAAGTACTTGAGGCATCGCTAGCCGCACCATTTCACGTTCGTCAGGCCGGTCGTCAATGAAGACAAAGTCCTTGAGCTTGAGATTAAGCTCGGCCGCAATCCGCTCCAGATTGCCGGGCTTCGGATCCCAGTTGATCTGGGCGGCAACAAAATCCTCGGCGTTAAGCAAACCGCCATCCCACTTGACCTTGCGCGGATCATTCTTGGAGGCAATCGCCAGCAGGATGCCTTTGCGCTGTAGTAGTTTGAGAGTTTTTTGCCGGCTGTGATCGTGTTCGACTGCACCCTCTCCGATTAATCCCGTCCATAGGGTGTGGTCGAGATCGGTGACGATGACCTTTCTGCCGAAAAGATAGGCCGCACTGCCGATCACATCCCGGTAAACAGGCGCGATCATCTTCCCGAAAACAGCTGGGTGCTGAAGATCCGAGTCGTAGAATTTGGCGCCTAGGCCCAGGTCGCCGTGTTCGGAGAGAAGTGGCCGCTCGTCGATCAGAAGAACGGGACGAGCGAAGCTGCGGTTGAGCTCCTTAAGCGTGCTTTCAAGTAGCGCATTAGCGTGACGTGCGACGAGCTGCCGGAATAAATACGTTAAAACATTGCGCACGCGTGAGCCAAACGAACTATCGTGGCGGCGAACATTTGCTGTGTTGTGAACGATGATAGGGCACTCGAACATCTCTCTCAGCAGTCCAAGATTGTACGCGGTCTCCTCGTGGGCTTTCACAGCTATCTTCCGAAGGCCGCGAAGCTTCGTAGAGCGCAGATAATGAGTCTGCGCAAGCAGCAAGTCGAATTCATAGGTATACGGGCTGTAAAAGATCAAGGCAAAATTTTCGTTCTTAAGCTTGCGCAGAGTCTCGCGCAGTAGAAGAGGGTTTTTGCTGGTGGCAAAGGTGGTTCGTGCAGCGATACCATCTTCCCGCAAGCCAGTGGCGAGAAACGCGAGTATGTCCAGAAAGAGACAGTCTCCCACCAGCAAGATGCGCACTTCTTTGCCGTCAGGCGCGGTCATGATCGCCGTGATGCCGTCGACGACTGCGGCGAGTTGTTGGCGGCCTTGGCCCTCTAGTTGAGGGTTCAACAGTTCGAGCAGGTTTCGCCGGTCCAGCGCCATGACTCTCCTCCGGTGCTCGAGATCCTCCTCTTTGGTGCTCTTAGGCAGGTAAAGCTGTTTGAGGCGTTCGCCAACGTACAGATCGCGCCAGGTAGGATCGCCAGTGCGCAGATAGCGGATCAGATAATCGACTAGCGCGTAAGTCTCGCGCTGGCTGAAGCCTTCGAGTCCCTGCGATGCCACTGCGGGCGCAAACTTCTCCCAACTCGCGATCGAATTCGCTAGCCGGAGTGCCGCTGGCTGACGGTTTAATTCAAGGACCCGATCCAGCGAGAGCTGTGGCGAGACGGGCCCTGCCACGGACCCGCGCAGAACGAGGTTTGATTCAACTCGGAACTTACGCGTTGAAGTCATGCGATCTCATTCAATTCAAAATTATTTTTAGCAAATACTTTCTTTGCGCGTCAGATTTTACTAAATCTGTGCTAACTTAGTCTAGTAGCATTAGTTAAGTCTTTGCCGACCGTAATGCGATCAGTTCAGTCTTAACTGTACGTAATGACGAGATTCTTCATCGAACACCTGCTATAACGACCCGTCACACCGGGAGTAAGCAAGTTCCGCTATTGAACCACGCATGTCTTCGTCGGCAGTCTGTGTCGCGGATTCAATGCACGCCTAACGGTTGGGGCGAAGGCGAGGTAAAGAGAGCAGCCGAGGGCGCTAGCCTGCCGTTGAACTAAAGGTCAATTGGGCCGAAGGAAGGCGAGGATAAGATGAAAACAGCTAGGCGTGACCTGCCGTTCGTAAGAGAACGTAGCGGGGAACAGGTATTTTTCATCTGGCGCGCTTGACCTTTAGGTCAGTACTGCCCGCGCGGGGCGCTTTCTCGAGCATCCGGCGCAGGGGCTTTCCCGCACTTACCGGGTTCGCGCGCACGGCAACCCGGGCGTGATCGCGGTCGCGAAACTCGCGAGTGGCCTGACCATCGGGGGCCATCCGCTACCACCCGATTCAGGCCACCTTTGAGCGCCGCCAAGGCGGCAACTGCTGGATTACGATGACTCTCAGCGAGGGCAAGAACCGGGAAATCATGCGGTGAAGAATGTGATTGGATTTCGCCTGGGCGCGGCTTCATGGACCGATCCCGCGTTGTAATTCGGACCTGTTTTCCCGCCCTCGTTGCGCACCGCCGAGGATCGCATCCGCATGCTTCAGGAAACCGTCCAATCCACATGCTTGGAATTATTGATCTCATTGGTTTTGCTCATGAAATTGCTACGCAAAAAAGCTGATTGTTGATAGTTGTGAGCACCTGAGCATGACAAGCGCTAGACCGTGATATTGCCTGATTGTAAGAATTCTCTGGCAGGGCTGTCCTCTCGTCAAAATCTTCTGATTCCAGTTTGGTCGTTGGCCTTTAATTGGGGTCAGGAGAAAGCCGCTTGGCTTGGCGGGTTTAGTGAGAATTCACTCACCAGCGTTGAGTGATAACCTTCACCGGCACAAAAGTGAAAGGTAGCCGCCTGATGGGCAAGGCGGCTGAGGCAGGTTATGGTCGAGATAAACGGAAGCAACGATCCAGGGGCACGAATAAAAGTTATCGGGGCCGGCGGCTGCGGCGGCAATGCCATTGATCACATGATCGCATCGGGCTTGGGCAGTATTGATTTCATCTCGGTGAATACCGACGCGCAGGCTTTGCAAAAGAATAATGCTCCAATCCAGCTCCAAATCGGCCAGACGCTGACGCGCGGGCGCGGTACCGGAGGCATTCCTGAAATCGGGCGCAAGGCGGCATTCGAGGATGCCGAACGCCTCCAGGAAGTGTTGGCCGGCGCCGAAATGGTCTTCGTCACCGCGGGCATGGGTGGAGGAACGGGAACCGGTTCCGCACCGGTAATCGCACAGATTGCCCGCGACAGCGGCGCGCTGACAGTCGCTGTTGTAACCAAGCCGTTCCAGTTCGAAGGGCGCAGGCGCATGACTCAGGCCAATGAGGGCCTGTCGCAATTGAAGGATGCCGTCGACACGCTCATTACGATTCCCAACGATCGCCTCCTGTCGATCGCGAATCGCACCACTACTCTTAAAGATGCTTTCCAGAAAGCCGACGATGTTCTTCTACAAGCAGTGCGCGGCATCTCCGAACTGGTAACCATCCCCGGGCTAATCAATCTCGATTTCGCCGACGTGCGTTCAATCATGGCTAACATGGGAATCGCGATGATGGGCATCGCACGCGCTTCGGGTGACAACCGGGCACTCGAGGCTGCGGAACGGGCCATCTCCAGTCCACTGCTTGAAAATACTTCGATCAAAGGCGCCCGCGGCCTGCTGATCAACGTCAGCGGCGGCGCTGACATCTCGCTTTACGACGTTAACGAGGTCGCCAGCCTGGTGCGCGAAGAAGCGCACGAAGATGCCAATATCATTTTCGGGGCCGTCATAGATGAAAAGCTCTCCGACGAAATCCGTGTAACCGTCATCGCTACCGGTTTCGACAAAAATGGCCACGAGATCGAAAAGCCCGCCAAATCGGTTTCCCAGCCGAGTGAACCGCCGCTGAGTCCCATGAGCTCGATTCAGCCACAGGAGAGCGGTCATGATCCTCAGCCTGTCAGCCCAGAATCTGAGCCTCTTGCAGTCAAGAACCGTGTACTCAATGGCGGCGGCATACACTCGGAGGCTCCTGATCTAGCCAAAGAAGGCAATCATTCGGAATTCGATCCGCGCAACCATAGCCGAGGTATCGCAGCGGGCCACTTCGGCCGCAGCCATCGCAGCGGCTAGTCGTAGTCGGCGCGCTTACAACTTCGTAAAGCCGTCGATGCTCCACTGTTCCGAGCCAACTCCGTTATGCACGAAGAACAGCCCATTGGGATCGTATTTTTTCTTGATCGCGGCAAGTCGCGAATAATTGCTGCCCCAGTAGGCTTGCTGCCAGTCCTTCTGGAAATAATTGCTCTCGCTTACATACGCTCCGCCGTCGGGAACCAGCGCGCGCAGTTGATTGACGCATTGATCGATGCGCGCCGCGGCCTGGCGTGCTTTCGCGGTATCAGGCTCATATCCGGGAATTCCGGGATATGCGGGGGCTTGCCCATCGCCCACGATCATCAGCGCGAAGGCGTCGAGCAGCGCGGGATTGGTCGCGGTCTCTTTCGCGAGCGCGATTGCCTCAGGCGGCGCTCCTGCGAGTCCCTTGTTGAAATGCAGTTCCATGGCGAAATGCCGCGATGCGGCGAATAGCGCATCGGCGAGCCGCTCCTGCCCGTCGGCGGCGAGCAGCGACTGCGGCAGCCAGAGCGATTCGTATCCCCACCAGAAAATGCTGACCTCTCCAGTGTTCCCCTTCCACCACGCGTTATCCTGGTCCGCGCCAGGGCGATTGTCGAAGTCTAAAGCCGGCTGGGACATCACGTCTACGAGAACGTCGTCAAGCAGCGCGTGCCAGGGATTGCCGTTACGAGGGAAAGCGATTTCCGGCCAATCCCTTTTCCACCATGCTACGTCCCAGAAGTGTCGCGCCGGGATATTGCCGATGATTATCCGTTCTTCATGTACATAGCCGAGCGGCGAAGCCGCCACCCAGTCGAGAAAAGGCTGCCAGATCTTCTTTGGCTGGTCCTGGTCCAATCCGCAGGACAACATTCTGATTGCCAGCGTGTTGTCCGGGTTGATGTGCGCCTGCTCTCCCCAATGGTCGTTAAATAGATGGTCCTGGTAGAAGCTCACGAACTGGCGGATCAGGCGCCGATACGCATCGTCAGACGCCGCTTTGATTTTGAAACTCACGGTAGCGAAGAACTCGGGAAGATCGTGAGTACGTAGTGTCATTTTACTTACCACCCCGAAAGTTCCACCTCCGCCGCCTTTCAGCGCCCAGAACAGATCGGGATTAGTGCACGCATTCGCGGTCCGAATCTGCCCGTCGGCAGTGACGACTTCAGCTTCGAGCAGGCTCGCCGCCGCCGTGCCGTAGTGTTTCGAGAAGCTGCCGAAGCCGCCACTTTGAATCAGGCCCCCGAGGCATACTGTCGTGCATCCACCACCCTGAACGTATCTGCCGTTCTTCGTTGTGACCGCATCGTAGGCTTGCATTCCGATCGTGCCGGCCCCGAACGTCACCGCCGGATGCGGCTTCATCATGCCTTCACATCCGTGCGGAACGAATGCGTCGTGCATCTCGATATCGTGCATGTGGCGCGTCCAGATCAGGAGCGAATCGGGCGCGTTGGAAGTCCCCTGGTAACTATGGCCGCCGCCCTTGACCACCAGGCGCAATTCATTTTCGCGCGCGAAGTTCACCGCCTGCGCGATGTCATTTGCGTTTCGCGCCACGACCGCATAGACGCTTGGTTCAGTCGCCCACGCACCGGCCCATCCAAGGCTTTGCGTCAGCCCCGGCTGATCGCCAACGTAATACGGATTCTTGATGTACTTCATCAGGGTCTTTGCCGCGGCGCCGTCGGGATCGGT
>DATJUF010000269.1:0-13955 GCA_035502655.1 Binataceae bacterium (SeqCode)
GTTAATCCGGCCACCTGGCGCGGGCTTCCAGGGGTTATCGGTCCCGGGTGAAGGCCGCCGCGGCCGTGGACGAAATGGCTTCCGCATCGCACTAGCACCAAGTGAACGCCGCTAATCTTAACCTGCCGCGGAGAGCATTACGACAAGGATAAAAATAGACCGCCGTCGGCGTTCCATGGTCGAGTGGCGGTTTTTTGGTAGTGGTCCTTGAAAAAGGACCACTACCGGTTTTATGGGTCTTGATTTTTTAGTCGTTCGGCGCGTTAGCCCCCTCAACGCTGCCAATTCTCACGGTCAGTGAGGCCGGAATAGGGCTGCTGTCGTTGGGCGTGACGCTGGTGGCAATACAGTGGTAAGTCCCGGCGTTCAAGTCATCGACGAAATCGTGGTGTAGCAGCGTCCGGTTACACAACAAAGCGATGGTCGAGCTCTCGCACTCGCCGCCGCCCGAGGTTTCCGTGAGCGTCAAGCTGGCGGTGAAGCTCCCACCCGCTTGCGAGAAATTACCCGTTGGTGGAGTGATCGTGCCTGAGACGGTATCGCTGCAAGTATCCTGGGTCGCCGCGGACACATCCACCAGCGTGTAGGTCAAAACGCCATCAAGCGTGCCGCTCGAGTTACCGATCACTTGTCCGAGCCCAGTAACGGTATATTGCGCCGGTGAATTGACGGTAGGGGCAAGCACCTCGTAGCCGTCAATGCGCAGGTTAAGATTTCCCGATGGGGCCGATGCTTTTGCGTAAGCCTGACTCGCACCCGCTAAGGCGAGCGTCAAAGTAGAAGCCACTCCGATACCTGTGCTGAATTTCATTCGCACTGCTCCTCCACCCGCAATGGGCTATTTATGCTCAATAAGGGATGAGCTGTTTAACTTAGTCGTGCTTGTACACGCCTCTACTGATCGTTGATGATTTACGCAACTACTTGAGCGCGGTTACAACACTCGAAATCCCCATAAACTCATCACCCCCAAGACCCGTCGCCTCAGTCGGCTAAGCATCTCTGAAAGACTCTATTGCATGTTCACGTATGGGGGTAATTCATCTTGTTCGATAGAAGTTTTATTTTCACTACACGGCCTTTAGACTGGACCAGCGCCGGCTTAGGAACCGCCGGGATGCTGCGCCGTATTAAATGCGAATGCCGCGGGTAACTATTCTCGATCGCTATATCGGCTACGAAGTCGTCGCGCCGCTGGCGCTTGGCGTCCTGCTCCTGACTTTCGCCCTGGTCACTGGCCGCTTGTTAAAGCTCACCGAGATGGTGGTCAATCACGGCGTTTCGCTGGGCGATGTCGCGAGCTTGATCGGCTACATCATGCCAGCCTTTCTTGAGCTGACCTTCCCGATGGCCTTGTTGCTGGGAGTCCTGATGGGCTTCGGCCGGATGTCGGGTGACCGCGAGATCATCGCCGCACGCGCCTGTGGTATCAGCCTCTATCGCTTGAGCGTACCGGTCCTCGGGGTAGCGATAGTGGTATGGGCGCTTTCGAGCTGGCTGGCCTTCTCGGTCCGTCCATGGGCCAACTCCAACCTTCGCGAGCGCTTATTCGAGCTGACACAGACGCGCTCCACGGCCGGCTTAAAGGAAAAAATCTTCAGCCGCAATTTTCCCGGCATCGTGCTTTACGTAGACCATATCTCGCCAACCGATGAGACTCTGCATGGCGTGCTGATTTCGGATACGCGCGATCCCGGCCAGCAGAATACGATTATAGCGCGCAGCGGGGTAATCATTCCCGACCAAGCCAACAAATCGATTACCCTCAGGCTCTTCAAAGGATCGATCTTTGGGGTCGAGAACGCGGACAACACCTCTCACGTCACCAGCTTCCGCATCTACGACTTGAGCGTGCATCCTGAGGACGAACTGGGGATCGCTGACCGCGATCCGGAGGAGATGAGCTACAGCCAGCTGCGCGCCGCGATCGCCCAGGCGCGCGCGGATGGCACACCTGACCTTTTGGCCGAAACCGAGATGGCAAGCAAGTTCACGCTGCCAGTCACCACGGTGCTGTTCGCGCTGATTGGCATTCCCCTGGGACTCAAACCAGCGCGCGGTGGGCAGTCGGAGCGCTTCGGCGTCGCAATCGCGCTCTTTTTCGCTTACTATTCGCTGATGCGTGCTGGTGAGGGCTTGGCCGACCGTGGACGCCTCGATCCGTTTATTGCAATGAGCATCCCCGACTTCGTATTCGCCGTGCTGGCAATCTGGCTGTTCCGGCGGGCGGCCGCCGATCGTGGTGACGAAGGCCGCGGTCCCGGCGACTTCATATGGGATCTGGCGGAGCGCTTTGGCCGCCGCAAGGAGGCCGCGGCATGACGTTGCGCCCGCGCCTGTCGCCGACCATGGATCGGTTTCTTGGCGCCCAATTTTTCGGGCCTTTCGTGGTCTGTCTATGCGTCTTCACGATCGCCTACCTGCTCGGTGACGTATTCGATCGCTTCAACGACCTGGTCCATTACGGCGGCTTCGGCGTGCTCGGTCTTGAATACTTCACTCTCAAGATTCCTCTGATCGTTTCGCAACTGCTGCCAGTCGCCTGCCTCGCCGGCGTACTCCTGGGTTTTGCCTTGCTTAATCGCAGCGGCGAGGTCCTGGCCTGCCAGCAACTCGGCATAAGCCGGCTGGAAATGACCATTCCGGTCTTGGTAGTCGCCCTGCTAGTCTCGATGTTCGATTTCGCGCTCAGCGAAACTGTTGTTCCACTCTCGACCCGTCAGGCTCGATATCTATATGAGGTCGAACTCAAGAAACGCGAACTAAAAGGAGTCTTCGATAATACGCGCATCTGGATCCGCGTACGCAATGGATTTCTCTCGGCTAACCGCTACGATGCCTTAGACAAAACTTTGCTCGGCATCACCCTTTACCGGATTGGCCGAGACTACGCATTACACGACATCGTTCATGCGCGGAGCGCTAAATGGAACGGTCAGGCATGGGTGCCGTACGACTCCATTACCTATCGGCTCAGCGGCGGAAGCAAAGACACGGTAACGATGGCCGGCGATATTCCATCCGCCGATCGGGCGGAGTTGTTCGGGCGCTCGCTCAAGCCTGCCGATCTTAGCCTGTTACGGCTCGATCCTGAAGAGTTCAGCTTGTGGGAGCTCGACCATTATATCGATACGCTGCGGCGCAAAGGCCTCGACCCCGGCGGCTACCTGGTGGATCGCGACCTTAAATATGCCATGCCGCTGTCATGCGTGATTATGGTTGCTTTAGGTCTGGCGCTGAGCCTCGATCCATTGCCACGAAACGTCTCCCTCGGCCGCAGTTTCGGTCTCGCAATCGCGATCGGCTTCGGCTACTGGCTGGCCTTCGGCCTGACGTCGTCGCTCGGACGCTCGGCGATTATTCCGCCAATGGCTGCCGCATGGACTCCAAATCTGGTCTTTGCCACGCTGGCATTATCGATTTTCCTCTTCGGCGAGGAGCGCTAAGTTGGGCGAGGAACGCCAAGAGGAAAAGCTAAGCGCGATGGCTAGAATTGAACCGCTGACCGACAAGCGTGTGCGAGAATTTCTTCGGCTCGCCCGCATTGGCCGCCTCGCAACTTCCGATCGGTCGGGTGTACCCCACAATATCCCCCTCTGTTTCTGGTTCGACGAGGACGATCGATTCTATTTCGTGATCGATCAAAAGCCCAAGCGGCTAACCGCCCGCGGCCTCAAACGGATGCGCAATATTCAGGTAAATCCACAGGTCGCGCTGCTAATCGATCATTACGAAGAACAATGGAACGCGTTAGCATACGTGCTCGTCCACGGTGAAGCCGCGCAAGTCGAAGACACCAGCGAATATCTGCTGGCGCTGCGTAACCTGCGCGACAAATATCCCCAGTACCGGACCATGACGCTGTCCTTCGAGAGCAATCCCATGGTGAGGATCGAAGCTGTGAGCGTCCACGTATGGGGCGAGCGTTTCAAAGCGGCGCTCAAGCCCGTCGAGGCTTGATGGATCGTTTCGACGCTATCGCGCGTGCACTGCGCAGCGCCTCTCTTGACGGCTGGCTCTTCTATGATTTCCGCCTGAGCGATCCGCTCGCCTATCGGATCCTCGGTATCCCAGAACATGGACTCACCACCCGCCGATGGTTCTGCCTGATTCCATCGGAAGGTACGCCAGTTGCGCTCGTATCGGCGGTCGAGGCTAATCGGTTAGACGCACTCCCATTTCCGGACCGTATCGTCTACCGATCCGAACGTGAAATGATTAATGCGCTGGCTAACCTGCTCAAAGGCCGCCGCCGGATCGCGATGAACTATTCGCCTAACTGCGCGATTCCTTACGTTTCCCGCGTCGATGGCGGAACTGTCGAGTTGGTGCGCTCGCTTGGCGTCGAAGTAGTCACCGCTGCCGACTTGATCCAGCTTTTCGAGGCCACCCTGACGCCAGATCAACTCGACGGTCATCGCCGCGCCGCCGCGGCCTTGCGGACCATCGTGCTTGAGGCGTTCGCCGAAATTGCGCGGCGGATTCGCAGCGATCAAAGGTGCAGCGAGGCGATTGTCCAGCACTTCGTGCTCGATCAGATCGCGTCCCATGGGATGCGCACTGACGAGCCGCCAATCGTAGCGGTCAACGCCAATGCCGCCAATCCGCATTTCGGCAACAGCGAAGAACACGATACGCCGATCCGCATCGGCGGCCTTGTTTTAATCGATCTGTTTGCAAAGGAAACCGGCGACGACGCGATTTATGGCGACCTCACTTGGATCGGCTACATCGGCGAGACCGTGCCAAAGGCTTATGCCCAGGTCTTTGCGATCGTCGCGCAGGCGCGTGACGCGGCTGTCGCGCTGATTCAGCGCCGCGTCACCGAAGGCCAATCAGTCACTGGCGCGGAAGCCGATCGCGCGGCGCGCAGTATTATCGAAGCGGCTGGCTATGGCGATCAGTTCGTGCATCGTACCGGTCACTCGATTGGCCGCGAGGTTCACGGCACTGGCGCCAATCTGGATTCACTCGAAACCAGCGATTCTCGGAGCTTGATCGAAAACACCTGCTTTTCGGTCGAGCCTGGCATCTATTTGCCGGGACGCTTCGGCATCCGCAGCGAACTCGACATGACGATCGCCCAGGGCCGCGCAGAGGTCAGCGCGGCACCCGCGCAAAGCGCGATCATCCCGCTTCTCGCCCGCACAATATGATTTCTCCAGGCGCTTGATCGCGTGCCTTGTGAAAATACTGCTCTCACCTAGTTTTGCCTACAGATCATGATTCGCGCGATTATCTTCGATCTCGACGGCACTATCGCCGACACTGAACCACTTCACTACGACGCCTTCGCTCAGGTACTACGCGGCCAGGCAATCGAATTGACGCTCAAGCACTACAGCGAACAACTAATCGGTTATGACGATCGCGGATGCTTCGAAACGATGCTGCGGGAGGCTGGCCGTACCGTTAATGACGCGGTCATCAAGCAGTTGATCGATCAAAAGGCCTCGATCTACAGCAGTATGATTGCTGTTCGCGACGTGATTTATCCGGGCGCGGCGGAGTTCGTCCGCCAATGCGCCGCGCGCTTCCCGCTGATGCTCGTGACCGGCACACTCCGGCACGAGGCCCAGGCGATTCTGGGCAGCTCCGGGCTACGTGAATTATTTCTCGACGTGATTGCCGCCGAAGATGTCCCTCACGGCAAGCCTGCGCCTGACGGTTTTCTCGCCGCACTCGGCCGCCTGGGCTTCATCCTTCGCCCGCATCCTTCGATCACCGCCGACGAATGCCTGGTGTTCGAAGATACGGTTGCGGGCGTTACTGCGGCGCGCACCGCCGGGATGCACATCGCCGCTTTTTGCCAAACTGCGACTGCCGTGCAACTCGCAGATGCGGAACTCATTCGCCCGTCGATCGGGCAAGCGGACCTTGACGACATCCTGCGCCACTTCGCCCACGCATGAATGATCGGGCAGCCGCTTCATCAATTGGGGTAAATCTCACTGCCGGGCGTGCAAGGCTTCGACGAGGCGGACCGGCAAAGAGTCAAAGGGACCATTCGACATACAGACGATCACATCACCGGAACGGGCGTCGGCGGCAATTTGGTTGGCCATCGACGCGGTCGATTCAGCTTCGGCCGCAACTGGACCACGTGCCTCAATCGTCCGTACGAGCCTGGCGACATCAAGCCGCTCGTCAATCGGAATTGGATCATTTTCTTTGAAATAGACTGGCGCCAGGTAAACGCGGTTAGCGCGGTCGAAGGCGCTTGCAAAATCATCTTGAAAGACCGCCCGCCGTGCGCTGTTCGAGCGCGGCTCGAAGGCCGCAAGCAGCCGCCGGCCGGCGTAGCGTTCCGCAATCGCTTCAAGCGTAGCGCGAATGGCCGTCGGATGGTGGGCGAAATCGTCGATCACCGTCACGCCCGCGGCTTCGCCGGCAATCTCCTGCCTTCGCTTCACGCCAGGAAAGGATTCAAGACCTCGGGCCAGTGCCTCGTCGCTCAAGCCAAATTCCTTTAGCAGCAGCCATACACCGAGCGCGTTGGCGACGTTCATCCGGCCACTAATCGGCAGGTTCAGATGACCTGCGATTCGCTCCGTCCCGCGATCGATAGCGAAGTGTGCACCAGCCGCGTCAATAACGATGTCAGTCGCGCGATACTCACCGCCGGTGAGTCCGAAGCTCAGGCGCTTCGCACGCGTCTTCGAGGTGGCGTCCAGGGCGTGCGGAAAATCCGCCGACACTACCATCAGGCATGACGCATCCATCTGCGCTGCCAATGTACGAAATGACGCCTTGACGTGATTGAGATTGCGGTAGATATCGGCATGATCAAACTCAACCGCGGTGATAATGGTGCCGCAGGCCCCGTAATGAAGAAACTTAGGCCCTTTGTCGAAAAAGGCTGTGTCGTACTCGTCACCCTCGATCACGAAATCACGGCCAGCACCCAGCCGGTAATTGGAATCATGATCAATCGCCACTCCGCCAACCAGCATCGAGGGGTCGCGGCCCGCCGCCTCGAGCACGTGCGCCATCATCGCGGTCGAAGTGGTCTTGCCGTGCGTCCCCGCGACCATCAGCACGCGCCGATCGCGCAGGAAAAAGTGGCGGAGCGCTTCCGGCATCGAGACGTACGGAATCTGCGAGGCGAGTAGCGCCTGCGCCTCGGGATTCGCACCCGTGACAACATTCCCTACGATTGCCAGGTCGGGCGGTGGCCGTAGATTCGACGCGCTATAAGGCTGAGCGACACCGATTTGCAGGCGCGCCAGTTGCGATGCCGCTGGCTCATAAAGCTGGCTATCCGAACCGGTGACGCGAATGCCACGCTCCACCAGCATCCCGGCCAGCGCCGCCATCGCCGAACCTGCGATGCCAAGCAAGTGAACATGGCTGACATGTGTTGGAATCCGCGCAATGCGCTCGGCGGAATTTGCAGCGGTCTCGGCTTGCATCGGCGCCCTCCCCACACAACCTCAGCCACTATCTTTTAGCAGGTTGCTGGCCACGATTCGCGCACTCGTGGCTATAACTCAGCTTTACGCAAGCGCAGCGCATTACCGACTACCGATAGCGAACTGAGACTCATTGCGGCGCTCGCGATCATCGGATTGAGCATCAACCCCAGCAATGGATACAACACCCCAGCCGCAATCGGCACTCCGAGCGAGTTGTAGATAAAAGCGAAAAAGAGGTTTTGCCGGATATTTCTCATCGCCGCGCGGCTGAGGTTCCGCGCCCGCGCGATACCCATCAGGTCGCCCTTGACCAGCGTTATTCCAGCGCTTTGCATCGCGACGTCAGTGCCCGTACCCATGGCAATTCCGATCGTTGCCTGCGCCAGCGCAGGCGCGTCATTGACCCCGTCACCCGCCATTGCGACAACGTGGCCCTCGGATTGGAGGCGCTTCACCACTCCTGCCTTGTCTACTGGTGTTACCTCAGCTTCGACTTCCTCGATACCTAGCTGGCGCGCAACCGCTTCGGCTGTGGCGCGATTATCGCCGGTCAGCATCACGACGTGTAAGCCTTTGTCGCGCAGAGCGGCCAGCGCTTCATGCGTGTTTTTACGCACCGGATCGGCAACCGCAATCAGGCCCGCCGTCCCACCGTTGATCGTCACGAACATCACAGTTGCGCCCTGGCTGCGGAACTCGCTGACCCTTGTTCCGAACGCGTCTAACTTCGCGTCAGCAGGCAGAATGCGGTCGCTGCCGACGGTCACAGCATACCCTTCCACGGTCCCGTTCACACCGCGTCCGGTGAACGATCTGAAATCGGCGGCTTTAGCTAGCGTCAGACCCTCGGCGCCTGCAGCCGCAACTATTGCGCTGGCAAGCGGGTGCTCACTGGAGCGCTCGACGCTGGCCGCCAGGCGCAGCATCGTCAGGCGATCGAACTCGCCGAGCGGCTCAGCCGCAATCATTCGCGGCTTGCCTTCGGTCAGCGTGCCAGTTTTATCGACCACCAGGGTATCGGCCTTTTCCATCAGTTCAAGCGCTTCCGCGTTGCGTATCAACACACCGCTGGTAGCGCCGCGGCCAGTCGCAACCATCACCGCTATCGGCGTAGCCAAGCCCAGCGCACACGGGCAGGCGATGATCAGGACGGCAACGGACGCGAGTATCGCGCGTCCAAACACATGATCACCCCCGGCAAAGAGCCAGGCGAGAAAAGTCACCAACGCGGCCGCAAGCACTGCTGGGACGAAATAACCCGACACGGTGTCGGCAATCCGCTGAATCGGCGCTCGGCTACGCTGCGCCTCAGCAACCATCCGGACTATCTGGGCAAGCACGGTTTCACTACCGACGCGCTCCGTGCGCATCACGAAGCTGCCGGTACCGTTGACGGTTGCACCAATCACGCGATCGCCCGGATGTTTTTCGACCGGGATCGGCTCGCCGGTAAGCAACGCTTCTTCGACCGCGCTCGCACCCTCGATTACCACGCCGTCAACCGGCACCTTTTCGCCGGGCCGAACACGCAGGAAATCACCTGGCTGGACTTGCTCAAGCGGAGTATCAATCTCGGCGCCATCGCGCACGACCCGTGCAGTCCTGGGGGCCAGACCCAGCAGTTCCTTGATCGCACTGGCTGTGCTGGTGCGCGCCCGCAACTCAAGCATTTGGCCGAGCAGCACTAACGCCGTTATTGTCGCTGCGGCCTCGAAGTAGACCGGCGGCTGTGCTATCTGATTGTTCGGCCCGGGCGGGAAAATCTGGGGTAACAGCGCCGCGACGAGGCTGTAGCCGTAGGCTATACCGATCCCCAGCGCGATTAGCGTAAACATGTTGAGGCTGCGATTCACCACTGAGGTGAGCGCACGCTCGAAAAACGGCTTGGCTCCCCAAAAGACAACCGGGGACGCCAGCACCAGTTCAATCCATACGACAGTCCGCACACCGAGCGCGTGCACCACCGGTGCACCTGGGAGCATGTCCGACATGGCGAGGATCAGCACCGGTAAGGCGAGCGCGGTACTGAACCAGAAGCGCCGCGTCATATCGGTCAGTTCAGGATTAGGCTCGTCGCCGGTAGCGGCTAAATCGAGCTGCCGCGCCTGAAGCGCCATTCCGCACTTGGGACAAGTCCCCGGATGGTCCTGTACGATATCCGGGTCCATCGGGCAGATATATTCGGCGGGCCCCGCTTTCCGCGCCTCGGAATCGATTACCAGTTCCAGCGCCATTCCACAGATCGGACAGGGCCCCGGCTTGGGCGCACGTATCTGGGGATGCATCGGGCAGGTGTAAACTGCAGTGCGCCCAGACCCCGGCTGTTCCTTGCTGGTAGTAATGTGATTCAGTGGCGCGGTTGGAATCTTAGATGGCTTGGACGCAGAATATTGCGCCGGGTCGGCGGCGAACTTTTTCATGCAGCCTTCGGAGCAAAAATAGTGGGTGTGACCGGCATGATCTTGACGCCATCGCGCAGACTCTGGGTCAACGGTCATCCCGCATACCGGGTCCTTAGCCGCCGATACTGCGGGCCGGCCTTCGCCATAACTGCCGCCAGACCGAAGTTCTGGCCTATTGGACCCATGCTTATGCTCCATGACGATCCGCCACCGTCGTCATTGCCGATGGTAATACAACAAGATCACACGATCGCCGGGCGGACAGCCTCACGCCGCTTCGCCTAGCGCTTCCATAATCAGGTCATGAATTTTCGGGCGAAAGTCGCGAATCGCCTGATTATCTCGGCGCGGATGGACCCGGTTAGCCAGCAGCGTAATCGCGATCTGCTTTTCCGGCTCGATCCAGACCGAGGTGCCAGTGAAGCCCAAATGGCCGACCGCAGCCGCCGAGAAATGGTGGCCGGAACTAGAATGTTCAGCCGGCGGCATGTCCCATCCCAGCGCCCAGGTTGAATCCTTAAGCGTCTGGTCGCGCTGCCAGAAGTCATGGACGATTGCCTTGGGCAAAAAATCTGACCGGCCGGCGTAGACTTCGAGTAGCTCGCGCACGATGCGATCAACCTCTTTGATCGAGGCAAACAGTCCAGCGTGACCCGCCACGCCACCCATCGCGAAGGCATTTTCGTCGTCGACTTCGCCGACCAGCATCCGCTTGCGCAGGGCGCAGACCGACGTTGGCGCAAACATCTCTGGGACGGGCTCCAGCCGCCGCGTCCGCACCAGCGAAATATCAATAAAATCCGTGGAACGAAGTCCCAGGGGGCGGAAAATTTTGTCCCGGCAAAAGCGGTTTAAGGCTACTCCGCTGATTTGCTCGGCCAGTTCGCCCAGCAGCATGAAATTCAAATCAGAGTAGATCATCCTGCTAGCGGCTCGCGCCTCGGGCTTATCGCGATGGATTTCCTCGTAAACGAACTCCTTGGCGCCTTGGCTGGCCATAAAATTGACTTTGCCACCGCGTTCGATTTCGGCCACTCGCTGGTAAAAGGGCCGCCAGGCGGCAAGTCCTGAACAATGCGCCAGCAGATGCCGAAAGGTCACGGGGCCTTTGCCGTGCGTACCAAAATTGTGGAAAAAGCGCGTGACCCGATCGTCCAGCCGAATCTTGTTGTCGCGCACCAGCATCATCACAGTGATCGTAGTCGCAAGCGGCTTGGTCAGCGACGATAAGTCGAAGACCGTTTCGAGCCGCATCGGCGAACGCTCCGGCACAATCGAGCGAAAACCGAACGCGCGCTCATAGGCGATATCGCCGCCACGCCGTACGGCCAGCACCGCGCCAGGAATTACTGCACTTTCAATCGCTCGCTCGAAAGCCTGTTCAACTTCAAGCCACCCCACAGCTCCGTCCTCCCCTCTCACTGGTCACACCGACCGCATCATCATCGCTTTACGTAAGCCGCCACAGCTTCAGCTCACCGCCGCCTCGGTGAAAATCACCCGCCCTTGCGCGCCCTCAAGTCTCACCCGTACGCCCAACGGTAATGTTAGATTCTCAGTCCCGTGGCCTGCTTCGATTCCATTCAATACCGGGCATCTCAGGCCGACGGTCGCTTCGCCGATAAATTCCGCAATCCGTTGCCGCTCCGCCTCGCTCCCGTCGAATGGCCGGATTGCGCCGAAAACAATTCCGGCAACCCGTTCCAAAGCTCCGGCCTGGCGCAAATGTACCAGCATTCGGTCAATTCTATACGCCTTTTCGCCCGTATCCTCCAAAAAAAGCATGCGCCCGTCGAAAATAGGCGACCACGGCGTACCGAGCATCGCTACTATCACAGACAAACATCCGCCGATTAGCTCTCCTTCAGCAGTTCCCGGCCGGATTACTTCTCGCGCCTCCAGTTCAAAGCCGCTTTCGGTGTTTGTCAGCAACGTTTCCAGATGAATCCTCGAGCGTTCCGTCAAACCACGGGCGAAATCGATCGCGGCCATCGGGCCGTGGAAACCAATCGCGGCACTCTTGTCAACCAGCGCATTAAGAATAAACGTCGCATCAGAGAAACCCACAAAGATCTTTGGATGCCGCGCGATCGCCGCAAAATCGATCAGCGGTAGCAGCCGGCCACATCCATAGCCACCGCGTGCGCCGAAAATCGCCTTGACCTCATCGTCGAAAAAAAAGGCATTTACCTCGTGGGCTCGATCACAATCGCTCCCGGCTAGGATCCCCACGCGATCCAGGGCGTGTGCCGAGACTTTCACGCGATAGCCCATCTCACGCAACACGCTGACACCCTGCTCCAGATGCTCGCGCTCGACCACTGCGGCCGGTGCGATTACGCCAACTGTATCTCCAGGACGTAACGCCGCTGGCTTCCTACGATACTTATTCACGCGTGGTACAATACCATGCCAATAGAACGTGAACGCATCAGCTTGCGAGCACTTCTCCGATACTTGGGTTGATCCCACAGCATCAACCTATAGTGTGCGGCCGACCGCCGCGGCCAGCGGCTTCAAAGCCTCCATCAATTCGGCAAAGCGGCTTGGCTTGAGTTGTTGCGGACCGTCCGATAAGGCTGATGCCGGATCTGGGTGAACCTCGATCATCAGCCCGTCAGCTCCTGCCGCGATTGACGCCAGAGCCATTGGCGCCACCAGCGACCAAATCCCCGTACCGTGGCTCGGGTCTACAATCACCGGCAAATGCGTCCATTCCTTCAGCAGCGGTACTGCATTGAGGTCGAGTGTATTGCGCGTCGCGGTCTCGAACGTGCGAATGCCGCGCTCGCACAATATTACGTTGGAATTTCCTTCCGACAGAATATATTCTGCTGCCATGACGAATTCTTCGAGCCGGGTGGACATGCCGCGCTTGAGCAATACCGGCTTTTTGACTTTGCCTAGACGCCGCAGCAGCGAAAAGTTCTGCGCATTGCGTGCACCCACCTGCAGCAGGTCAGAATGCTCGGCCACTTCCTCTATATCATGCGCGTCCATGATTTCGGTGACTACCGGCAAACCCTCTCGCCGTCCTGCTGCTTCGAGCAGTATCAATCCCTCGTTCTCCATCCCTTGGAACGAATAGGGCGACGTCCTCGGCTTATATGCGCCGCCACGCAGGAGATGCGCACCAGCCTGCTTTACTGCCGCAGCGGCGGCGTCCACCTGCCACTGACTTTCGACCGCACACGGTCCGGCCATTACGGTTAGCCGCTGGCCACCAATCAAGACACCTCCTACAGCGATCTTTGAGCCCTCCGGACGCACCTCGCGGCTCGCGAGCTTGAACGATCGTAATACCGGCATTACGCGCTCGACCCCGCCTACCGACTCCAGATGAGCCAGTGAATGGCCCTCGCCGCGCTCTTCGCCGACGCATGCCACCACTGTCCGTTCGACGCCGTGAATCACATGCGCATGATATGCAAGCGCCTCCACCGCCTTCACGACGTTTTGGATTTCGGCCTCCGTAGCATGCGACTTCATTACGACGATCACGTTGATTACCTCTGATTCTCGCGGCCTTGCCCGGATAAGCTAATGCTACCGCGCGCATATGGCAGCTATTATAGCGTAGAAACGAGCCTTCCGAAGTTTCGCCCCGGCCTGCTAAGGTTACTCTAGGATTTGCTGGAACGTAGGGACGCCGCGGATAAGCCGGCTCCTGAGCATCTACCTGAACGGAGATGACTGTGTCGCATATACCACCCCGGCCGCTTAGTTTGATTCATACCTCGGATGTTCATCTTGAAAGCGATACTTTCGGCATAGGCCCGAAGGGCGATAGCTTTCGCGCAACCGTGCGCCGGGCATTCAGTTGCGTGATCGATCTCGCTAATCGGCGGAACGCCGATCTGCTGCTAATTGTGGGCGACTTGTTCGATTCAAGCCGAATCAGCGCGGAAGCCCTCGCCTTTGCGATGAGCCAGATCAATCGTGCCAAGATGCCAGTGGTCATGATCCCCGGTAATCATGATGCGCACGACGAGCGATCGATCTACGCCGCAATGGCGCAATCGCTGATCCCTGCGAATCTTCATCTAATACTTGAACCGGAAGGCCGTACTATCGCGTTTCCGGAACTCGCGGCCCGGCTATGGGGCCGTGCTCTGGTCGAGCATTCCCCCGATTACCG
>DATJUF010000270.1:0-7679 GCA_035502655.1 Binataceae bacterium (SeqCode)
GTGGTGCTCGTCAACGCCACCGATAATATCAACGAACTCCGTAATGGCACGGGTGTCGGGATATTTGCGCCTGGCTATGGGCCGCGGCGGACGGTCTACGGCGGAATCACAGTGCCGCTGCCGGCAATCACTAAAGGGAACGGAAGCTATTAGGCCGGAGCAATCGAATCCGGCGAATCATTCGGCTCGTCTATATGGTAGACGAATCCGGGGATACGATCGGAAGGTGAAAGTTGACAATGAAAGGTGAACTGGCGATATTGAGAACCATTATCACAGATGATTATGGCTGATAATAATAATAGCTGCGGCAATGCCACTATGATGACATTAAAGAAGAAGGATAGCATTGATTACAAATGAAATAGCCGGAGCGTGGGACGCGGTCAGATACGGCGGCGCGATGGTCTACCCGCTGCTGTTTCTGGGTGCGCTGGCGATCGCAATAATGCTCGACAGGGCCGTGGTCTACCTGCGCATGCTGCGGCTGCCGCGCGGATTGGTCGAACTGGTTGAGACCTACGAATTCGCGTGGGAGGACCTCGAGCAACAACTGAAAGGACTGCCGGCGGTAAATGGCTATCGGCGTTTCTTCCATGTGATTGCATTGAATCGCCATCAGCCGGCGTGGTGGGTCGAGTCACGGGCAGGCGATGAGGCTGGGGCGATAGAAAAGGCGCTAGGGCGCGGACTGTGGGTGCTTGAGACGGTAGTGACCGCCGCGCCGCTCATGGGACTGCTTGGGACGATCACCGGCATGATGCAATCGTTCAAGGTGATCGGAGCGTCGAGCCTTGTGGCCCCTGCGCAGGTGACTGCCGGGGTGGCGCAGGCGTTGATCGCGACGGCACTGGGCCTGCTGATCGCGATCTTTGCGCTGTTTGGTTTCAATCTGTTCGCGCGCACGCAGTCGTATGCTCTGGATCGGATGGAACGGCTCGGCTCACGGCTGGTCGATCATATCCGCCTCGACGAAGAGAACGGCGCAGAGGAGGAAAGCCCGCTCGTCGCGATCAAGGAGGGGCGCGCGCGATGAAACTCCGGCGAGCGCGGCAATACCGCCGAGGACGGATCGAAATCATCCCGATGATCGATGTGATGTTTTTTCTGCTGGTGACCTTTATGCTGGCGTCGCTCTCGATGCAAAGCCTCAATTCGATCACCGTGAATTTGCCGCAGGGCGATGCTCCCAACCTTGAGCACAAGGACCCGGTGACGATGACGATCACCAAGGATAGCCAGATCTACCTAGACAAGACGCAAGTGAACCTTGCGACGATGGCGTTCACGTTGAAGCCGATGCTGGATGCCACCGATCCGGGCCTAGTGGTCAACGCCGATAGCGCAGCACCCGAAGGAATTGTAGTCGAGGCGATGCTGCAGGCACGGCGGGCCGGCGTCGAGCATTTTGTGATCGCCGTGAAGCGCCAGTGATCAAAAGGCGGGTGTGATCAAGGCGAATACAATGCCGGCTGCCGCAATCGAGCAGCCATGGACGCGGCTTAGCTGGATCATTCCCTGCGCAATCCTGCTGTGGGTGATGTTGCTTACCATCTTCGGACTGCTGCTGGAGCGGACTGCGCCGCCGGCTCCGGAGCTTGCGCCAACGCAAGTGCAAATTGTTGAGTTGCCGCCAACGGGCGGTTTGCAAGGCGGTCCCGCTGCGCCAGCCGCGCCGAAGCCAAAAAGCGTGCCGGTCAAGCCACATCCGCGAGTCAGAGTCGAACGGCCGGTGGTTGTGCACCATCCGAGAATCCATCACATAGCCAGACCCAAAATTGAACCGATTCCACCATCGATCAACGGTACGGCGAAGAGCACGGAGGAAGAGGCGCCCGCAGCAAGCGCGCCCGCCGCGGCCAATGCGAAGGGATCGTCGAGCGGGGGCGGAGTTCCAGGCGGCAGTGGCTCAGGAAGCGGGTCCGGCCTAGGTAGCGATAGCGGAGGGGCGCGGGCGGTTTTTGCCCCGAAGCCGGAAATCCCCGACGATTTGCGCGAGCAGTTGATCTCGACTGTCGCTGTCGCTCATTTCACGGTTAGTTACGATGGGCAGAGTGAAGTTTCACTGACGACGCCCACCAACAATCCGGAGCTCAACGAAATACTGCTCGAGACGCTCAAGCAATGGCGCTTTTTCCCGGCAATGAAGAACGGCGTCGCGATTAACTCCGAATTCGACGTGCGGATTCCCGTCAGGGTCCAATAGTACTTACGCCAGGTTGCCGGTGGCAGCTATACACCAACGATGGCATGCGGTAATTGATTCAGAATCGCGCACCCGCTATCGCCGCCGCGACGGCCACTCTTAGGGTAGGGCGTGTCCGCCATGAACTAGGTCTGGGCGGCGGTACGACCCTGCAGTGCGAGTAGCCGATCGGAGATGGTCTGAGACCAGTAATCCATCGCGTTTTCGGAATCGCCCCATCGGAAGGACGCGGCACTCTTGATACCCATGCCGCCTGCGCGCTGGTCGACCGCTTCGGCGAGAAGCTCTCCTGTGGCGCCATCTGTCATCATCATTTCAGCTTCGGCGCTGCCAACAAAGGCATAGCTGCCAGTCGCAAGCGACTGCCCTAAATTGAGGATACGGGCTTGCGGGACGACTACAGAGATCGTGCGTAAGCCGGGCGTAGCCGTGGTCGCATCCATAAGAGCGACGCGCAGGACGAGGACGCCGGGTCCCGGCTGATCAACGATCGTGAAATTCTTCGCCAGTGTTGTCTGAAGCTGATTGTAGAAATAAGTGGTGAGGACTTTCTGATCGTCGGGCGACACCTTTGAATCGTCGGCGGCCCAGAATTCCACCGGTTTCACATAGATCTTTGTGTACTGAGCCCATTGAGCATTGGGATTGGCCCAAACTAAAGCGGCTTTGCCCTTACCGCCAGGCTGGAGCTTGGAAGCGTCGGGACCGAGGAATCCGGTAACTGCCGGGGGCAGAGCCTCACCCTGCTGCAAAGCTTTTGCAGCGCTGGGAGTGCTTTCGACAGTGGTCGAGCAGCCACCCAACAACATTGTTGAAGCGAGAACGGTAGCGAACGCGATGCCGAGAAACGGCCGGAAAAGACGAGGCATAATGACCCTTTGAGATCTGGCTAGTTTCGGCGACATCCTATACCGCTTACCGTCTCATAGCTACAGGCTATGTATCGCGAGCCTTCGGCGGCCCGATTGTCGCTGCCAATTACAGCGTCGTCACCGCGCCATCGGGAGCCGAACTGTTCAAGGTTTCAATCTGCAACATATAGCCCTTCTAAACGGGATCACGGCAGATCGAAAAGCAGCAACTCGGCATCGTCAGTGGCGTCGAACGTAATCTTCTCTTCGCTGGTGATTTCAGCGCCATCGCCGGGACCCATCGGATGGCCATTGAGGATCAACCCGCCACGGACCATCTGAACGTAGGCCTTCCTTGAAGGTGCGAGCGCCCGGCTGACCGACGCAGCCTTTTTCAGCAAAACCGCGCCGATAGTGGCATCCTGGTGGATGGTGAGTGAGCCGTCGTGGCCGTCAGGAGAAGCGACCAGTACGAAGCCGTCGTGATCGGCTCGCGGCAACGGGCGCTGCTCGTAACGGGGTCTGAGTCCCTGTGCATTCGGTAGAATCCAGATTTGCAACAGGCGAAGAGGTTGAGAGGGCGAAGGATTCATTTCGCTGTGCTGGATGCCGGTGCCGGCGCTCATAATCTGGACTTCGCCCGCCGGAATCACGCCGTGAGTACCGATGCTGTCGCGATGCTCGACGGCGCCCTGGGTGACATAAGTAAGGATTTCCATATCGCGATGAGGATGGATGCCGAAACCGCTCGTGGGTGCGACCTCGTCGTCGTTGATTACACGCAGAACTGAAAAACCCATGTGCGCGGGATCATAATAGTCACCGAAGGAAAAACTATGGCGGCTGTCGAGCCAGCCGAAATGAGTATGTCCGCGTTGGCCCGCTTTTCTAATTGTAATCATCTGACGCTCCCGAAATGTGAGCTGATTCAATCAGAGTAACCATCGCACAGGTCATCTGCCATTTTACTTGAGACCGCGTTGCTCGCCGCGGGCATGGGAAGATGCCAGATCGATTTCCGTTGCTTACGCGATCCGATTTCACTAAGGACTATACAAGCTGAAGGTTGAGGCTGCGGCCGGACTGTGGGTACGATGCGGCTATGATCGGCCAAGCGCTGGATTTCCGCGACGAAAGCGACGCCCTCTTTACCCTGCTTGACATACTGAATGAGGCGGACTGGGGGCGTCCGACTCAATTCAAGCGGTGGACGCCCAACGATATAGTCGCGCATCTGCACATGGGCAATTATGCGGCCGATCTTTCGTTGCAGGGCGGCGACGCGTTCACGGCATTCGCACGCGTCATGTCTGAGGCAGCACGCAAGGGCGCGCGCCACCTCGATGCGACTCATGCATGGCTAGGCGGCAGCGCCAATCGCGGGCTGATGATGCGATGGCGCGGCTATTATTGTGAGATGGCCGATCGCTTCGCCGCCGCTGAGCCGAAGCGCCGCGTGAAATGGTTCGGCCCCGATATGAGCGTGCTTTCCAGCATTTCGGCACGCCTGATGGAGACATGGGCGCATGGGCAAGCCGTCTATGATCTTTGTGGCCAGACGCGCGTGGACAATGATCGAATCAAGAATATCGCGATCATCGGGATCAATACATTCGGCTGGACCTTCGCGAATCGAGGAATCGAGCCGCCCGGCCCGCGGCCCAGCGTCCGGCTCGCCGCGCCCTCGGGAGCGCTATGGGAATGGCTGCAAGCGGATTCCGCTGATCTGATCGAGGGCACGGCGACTGAGTTTTGCCAGGTCGTTGCTCAGACTAGAAATATCGCCGACACCTCCTTGAAGGTTGCCGGTCCAACGGCTACCGCCTGGATGGCGATTGCGCAGTGCTTCGCTGGTCCTCCGGAAAATCCTCCGCCGCCTGGGACCCGTTTCCGCCAGTAAGATTGGTAGTTGAGCAAGGTTTTGGAGAAGCTAAATGATTCCATTTGCCGGAAATCCCTTGAATCGCGCGAGCGTAAAGCGCACTGATGCGGACTGGATCGAGTCAAAACGGCACGACCCGTCTTCACTGATACTGCCGCTATGGCGGCTGGAGCCGTTGCTGCTTCAGGCGAACATGACGACTGGCATGCCCGAACTCGGGCTCGTGCGTCCCGAAGTTGTAGATGCGCTCGCGGAAAGCGAGGCGGCGTGCATCTTTCTAGGTCTCGATGGTGACAAGGCAGTATTCGCCCTCGATGTCTCGGCAGCCGGCGATGCGGCAAACAGGACCCCATTGGCGGAAATCGGTTATTTCCAGGACGCTCGCACGGCGGCGCAAACAGTCTCGATCAAGGACGCCGCCATCATTGCACAGGCGAAGGCCATGATCGATTGGCATCAGCGGCACGGCTTCTGTCCGCGCTGCGGAGCGCCGACGAAGATCATGGATGCGGGCTACCGGCGGCTCTGCGGCCAATGCAATGCCGAGCATTTTCCGCGCGTCGATCCAGTGGTAATCATGCTTGCGATCAACGGCGAGGCGTGCCTGATTGGACGCGGCAAACAATTTCCGCGCGGGATGTTTTCGGCGCTGGCGGGTTTCGTCGAACCCGGTGAAACGATCGAGGAAGCGGTGCGGCGCGAAGTGATGGAGGAAGCAGCTGTCAAAGTGGATCAGGTGACTTACTATGCGGCGCAGCCGTGGCCCTTTCCGTCGTCACTGATGATCGGATGCTTTGCGAAGGCTGCGACGCGCGAAGCCAAAGCGGACGATATCGAGGTCGCCGAGGTGCGCTGGATCGAGCGGGAGACCGCGCGCGAACTGATACTCACCGGGAAGCAAATCGATGGCATACGCGTACCGCCGCCGATCGCAATTGCTCATCATCTAATCAAGGCGTTCGCGCTCGGCGAAGAGAGCTAGCAGACTGACTATCGCGAAATCCTGGCGATAGCCAGTGCTAGCCCCGGCAGGCCGCTGGATTGATCAGCCGTTGAACGGTTCGATCAACTCAAGAAAGGTCCCGTCCGGATCCTTGAAGCAGAAGAACTTGGCTCCCGCCTTGTTGGCGAAGCGGATGACAACCGGTTCAGATACCATCTCGACGCCGTTGGCTTTGAGACGCGCATATTCCTCGTCGATGTTCTTGGTGAAGAGTGCGATGCGCGCCGCTCCGGCGTGGTAGAGATGGGGATAAGGTACGCCTTCGGTGTGAGGTTTCTTCCATTCGATAAGGTCGATGCGCGTGGCGCGCGGATCGTCGCTGAGAGCCAGCAAAGCGGCGCGTGCGCGGCTGTCGGGAATATTCAACCCAACATCATTGCCTTTATTTGGACCCTCGCCGATATCCAATACGACTTTAAATCCGACCATCTTATAGAACTCGAGTGAACGTTCGAAATTCGTCACATTGATATTGATATGAAAGACTGATTTGATCATTGGGCTATCCTCTTAACGCATTAGTCAATTAACGAATCAGGCATCGGCTCACAGGGCGTTGTCCGGCTGCTGCCGGACCAAGGAACAAACTACTGCGCCATGTAGCCGCCGTCCACTGGCATCGGCAGGCCGGTCACGTAGGAAGCGCGATCCGAACATAACCAGGCGACTGCCTCGCCGACCTCTTCCGGCTGGCCAAGGCGCTTCATCGGCTCCGAACGGGCGTACCGCTCCTCCATGTCAGGCCGTTTTTCAAACGCGCCCATCAGCATCGGAGTATAGATCGGAGCCGGGCAGACCGCGTTGATCCGGATGCCCTGCCGTCCGTATTCCAGTGCGGCGGCTTTTGTCAATCCTGCGACGCCGTGTTTTGCTGCGGTATAAGCGGGTACGCGGATGGCGCCGGTGAGTCCCATGATCGATGAAGTGTTGACGATCGCGCCGCTACCCTGGGCGAGCATCTGAGTAATTTCGGCTTTCATGCAAAGCCAGACGCCGGTGAGATTAATCGCGATAACACGGTTCCATTCCTCTTCGAGGTACTCGTGAGTCAGCCTTCCGGCGCCGGCGATACCGGCGTTATTGAAAGCGCAATCGAGGCGGCCGAAAGTTGCGACAGCCTTAGTGACGGCCGCCTCCACCTCCGCGGATTTGCTGACATCAGTCTTGACGAACAGTCCCTCGGCGCCGATCGCCTTCACCATGTCCAAGGTTTCGAGGCCGCCCGTTTCGGCCATGTCGGCAAGTATGAGCCGGGCACCTTCACGCGCGAAAATTTTGGCCGTCGCACGGCCGATACCCGATCCCGCACCGGTGATAAGGCTGACCTTGTTGTCCAATGTACCCGCCATATTGATTTTTCTCCTGGTTTGGATGGTCGGCCAACGATAACTTGAAACGAGGAGAAAAGGACAATGCACGAGCCGAACCGAGGGTGCGAGCGCCTGAAAACCCCGAGTGATGTGGCCGTGAAAGCTGACCCAGCGGAAAAGGATCTTTTGCCGGCCGGCGCTCAGGAAATATCCTTGGAACTCGGCTACATGCGAGCGAAACGGTGCTGCGCAAGGGCGGTCGTTGGCCGGCTAACCATCTGCGATAAGATAATTTCTCATGAAGTCGAGCGGCCGCCGTTGCGCTTGCGCCAACATAATAATCGTCTAAACCGATGGACTGAATTGATTGCCTGCGATGCATTCTGCTATCGCAAAGCTTTTCGAAAGTCAGTACCAATTGGAAAAT
>DATJUF010000271.1:0-10899 GCA_035502655.1 Binataceae bacterium (SeqCode)
AACGGCTGATAAGTATTACTTCCGATATCCAGCACTTCGACCGTCCGTCCCCCCGCCCGCCGATAGAAGCCGCCCGCGCTTTTGTCGCCGAGCCACCCCTTCGCGATGCCTTCATCCATATATGCCGGCAGCTTAAACCGCTCGCGCGATAGATCGTTCGGGCAATTCGCATAGACGTTATCAACGATCGCTTTATGCACGTCCCAGCCGACCAGATCCACCGTCTGCAACGGCGCCATCGCGCGCCCCGTATGCGGTCCGATCACGTAATCGATAAGCGCCACGCCATGCTCTTTCGCGAGCTGCGCCGCTTCGTTCATCAACCGGAAGCCGGCCCGGTTCCCGACAAAGGCCGGCCGGTCACGCGTCACGATTACCTTGCGCCCGAGCGGCCCCGCCAGCGTCGCCCGCATCCCTTCGAGCACCGCGCTATCGGTCTCCGGGCCGGGGACCAATTCCGTTCCAACAATTATGTGCGGTGGATTATATAGATGAATCCCCATGAAATAACGCCGGAACGAATCGCTGCGCCCCTCGGCCATCCCGGCGATAGATAGGCCCGACGAATTGGTCGCAACGATCGAATCGGGCTGCCGCGCCGCATCCACCTTGGCAAAAAACTCCCGCTTGAGTTCCAGGTCTTCAGCCAGCGCCTCAAAGATAATTCCCGCCTCCGCGACGCTGCTCGCCAGATCGCCTTCATAGGTCCCGAGCGTGATCCGCTCCGCCACCGCCTCAGCCCGCGCCGCATTCTGCGCCGCCGCCAATCCTTGCTTCGCCTTATCGAGATCGCGCGCCAGCATCGTCACGCGATATTCTGCCGCTGCGAACACTGCCGCGGCCGCGCCGCCCATCACACCGTTAGCGCCAAGAATCACAATCTTATCGTTATTGCTTTCCATAGGCGTCCTCGCGACGACGGCGCTACTCTACTGCCCTTCGCTCAATTCCCGCAACCGCGCATATATCACGGTATCTATAATCCACCCGTCCTTGATTACCGATCGCCGCAGCCGCCCCTCCAGTTGATACCCCGCCTTCTCCAGCACCCGCATCGACGCCGGTTTCCTGCATCCCTTGCCCTACCCGCTATGCTAAGTATCTATTCGCACCACGCCGATGCATAAGAAAATCTATCTCTGCGGTCCCATCATGGACGACCATCCCGAAGCCGCCAAAGACTGGCGTACCCGTGCCAAGGAGCGCCTCGCCGGCCGCTTTATTCTGCTCGACCCGCTCCGCCGCAACTTCCGCGACCGCGAAATCGATTCGGCCAACGAGATTGTCGAATTCGATCTCCAGGACGTCCGCGACGCCGACCTGCTCCTGGTCAATTACTCCAAGCCCTCGCTCGGCACCGCGATGGAGGTCTTTTACGCCAGCCACGACCTTGGCAAGTTCGTCATCGCCTTCAGCCCCTTCAGCTACGCCGACTGCTCGCCCTGGATGGTGCGTTTTTGCACGAAAATCCTCCCCGATCTCGCCAAGGCACTCGGCTATATCGAGGCCCACTTCATCTGAATCAACCCCTGCAACGCTATCAACAGCGTGCTGCCAGCCAAAATGTATACCCGCGCGCTCGTAACCGTTTCTAATCACTCGTTATTATGCTTGACTGATTGCTTCTGACGGGGCTTACTACGCTACAGGCACGGGCGTGAAATCAGTCTGGGAGGTGGGCATTAAGGATGGGGAACGCCGGCAGGAAAACAGCCTCTGGCCGTCTTGATCAAATCGTCAGCCGCCGCCGCATTATCACCACCGGCGCCCTCGGTGCCGCCTCGATGATGCTCGCAGGCACGGCGTTCGCCGCCGACTGGATTCGTCTCCCATCATCGCCATTGCTCAGCGCCGATCACCCGGATGCCTCGCGCTTGCGCCAGGCTCGTTATTTCCCGCCTTTTGTCCATTCCGCACCACGCGCACTAGCGATGGATAACCTTCACACCGGCGAACGCATCCGTACGGTCTATTTCGAAGACGGCCAGTACATCCCGGGTGCCTTGCAGGAAATCAACTATTTCTTCCGCGACTTCCGCGCCAACGAGGTCAAAGCCATCGACCCGCGCCTGCTCGACCTCCTTCACGCCATCCATCAGAATCTCGATAGTTCGAAGCCCTTCAACTTGATTTCCGGCTATCGTACTGCCGCCACCAATGCGATGCTGGCCGCCCGCACCGAAGGCGTCGCCCGCCATAGCATGCACATCCTTGGACGCGCCGCTGATATCAACGTCCCCGATCGCCAGCTTTCGATTCTCCAGCGCGTCGCCCTCGCCCTCCAGTTCGGCGGCGTCGGTTACTATCCGCAGTCCGATTTCGTCCACGTCGATACCGGCCGCGTCCGCCATTGGGGATAGAGTTTCGTTCGCGAACCTGCCATAGGCCAGCGAACCGGCCGCCTCAAATAATAGCCAGTGATGGCTACCTCGTGACCCATGCAGGCCAGCCCAATTAATGCTACATATGACCGATCGGCGTCACCTTGTTGCGGTGGCCAAACAGGAAGGTGACGCAGCCACATAGGGGCATGGATATGTCCGAATGGTTCAAAACCATCACGCCTGAGATAAAGCAATTCATCGCCGATCAGAAGGTCTTCTTTGTCGCGACCGCGCCACGCGAGGGACGCATCAACCTCTCACCCAAGGGCATGGATACCTTTCGCGTCGCCAGCCCTCAACGTGTCCTCTATCTCGACCTCACTGGCAGCGGCAACGAAACCGCGGCCCATCTTCTCGACGACGGCCGCATCACCATCATGTTCTGCTCCTTTGATAAAACCGCACGCATCATGCGGCTCTACGGCCATGGCCGCGCCATCCATCCGCGCGACCCCGAATGGCCCGAATACTTCGCGATGTTTCCGCCTGAGCCTGGCGTCCGCCAAATCATGGTGATTGATATCGAAGCCGCGATGAACTCATGCGGCTATGCCGTCCCGCGCTTTGATCGCCTCGAAGAACGCGACACCCTGCGCAAGTATTGGCAGAGCCGAGGCCACGAGGCCGCCGTTAAATACCAGCAAAAGCACAACCTCGAGAGCGTCGACGGCCTCCCGACCGGTATTTTTGAGGACGACATCCTCGGCGCCAAGTGACCTGCGCGGAATTGTCCTGACGCCCATTCAGCCGCGGGTCTGCACTTCACCAACGGCCCTTTTGCGAAAAGCCTTTGCGCCATCCCCTCGATCGTTGGCAAAAGCTTAAGTAAGTGTACTATTTTGCTGAACGTCGCCCTCGCTTGCGAGGGCGAGCGGGCGCGAGTCTGCGGCTGTCCGCCCAAGACTCCCAGGGCTGAGAGCCTCCAGCCTGAGATTCTGGGCCGGAAACCGCCGCAAAGCTGGACCGCTGACCAGGCGAAATGTGCAAAAAACACGATGCTTCAGCACCCAGGGCATCCTGAACGCGAAGGAGTGTCTCTATGAGTGAACCGGCTATGGAAACACAAGCCAATGGAATTCCAACCCCTGAACAGTTGGGCTTCGACCCCGCCGAGCTGCGCCGCAAATACGCTGAAGAGCGCGAGAAACGCCTCCGCCCCGACGGCAACAACCAGTATCAGGAGATTAAGGGCAAGCTCGAACATTACAATCACGACCCCTACGTCAATCCGGGCTTCACTCGGCCCGCTCTGCACGAACAACTCGACGCGGTGATCGTCGGAGGCGGCTTCGGCGGCCTGCTCGCGGCGGCGCGCCTGCAGAAGGTTGGGATCACCAATATCCGTATTATCGAGAAGGCCGGCGATTTCGGCGGCACCTGGTACTGGAACCGTTATCCCGGCGCCCAATGCGATATCGAATCCTACGTCTATCTCCCCTTGCTCGAAGAGACTGGCTACATCCCGAAGGAGAAATACTCTTTCGCCCCTGAAATCTTCGCGCACGCCCAGCGCATCGGCCGCCACTTTAATCTCTACGACAAGGCCTGCTTTCAGACTCAGGTCAAAGAGGCCCGCTGGGACGACGACGATCGCCTCTGGACCGTCACCACCGATCGCGGCGACGTCTTCAAGGCGCGCCACATAATTATGTCGAGCGGCCCGCTCAACCGTCCTAAGCTCCCCGCCATCCCCGGCATTGAGAACTTCAAGGGCCACACCTTCCACACCAGCCGCTGGGATTACGACTATACCGGCGGCGACACTACCGGCGGCTTGCACAAGCTTGCCGACAAGCGCGTCGGCATTATCGGCACCGGCGCGACCGCGATTCAAAGCGTCCCGCACCTCGGCCAGTGGGCCAAACAGCTCTACGTCTTTCAGCGCACGCCCTCTTCCGTTGACGAGCGCGGCAACAAGCCAACCGACCCCGAGTGGGTAAAGACGCTGAAACCCGGATGGCAGGCTTATCGCAACAACAACTTCTGTGGCATCCTCTCCGGCATCCCCGTCGAAGAGGATCTGGTATCCGACAAATGGACCAGCCTCTTCAAGAAACTGTCACAGTTGCTGGCCGGCAAAGAGCACTCAGCCCTTTCCAGTGACGAGATGGCCCTGATGTCGGAAATTGCCGACTATCAGAAGATGAACGAGATTCGCGGCCGCGTGGAATCGATCGTAAGCGACCCCGGTACCGCCGAGAAGCTCAAGCCCTGGTATGGCCAGTGGTGCAAGCGTCCCACCTTCAACGACGACTACCTGCCCACCTTCAACCGCCCCAGCGTCAAACTCGTTGACACCGGCGGTAAGGGCGTCGATCGTGTGACCGAGGATGGCGTCGTCGTTGACGGCGTCGAATACAAAGTTGATTGCCTCATCTTCGCAACCGGCTTCGAAGTCGGGACAGCTTATACCCGCCGCGCCGAATTTGAAGTTTATGGCCGCGACGGCTTGGCCCTGACTGACTATTGGTCCGATGGCATGAAGACCCATCATGGCTTCCTGACCCATGGCTTCCCGAATTTGTTCCACATGGGCCTCACGCAGACCGGCCTGGCTCCCAATTTCACTTACATGCTCGAAGGGCAGGCGACTCATATCGCCCACATCGTCAACGAATTGCGTGCACGCGAGGGCAGGTCAGTCGAACCGACTCCCGAAGCGGAGGCCGAATGGGTCAAGATCGTTCACTCGCCGAGCTTCATGACTGACTATCTGAATACCTGCACGCCCGGCTACTACAATGGCGAGGGCCTGAACTCGCAGCAGGGCTTCCTCGATAGCCAGTATCCTGAGGGCGCTGTGCGCTTCTACGAAATGCTCGCCAAATGGCGCGAACAAGGCGAATTCGAAGGCCTCATCATCAGCTAGCCGCTCCAAGGTAAATGAGTGCATGCAAAGCTGAGTAAATAAACCCCCTTTCCCGGATCAGTGGAGGTGCGGCTCTTAATCCATCCTCTCTGATTACGGGAAGGCCAGGCGGGGATTATCCCTCTCGCCTAACTGCAACGGCTGCCTGACGCGTTCCCTCAGGCGGCCGTTCAATTTTCAACTGTAAGTAGTTTCCTTTGCCCGTCGCTGCTTAATCAGCGGCGCACAGGCGTCATCATTGGCGTGATCTACCCCTAACGATGGACGAGGCGGGCGTCTTGCCGCCGGCGATTAAGCCTCAGCTAACTCAGTATTCACCGAAGTAAAATTGACCGATGAGGCTGCATCGATAACCGTACATTCACGCGTCAAGGATGAAATCCTGCATTTTCTTTCGCTGAATTCTAAAAACTGTGGATTGCAACGGATGTTTCACGTGAAACATCCGTTGCAATCACTAGCTTCTCAGCAGGATTCGCCAGCGGCGCGTCATAATTGCGGCCGTGCCGGCAATCTAATTCTTACCCCGATCCGCAAGGTATGCACAAAACTGCAAGGGATGTTTCACGTGAAACATCCCTTGCACCGCCCGCCATCAGATGGCAATCGCGTGCCGAATAAGCTCCTGAAACTCGTTACTTGTACTGGCGGGTCAGCTTGTCTACTGCCTTCAACTCCTCGTCGTTCATCTTCCAATCAACCGCCTTCGCATTCTCGGTCACCTGCTCCGGCCGCGTCGCCCCCGCTATCACGCTGCCGACCTCCGGATGGCTCGCTAGCCAGCTCATCGCCAATTCCAGCAGGGAGTGCTCGCGCGAACGCGCAAACTCCTCTAGCTTTTCCACCGTCTCAAAATTGGCGTCGTTCAACACCCGATCGGCCAGCATCTTCATTGCGCTCAGGCGTGAACCCTCCGGCATCGCCGCGCCGCGCTTGTACTTGCCGGTGAGAAAACCACTGGCCAGGGGAAAGAATGGCAGAATGCCCACGCCGAAATGCGCACAGGCGGGCACTAGATCGCGCTCGGCGCTGCGGTTCAGCAGGCTCCACTCATTCTGAGCCGAGATATACGGAGTGTAATGATTAGTGCGCGCAATCCAATAGGCATCGGCGGTCCGCCAGCCGGCGTAGTTGCTATGGCCGGCATAGCGAACCTTTCCGGAATGCACCAGGTCGTCGAGGGCAGCCAGGGTTTCCTCTTCCGGCGTTGAAGGGTCAGGCTGGTGAATCTGATATAGATCTATGTAGTCAGTAGCTAATCGTTTGAGGCTCGCCTCGCATGCACTGACTATATACCGCCGGGAAGATCCAATGTTGTATGGGCCGTCGCCCATAGCCATTCCGCATTTACTGGCTAATACTATATCTTTGCGCCGGGGCCCGAGTATATGGCCGAGCATCTCTTCGGATCTGCCGCGGCCGCCATAGATATCCGCAGTGTCGAACAGGGTAATCCCTGACTCAATTGCGCGATCGATCACTGCGCGGGCCTGTTCCAGCTCGATCCGCATCCCGAAGTTATTGCAGCCAAGCCCCGCGAGCGAAACCTTGAGCCCCGACTTGCCAAGATTGCGAAACCCCATTACATACTCCGTCTGGAAAAACTCAGTCAAAATATACAGCAGCCGGTAAATAGTCAATGACTATAACAGCCAATGCTATTTCACCGGCCGGAGTAATAATCAGTTGAGGCCGTAGAGCTGTGCTACATTATCATGCAATAGCCAGTTCTTTTCCTGCTCGTTCAGTCCCTTGGTATGCTTCTCCAGCAGAGCTTGCGAGTTCGGCCAGGTTGAATCGCTATGCGGAAAATCGTTGGCCCACATCAGCCGCTGAGGATTACACAGATCCTTCAACTGGAACGCTACCCAGTCATCCTGGAACGTCATATAGACATTCTCGCGGAAATACTCACTCGGCATTTTTGACAGCGTGCCGGCCGTCATCCAGTAGCGATGGCGATCAAATGCATGATCCATGCGGTACATGAAATGGGGCGCCCAGCCGGCGTCGGCCTCGACACAGACTATTTTCAGTTTAGGATGACGCTCGAAGACGCCACCGAAAATGAACGTGCCAATGATGTCCTGGTTGCCGCGGATAATCGACATGAACGAGTTGATTTTAGGTCCACGCGGCGGCTTGGCGACACCTTCATTGGAAGTGAGAATATGGAAGCTGAGCGGCATCTTGAGCTCAATCGACGCCTCAAAGAACTCGTCGTAGATTTTGCTGTCGTAGTCTTCCTGGACCGGAAACCCCGACATCATCACGCCGCGCAGGCCCTGCGCCTTCATCCGCTCGAGGTCTTTGATGCCTTCTTCGGGCGAGCGCATGGGAGTCTGGCCGAGGCCAATCAGGCGGTCGGGATGGGCACCGGAGTAATCGGCTATCCAGAGGTTGTAGGCGTCGAAGCAGGCCTTCTTGTAATCCGGGTCGGGATGATTGCAGAGGATCATGCCGACGCTCGGATAGATGACTTCGGCCGCGACGCCGTCGCGATCCTGATCGGCCATCCGCGCCTCGGGGTCCCATGAGCCGCGATGGAGTTCGCTGAACTTCGCCATCCGCGCGGCGCCTGCAAGCTCCTGCGCGGTCTTGCCGGCCGCGGCAATCAGGCCCATCGGGATGGTTTCTTTCATGCCCTCGACGATATAGGTATCACCGCGCTGATCGTTCCATACAACGCGTGGCGCGGTGTCCTTATATTTGTTGTCGATACGGTCGATATAGGTCTCAGGCGGCTCCATGATGTGTGAGTCAGCCGAGATGATGGGTTTTGAGATTATTGTGCTGGTCATAAGCAGTGCCCTCCATAACGGTTCGGTCTGTACTTATGTGTTAGTCGAATGCGCCTCCCCCGTAAAGCCGCGCACTCTCCCGCCATCTTCGGCAGCAACCCGCCGGACTTTTTCGCCCTGACCTTTGCGGGCGGCCATCTGCCGGCGAGCATCGGGAAGTAGCTGGCGGCTATCGCGTCAACGCCGTCATCCTGCCAAGCTGTCCGAATCGTGCGCTTGCAGTCATGGAGTAGTTGCCGTAGCGCGCCGTAAGAGGGGCGGCGACGCAGGTTTTGTGACGGAGTATTCAGCAGGGCACCAGGCAAGGGCGATCGGGGCAGCGAGAATTTGAGAGCATCGATCCAGAAGATCATTACAGGCGGCGCGGTAATCGCCCTAGCGGTAATGGGCTGCACGTTAGGCGCAACGACGAGCGCTCAGACTGCCGGCCCATCTTCTTTATCGCACTCGCGCTTGGCATCGTATGATTGGTCAGTTAAAGCGTCTCCCACCTTGGCCAGCAAGCCACCGCCCATAGCAGATGTAGAGAGCTTTCTCAGCGCTGTTCAGGTTGCAGTATGGAATGAGTCGGACTTTGGAGACATCGAATACGTCTGCTCCTTCACCTTTTCAGAGCTTCGTCACACCGGCTATTTTTCATTGGTTGCGGGAACTGGCGTTATCGGCCGTGGAATGTGTGGAAACATTTATGTAGTTGATAAAACGGCATCGGGATTCGAAATATATTTATCGGGCGGCGCAGAAGACACCGCAGCAAATGTTGCCGCCAACATTAAGGATCTTCGCCACGATGGAAATCTAGAGATCCTCATCGATCAGACCTTGGGGACTCTTGGAAATCGATGTGAGGCAGACTGGACTGCGATCTTCACTTGGACAGGCAAAGACTATACAAACGTAAGTGATAGATTCACCGATTTTTATAGCCAGCAACTCGATTCGCTCGACAAAAAGATTGCCGCGCTTCATCCGATCGCAGTGTATGGTGGCGGCTTCGTTGAGCCTGATGACAAGGAATGTTTGCTAGCTGAAGCGGCGAAGATTCAAAGATTCCTCAGCATTTCGCCGGAGGCAGGTCTCGATCAAGCCATTCGTTTAGCAGAGAGCAAGGACTGGTCCGATCGCGTGTTTGCGGCGCACATGTTGAGCCAGATCGGCACTTCAAAAGCGCGCAAATATCTCGATGTCCTGGCCGGAGATGCCTATGTCAGAGTTGCGACCACGGCGAAGACTTACCTTTCAGCACTTGCCAAGGGGCCGATACGACTGGTACCCACGGCATTTCAACATCTGCAAGCGCAAGAATCGATCTCAATCCAATAGGTCTTTTCTGAGGAACCGTGCTTGGAAAGTGTTAGTGCTCGGCGAGGGTGCCCTATCGATTAGCCCTCGCTTGCGCCGAACCATTGGACAGTCAATGGCTCTTACTGCGCGGCTGACAGCAAATGATGATTTCATCTAAGCGGAAAGCGCGGACCGTTGTAATTGTGGCGTTGAGCGGAATCACGCTCCTGACCTCGGGGATCCCGTGCGTGGCATATGCGCAGTTGGCGGATTCGGCGTGGCCGATGTTCCATCGCGATGTCAGGCATACCGGGCTTAGCGCGGCGGATACCAGTTCCAATCCAGGCACGCAGAAGTGGGTGATCAACCTGCATACTGCGCAAGACACGACTTCGCCGGTCATTGGTGCGGACGGAACCATTTATGTGGGTTCCGAAGATCACCATCTCTATGCAGTGAATCCCAACGGGAAGAAGAAATGGGCGTTCGCGACCCATGGCGTAGTTGACGCGTCACCGGCGATCGGCGCCGACGGGACGATCTACGCGGGAGATGGCGACGGCCGCATCTACGCGATAAAGCCTAATGGAAAAAAGAAATGGGTGGCGCTGGCAGATGGTTCGTTGATTGATTCGCCCGCGATCGGACCCGACGGGACTATTTACATCGGCGCCATCTCCACGCTGTATGCGCTAACCGATAATGGCAAAAGCGTAAGCGCGAAATGGATTTTTGAGGTTCCCGGCTTTGTAGGGGTAACCTCGCCCGCGATCGCTCCCGACGGAACGGTCTATTTCGGCTCGGATAACGATAATCTCTATGCAGTCAATCCCGACGGTACGCAGAAGTGGGTGTTTACCACCAGCGGCATTGTGTTCTCATCACCGGCAGTTGGTGCGGACGGAACCATTTATATCAGTTCCGAGGACGATAACGTCTATGCGGTAAATCCCGATGGGACGGAAAAGTGGACATTTACAACCGGTTTTGAGGTGAACTCATCGCCAGCAATCGGCGCTGATGGGACGATTTATGTCGGATCACTTGATTTTAACCTTTACGCGCTAGCCGACGGCGGACAAGGCACCGTCACGGAGAAATGGGCATTCAAGGCTGGTCCGATCGGGAACTCGTCGCCTGCGATAGGCGCCGATGGAACCATTTATATCGGCTCCAATAATATTAACAATTTGGGCGTCCTCTACGCTGTCAACCCTGACGGCACGCAAAAGTGGGAATACACAACGGCCGGTCAGCTTACTAATTGCTCGGCGGCGATTGGGGCGGATGGGACGATCTACATCGTTTCGCAGGGAACCGGCCGAGGCGCCAACCCACGGGTCGGCAAGCTTTACGCCATAGGGGTTAAAAGTGCGCATCATTGATGCTCGGCGGCGCACTCAGGCCGTGCGCTGCCAGGCTGATCGGTGATTACTTGCCGCTTCCCGCCGAGATCTCGTCAGCGGTTTGAATCAGTCCTTGTCGTACTCGTCGTGGCGGCGCCACCAGTACGGTGGCTCGTTGCGCCCTTTAGGAGCGCGATCGAGCCACTGGTACGCTC
>DATJUF010000272.1:0-19034 GCA_035502655.1 Binataceae bacterium (SeqCode)
GCTCAGCCGAATTATTCTATCTGATACCGGCCACGTGCAGCCGGCGCCTGCTGCTCCGGCGCAGCCAGCACCAACCAACTCTGGATCATCCGGCGGGTCAAACACTAACGACCGTTAATGCAAACAAGATCGGTACCTTTGCCGCATCCGCGACTCATTTTGCCGGACTCGCTCATTGGTTACCCCGAGCGGGTCTGCGATGGCTGAAAGCTAGCCCAGTGGTTCTCAGCTAGCAACTTACCGCTGATGTCTTAGAGCGCGTAGATCGATGCGCGAGACCAGCGCGCCGAACTTTCGCTCCCGTGGACTGATGGACATTCTTTCGCGGCTCGATACCCAGCTGCTTAGGCAGCCTCTTGTACGCCCGGAAAACTAATACGATGACTTCAAATCCCCAAATACCTATTTACCTAGTATTTTTCCGGCCGGGTACGTCATCGAATCATTACACGCTGACGGTCGGTGCCAACCGACAAATTGCCAGTTACCTTAACGGCGAAGTTACTCTGGACTACGGATTTGATCGCGCACTCGCGTCGATCTTCCCAGCCTTGTGGTTCATTCTACATCTGCCGAGATCGCGCTTCGACCTTCAGCCTTTGCAATCATCAGGGCTAAAGAAAGGGCAACGGTTGCATCTTCCCCACCACGTGCTCCTCATTCCGATCTCGGTTGATCGGGACCTGTTAGCAGGTTTGAACAATGCGCACAGGGGGTCCCCAAAGATAGTTTTTGTGCCGGATCAACTCCTTGTCGACGCACGGGACATCCTGTCGCTATTCTCGGACGTTGTTCACGTTACCCGGCTTTCTGAAGTGGGAAAGCAACAACTGCCATATCACTGGGCTGATCTTTACAATGCCTTTGATCCCAAAGGCAGTCTCCCAGCAAAGGTCGTAGTTACTCGCCTGATTGAGAATTCTCTCCTAGGACCTTCTCTTCTGCCCGCTCAGTTTGTAGGGCGGAACATGAATGAAGGCATCGACGAACGTGTACCGTCAGAGTTCCAATCTCAGGAGAAAGTCTTGGAATATGCGCTGCAATGCCAGAAGGTGGCATCGCTCATTGCAAAGCTCGAAGCCGAACGAACGCCACGAGAAGTCGCAGAGCGGGTTTTCCTCGAGAAGTTGACAGAGGAGCATTCGCTTTTTAGGTGTCCTGTGGCCATTGGGATACGGGGCTTACCGAGGGACGCGTTTCGCAGCGAATTACAGCAGCGGTTGGACCCCTCAATTCGAGAATCGCGGCAGATTGAAGATAGGAAACTCGAAGAATCGGTTTTAGGCTTAGTGGTCGCGCATCGGGCGCTGGCTCGGGGAGGCGTCGGGCTGATAGCGAAACAATTAAACCAGGAAGCGTTCGAGTACTTGGCGAACTTGGAAGCTACGTGGTCGAACGCAGCAGCGTCTAATCCGCGTGAGGTGTGGCACATTCTCACGCGAATCGGCGAATTGGTCAAAGAGTCTTTCGAACGTGGAGCGTTAGAGGCTATACATCACGCGACCTCGGTGACTGCTTTTTGCGAGTTTCCGATCGGGATAGGAATACTGCGGCAGGGTGATGATCCGCTAGGACTCACGGTGCCCATACACTACAGGCCCCTGATTCCGCTCACGCACACGCTTCAATTCGAGCTAGCGCCGGTCGCCACAAGATACCTCAAAAGAGGCTTCAAACTCCTTATTGCCGAATGCACATCCAGCGATAGTTTGCTCGGCAAGCTGTCCCGAATAGGTTGGGACAGCGGACGGAAAGTGCTAACAGATATCACGAACATCGAATACAAACTTGAAGAGTTTTCCCAACCGGAAGCGTTGAGAGCAGAGTTGGCCCGAGGCAAGTACGATGCTCTCGTAATCAGCGCTCACGGCGGCCTCGATCCGGACTCAGGGCGAACCTGCTTTGCTTGTGGAGACGGGTTCGTCGTCGAAGAGGAACTGGGCAACCTTCCGCCAATTATATGCCTCAGCGCTTGCCAGGTATCTCCACGCGGGACCGGCAGCGTCAACGTGAGCGATTTATTTCTGCGACGCGGAGCTTACGTCGTCATTGGACCCACCGTTCCGATCAACGTTCGGCACAATTCCATGCTTATGGCACGCTTCTTCGCAAATCTCGCAGCCACGATCGACGGTGACACCGACATGCGGACTCTCGAAGATGTGTGGCTGCACACAACAGCGACAAACGCGATAAACGATATTCTTAGCGCAAACGAGAGTCTCCAAGAATGGGCGATTACACGAGACGATCGCGGTCGCAGCGTGCTTGAGGAATTCATGATGTCCTCTTCGGTCAAGCGACTTAGAAGGGGTCGTATATACGCTGACACCGAGGATGTATTGCTCGAAATCGCTCGCGAGCGAGGCATGGAGCATGATTTTCGAGCTTGGACGGCTAAAGGCTACGTGCCAGAGTCTGCTATGTACCTAGTTATGGGTTGGCCCGACCTATTCGTGCTTCATGATGCAGATTTCGACGAAACCGTAGCGACAAAGCCAAGCGTCGTCGGCTAGAGATGAAGGTGGCTATCGCGCAGTTCCAGCGCGCCTTCGCCTCACCTGACCATTATTTAGCCCCACCTGCTCGATTTCATCGAGCGTGACTTGGCGATCGTAGAGCTGGGTGGTGCGGGTGGAGGCGTGATTAGCCATCGACGCCTCTTTCTCTTCTGCTTCCGAGTCAAACTTGTGGCTTCGCCCGCTCCTCGATCACGGGCGGCTTTCGGAGGCCTTCCCCCCAGAGGCGCTTGTATTGATCCTTGTATGTTTTAGCGCTAGCCCAAGGCGGGAATGCTGGCCTAAACCACCGAACTGCCCAATACGCAAACAGCCAACCGAGCCACAAGCATAGAAAGAATAGAAAAAGAGCAAGCGCCAGGCTGTCGCCGACAATATATGCGATAGCAAACACGATTAGCCCAAGACCTGAGGCAATGCCGCAGCATTGCGCAAAAATTGCCCACGCGGAGGTATTGAGCGACAGGCTGGCTAAGTAATCGAACTTTTCGTCTTGCGTCCATGCGGTCGTTGATTCGTTCGTAAATCGGTTGTCATCCGATACTCTGAGATCCTGTAGTTCTCTTTCGAACCGCAGCTTTGAGATCGTCCGCTCGACATCTTGGCGAATAATATTTGGCAGGTCTTTCTCGGAAACGGTGTACCCTTTGTCTCCACCCAGGTTGACCCACAGATTGTCCTCTATCTCCAACGACCCGGCCAAAGCATATGCGCGGCGCATTACCCATTGAAGTTCGCGCGGTGAGAGAGACGAGTTCTTGGCGAGCCCGCTCAGCGCGTATATGTCATTTTTCGCCGCGCGTTGTAATTTTTGCCATTGTTTGAAACGGTCTCGGCGATTGTATCCGAGACGTTGCCAGTGTCTTCCATCTCCCAAGCACAAAGACGCATGGGCCAACAATCGGCAAGCGTTATCGGAATCTTTGGTGGCTAATGCCAATGTCGAGCGATACAAATGCCCGGCATTTGTCCATTTTTCCGTCTCATCTTGGCCCCACACCATGCAGAGGATTGCCCGTCGCCACTCTGGGTTTTTGACAACTCCATAAATTTCGGCGGCCCCTTTGTCCGAAGTTGGTAGAAATCGGTATACGAGTGGAGGTACGTCGCTTTCGTGCGGCCACTCGGAAACCAGCTCCCAGATTTCGCTACTTTCCGAATCACGTCTGGCGTTCTGGCCGGATTGCCCGGCCAAAAATGCTAAAATCAACTCCCGACGCTCTTCCAAGCTCAAGCCGAGTTCCTCGTCATTAAGGTCAAAGACCTTCAAAATCTGCGAACCAACTGATCTACGCCGAGTCATCGCGAGCCGCTCAAGATGAGTTGCTTCAGTCCACCAGCTCTTTTCTTCTTCGATTAGAACTACCATCGCCGCCAATGCCCTGCCCTGGAAAGTGTTGTTCATACGAACGATGCGAGCGGCCATCGAGAACGAGGGGTTTGTATAAACGCACGCGCGGATGAACGGGTCTGGATCCTTCCTTAGAATTTCCAGCAGATCGCGAGTGTCGTCATCAGACAGTTCGCGGTAATCGCGACCGTTCCGCGCGAACCACTGGCGCACCTCAACGTTGGGGTCATTGACAACTAGCCGCGCGATCTCAAAGGGGAGGTTATCGTCTTGGAGGAGAGCAATTCGGCCGTTCGCATCCGCTGATAAATATCGGCGGCGCAATTCCTCAATCGCGAACGCATCCAAGGGTATTCCTTCGCTCGTCATTACTCTCTCTCCGGGGTTGGCCGCGTAAAAGTCAGGAGTGACCGTATATTCCTCCCCGACCCGCTCGACCACATCGAAGATGACCGCATCGGTGCGGCGATTGTGAGCGTGCTAGTGCTGCCATTGGGTTGACATCGAAGCCGAGGGCGATCTCAAGCCGGGAAACTCACTCGCGGCTTTGAACTTCCTAATGTTGCCAGGAAGTCGTGAATCGTGACGATCCGACCGGCTTCGTCGCGTGGATAAACATCGCCCGGAGTCTTGCGGGAGGGATCGCTGATCAGCAGCGCGGGTACGCCTCGGCCAAACCAAAGTCCCGGCTGCCGGTTGCTCCCGAAGATGCGCCGGATGCGGTATTTCCGATAGACCGACGGCACCGTCGCCCTGCTGTAAGCATGTTCGAGATCAGTGGCACTCATCTTCGCGGTATCGCGCTTCTCGATCCGGACACCTGCTTGGCGGAATTCGTCGAGGCGCGCCAAGACATCACGGACGCCTTGGTTCTGGGGATGCGTGTCAAAGATGGCCGAAGGATCGGGGTCGTAGAACAGTTCGTATGCCAGCATGTATCAGAGCTACCTCCCCCCTCACACCCTGTCAAGGGGATAGTAGAAGGCAGTGCTGCTTCATACCGCCGCTGCGCGCCGGGTTTTGTCTCTCTTTCGTGTGTGATAATGTCCTTTATCACACGCGATAAAGACTGTAGGATCAGGGGTTAAAAGGAGGCTCAGGCCTTGACTGAAAGGCGTTGCATTCTGCTGGACGTTCCGCTGACAGCCGCGAACGATTCCGAAGCCCATATCATCCCGAGCGCACTGGGTGGACGGCTCAAGCCCAGGGGCATCCTCAGTGATGCGGCGAATGGCGAATTGAATGACAAATTCGATCTACCGTTGGTCAGCGCGCTTGCGCCGTTCATGGCATTGCTCGGCGGGTCTCGCGATCGTGGCGAAAATCAGCCTATCGAGATGACGGATAGAGCGGGAAATAAGTACCGCGTCGTGTTCGGAAAACCGCTGCAGCCAGCGCAGCCGGAGTTCTCCAAGAACGAGATATCGAGCGGAATGGTAACGTACCAGATTAGCGCACGCACTTTTAAGGAGACGCGAACGCTATTCGGCCGCATCAAGAAGGATCATCCAAATTTTGATATCGAGGCTGCGATGCAGCGTGCCGCTGTGCGGCAGTGGTATCTCGATGAAATGATCGGCCATCGTGTGCAAATTGGACCAATTGTTACATTTCCGGCGGCTTTCGTAATGGCATCGGTATATGCCGCGCATCATAGATTGGCGGCGTATCCTAGTTTTAGAGGTTACGTGCAGGGGTTCGATCCAGACGCGCCAAGCCTGCCGCCGGATACTTTCTATTGGTCGCCGCCGCAACAATGGGTTCGGGCTGATGGCGATACCGAAGTGAGCCATATCCTCGCTCTCATTAGTGATGCCAAACGTCGGCAAGCGCTCTTCTACGCCGAGCTTTTTAATCTGCTAGGCGTCGCCGTCGTCCTCCCCTATGAGCAGCCGAACGATATTTGCCAGTGCCAGTCATACGGTCTGGACGTGATCTCGGGTAAGGAGGTCAGCGTCGTCGTTGACTGCCAAATGCTTCGGTCGCTCGATTGGAAACCCACGCACCGGCTAGGCGAAATCAATTTTATAAAGGAGATGCGAGAAAGAATGGAAAGGATTATGGCGGTTGCAGTTCAGCGCTCTCGCTATCACGAGCTATCGCGAATAGCGCAAGAGGTTCTTGGGCCGACGACCGGCAGGCCCCGTACCAAAGACGACGCCCAGAAACTAACCAACCGCATTACCGAATTCCTAGCTCGCTTATTGCCGCGCGGCAATGAACAGCGCGAGGCACTCTGAATTGAAACCGGTTAAGCAGGCATGAGCACCGAAATCATTCCCTCCCCTGCCCTTTCCGTGTTTCCCATTCGGCTCTTCGCGCCGACGCCCAAGGCGGCCAAGCGCGTGATCGAATTCTTCACCACGCAGATCAATAACGACCACACTCGCAAGGCCTATATGAACGCGGCGCGGCGCTTTGCTAAGTGGTGTGAGGCGCGCGGTATCGCCGAACTGGCCGCGGTCGAACCGTTTCACGTGGCTGCCTTCATCAAGCAGCTGCAGGGGAAACTCTCCGCGCCGACGGTCAAGCAGCAGCTGGCCGCGCTGCGCATGCTGTTCGACTGGCTGGTAACCGGCCACGTCCTCGACGTGAACCCGGCTCACGCCGTGCACGGTCCCAAGTACGTCGTCAAAAAGGGCAAGACCCCGGTGCTGACCGGCGGCGAGGCGCGCGAACTGCTCGACAGCATCCCGCTCATGCGAACCAGCGGGGCCAAGGGCAAGCCGCGATCGAGCGAAGCAGCACTGATCGGGCTGCGCGATCGCGCCCTCATTGGCGTGATGGTCTATACTTTCGCCCGCATCAATGCCGTGCTGGAAATGAAGGTGAGTGACTATTTCGTGCAGGGCCGCCGCGGCTGGGTACGGCTGCACGAGAAAGGCGGCAAGCAGCACGAAGTGCCCTGCCATCACAACCTCGAACAGTACCTCGACGAGTACATCGCCGCCGCTGGCCTCGGCCGCGAGCCGGACGGCCCCCTCTTCCGCACGGCGGCCGGCAAGAGCGGTGAATTAACCGGCAACGCGATGTGGCAGCAGGACGCTTACCGCATGATCCAGCGGCGCGCCCGAGCGGCTGGCCTCAAGACCCGCATCGGCAATCATACCTTCCGCGCCACCGGCATCACCGCATATCTGAAAAACAAAGGAACGCTCGAGACCGCCCAGTTCATCGCCAACCACGAGTCGCCGCGCACCACCAAGCTCTATGACCGGCGGCAGGATGAGATTTCGCTCGACGAGGTCGAGCGGATCGCGATCTGAGCCTGGTTGTATCCTGAAAAAGGCCTACCAAACCGTACACGAAAGGATGCCAATTGCCTAATAATGACATCTACTAATGACATCTACGACTTGAAGAAAAAGAAACTTGGTCACTGTTGTGTAGGAGAAGAGTATCTGCGCAATGAAATTCAATCGTCCGGCAAATATGGGAAATGCGCGTACTGTCACAAGGTTGGACCATCTTATGAAGTCGGAGAATTCGCTAAGCGTATCGACAAGGTATTCAACGAGCATTATAGGCGGACATCTGATGAGCCCACAGCATTGCAGTATATAATGTTGACAGATAAGGAATCAGACTTCGAATGGTTGCGAGATGGCGAGCCAGTCGTTGAAGCCATCATGAATGCCGCACAAGTACCCGAGGCGGCGGCGGCAGACATTCAGAAAATACTCGAAGATCAGTATGACGACTTCGATGATCGCACCATGGGAATAGAAACGGCCTTTTCATCGGAATCCTACTACGAAGAAAAGGCGGTGAGTGATGCTGAATGGCAGCAAGATTGGTCATCATTCGAGCAATCGCTGAAAACGGAAGCACGGTTTTTTAGTCGAACAGCAGCGACTCTCCTAGCATCGATATTTAAGGGCATTGATACAATGCGTTCGCACGATGGCCAATCTCTTATTGTCGATGCTGGACCGGGGACAGAACTGAGCTCGCTATATAGGGCACGTGCTTTTCAGTCGGACAGCAATCTAATCGACGCGCTCTGTAGACCAGACCAGCGCCTCGGAACACCGCCGCCACGGCGGGGGAGCGCCGGGCGAATGAATGCTCTCGGCATTTCAGTCTTCTATGGAGCAAACGATCCTAGAGTAGCGCTTGCGGAAGTTAGGCCTCCGGTCGGCAGCCAAGTCGCCGTTGCTCGCTTTGAGGTAATAAGATCCCTCCGGCTTCTCGACCTCAACGCGCTCGGCAAGGTTCACAGCAAGGGTAGCATCTTCGACGCAGAGTGGACCGCTCGCCTTGAGCGCGACATGTTTCTTCGCTCGCTGAGCGAGCGCATTACTAAACCGGTGATGCCAGATGATGAGGTCTTCGAATATCTGCCGACCCAAGCGATTGCCGATTTTCTAGCCACCGAAGCTGATGTGCCGCTAGACGGTATTATCTTTCCGTCGGTTCAAGCCGAAGGGCTCAATGTCGTACTGTTTCATAAGGCGTCGCGAGTTGATGTGCTAGAGGTTCCGGAGGGAACCACAATCACGGCCGAACTCGGTCGATGGTGCGACGACGGCTGGGAAAGAGACTACTCTGTCATCGAACAAGTGCCCGAGGGAAGCGCGCCTTGTGCCGATGATACCAATGGTGGATCACACACATTAGCGAAACCCGTGGCGATGCCACGAGACCTATCTGACATTTACGATTGGCGCCAACTAGCGCTCAAAATCGATATTAACTCGGTCAAGATACACATCGTCCGCAAGGTCGAATTTCACACAGACGAGCACAGCGTTAAACGCTTTCGTCGGGAGAAAACCTCGCCACATTTCTAGCAAAGAAATGAAAGCTCGATCGCAAACGCTAACCTATTATTCCCGTTACATATGGAGGACATCTTGTCTCGCAGCACCTTGCAGGGAAAATGAATGAGTCGAATGACCAACTAATTATTCTATAATCTATTGATAAAAAGAGGCCGTGGGATTCCCGGATATGAATCATGGTTTGGTCTTGCAGCATATACTCGCAAAAAAACCGTCGATGGTCGGTTTCTGAGCGAGCTGCGCGGTGGTTAATTTCGGGCTGGTTCCATCCATCAGTAGCGCGTGATCGCCGGATCGAAACCGGAGCGAGCCATGCAAATTCACCAGACCGATGAAAATGGGACGAAACCCATAGCCGCGACCACTGTTACTTCCAAATCGAGAGGTTCCGTCTGAGAGCGCGGATTCCAGCGCCTTGCCATGATCCGCCAGCGCCCTGAATTTCCGGTTGTGCCGCAAACTCGCCAGAATACCGATTCCGCGATCCGCCACAACGAATTCGAAGGTGCCGCGTCCGGCTCGGAACGCGAGAATACCGGTTGCGGGCGCATCCGAGTGTTCGTGGATATTATTTTCCAGCTCCTTCATGGCCGCCGCGAGTTGACCGGACGTGTTTCCCGGCAAGCCGGCGACCTCACGAGCGGCCCTCTGTGCATCCATAAGGAACGCAGTCAGATGACTGTCGCCGTCCGGTCTGCCGCGCATCGCGCGGATGTATCCCATTCGTTTATGATCACTACTGATCCAACGCTCGCGGTCTTCGGCCAGAGCATTCAGCATTGGAGCGGCGCCGTTGGGAACGAGCCAATCGCTCACGGCGGAGCCAGGTGCGCGGCCCGTCGCAACAAGATTGCGCAATTCCAGCAATGGTCCTAGACGTTTCGGCTCGTATCGCGCCGGCGGCTGGCGGGGATCAAGGTTGCCCGCAGCGGCGGCAAACCCCAATTCATCAACCGCAGTGAATGTCAGCGATCTCATTGATATTGACATCCGATCGCCCCAATCCCATCGCAATCTGTCGTAGGGAGGCTCCCACGACCTGCCAGTTATTTGTGAGTAGTCCGTCCAGCATCTCGTTTCTCCCCGTGGGAGAAGGCTGCCAGGACACGGTCCCCGCCGCTGTCAGCATCGCCCGCTGCCTCTTCACCGTTTTTAGGAAGGCCGAAGATTCCAAAAACGTAATGGCCGAAAACGCCTTGCTCAGTCTCGGCAAAACATTCGCACCGCCGCGTAGAACAAGATGCAGAGGCCGTTCAATCGCGGTGGCCAGTTGGATCAATTGATTGGTGTGCCAGTCCATTCTGCCTGCCCATCCGGACCCGGTCGCGAACTCGAAGGCGATGTGCGTTACTTCCGGCCGTCCAGCTATGTAATCGCGCCAGCGCCGCCAATCATGTTCTGTGCGGGCATTAACGTGCAGTGCCGCCGGTAGTCCCTCGCTTAGGAATTCTTCATGCACCAATGCTATGCGCTTTATACTGTGAAGGTCGTCCCAGCGTGGTTGATCAATGAACAAGCTGAAATTCGGAGTTGTCACAAGGGCGATATCGAGAGCTCGCAGCGACCGGATAACTTCCCGCCGCCGCGATCCAAGAGACCACCACCGCTCGAGGGGCGCATCATGCGACGTGCCGGTCAGAATAATCGGCATGGTTGCGGGAATACGGTAATTCTTGGCCAAGTTCCGTCGATTGACGTAGCGGGTTGAGCCATCGTGCCTTTGAATTACTCTGTAGAGAGGCAGGCAGACCGCCGGCGGCGACGCGAACGGCGCTCCTCGTCTGTCACCATGGAACAATATAGGCACCAGGTTCGGCAACTTTGGTGCGTTCAGCACGGGGGCGCGCGACACGTTATCTAAGGCGAAGCCCGCCACTTCCCGTACCCGGCGCGCGAATTCTTCCGGTTTACTCCGGCATACCGCGTCACAGTTCTCGGGATTGCGGCAGCACAGCCCGAGGCAGTCGAACAGCGCGTGTTCTATCTGGATGCCTCCGCATAGCCTGCGGTCTGGGCACGTGGTGCAGCCCAGAGAAAATGTATGGCGATCGCCATCATGCCAGAAACGCCGCTCGTCTCGCGGATTTCGAGCGGCCATCGCGGGAGTATCAGATTGATTCAACATATTCGGATCTCCGCAACGCCGGCGATCTCATGCACCTGCTGGACGATCCCGCAGGCCTCGCCGTGCGATTCTGACAACGCATTGACCAGCTCCGCGGGTGGACTGTTTATCGTTCCCACCCTACTCAGCCCGCGCAGCGCGAATATCTGGCCGTCCTCCAATCGCACGCCCAATTGGTCGCCGACTTTAAGTGTTTGACCGCTTCGCAGGCTTGCGGCATAGGTGCGCGGCACAATAGTGGGTTCTTCCGTGAACAGCGTGGGCGTCGCTAGCTCTATGCGCCGGAGATCGAGGCCTTTGTGAAACGTGAGCGCCGCCCTTCTTACGAAATCCAGCCCCATGCTCAGTTCTCCGCGAAAAGATATCGATACCGCTTAGTTCGTCCCTGGCTTAATTCGACGACCAGCCCCATTCCGGCGAGCGAAGACAATCGATTGTTCCAGGCCGTCTGAACCTTCGTTTTTTCGCGCTCCCCATACTCACGCATCAGTTCCGCCGCGTCGGTTATCCCCCGCTTCCGGACCAGATCGAAAGTAAGGCGTTGCTTGGGATCGAGGTCACCTAGGAGCCGCTCTTCAAAAGGCTGGTCGTTATTGTCCAGCGAACAGGCCATCAGGGCATTTCCCTGAGAGGTGACCAGGAGTTTCAGCTCGTCGGTCACCACATCGTTGGCGTTGGCGATCACCGGATATAGGTTCGAGCGCCTCCGCCGTATGGTATCGCGAAAGGCCAGTACCGATTCCCGCAGAAAACTCGCCGTGGCCACGTCCACCTCTTTGAAATCCAAAAATACCGGTTCCGGCCGCTCCGGCTCAGTGGAGCTGCGATCGACGAGTTTCGCCAGCACCTTCCTACCCGTGAGCGCGCCCGCCAAGATGCGGCCGTCGCCGTTTCCGCCTAAGTCCCGCATTAAAATACGCATCTCGTCACCTTATTCACGTGGGTCACGTGAGTATCCTGCCATCAACAACATGCCTTGTCAACGCTCGTTCAAGCAGAGGACGAAACACGGCGGCGGCGCGAGCATAGGCAGCGCGGGTGTTGCGGTTACGTATATTGACGGAAAAGAAGTCACGGAAGCGGTGGGCAGCGCCCTGCCCTGCTCCGGCGATCAGCGCCGGCAGCCACCCCGAATTACTCTTTTTCCTGCGGCGGTGCTCCGGCTGGTGGGCTCATTGATCATTTCGAGCTGGTGTTCTGCAGGAACTCAACCGTGTTGCCGTCGGGGACCATCGCAATCGTGACGCCAGGACGAGCCTCGATGATGCGCGCGCAGTACGGTCGCGCCGTCACGAGCTTATTCATACGGCGTCCCAGGGGTTAAAGAGTGTGACGCCAAGACCCGCAAAATCCTTTACGTTGCGCGTCACCAGGGTGAGAGCATGCTCAAGGGCGGTGGCGGCGATCAGGCCATCCGCCGTGTTCAGCGGAGCTCCTCGTAATTGGCTTTCACCGTCGAGCCTGCCCCAGCGGTCGGCGATGGCATAAGTGACCGGCAAAATACGCTCGCGAAACCGGGGCACCAGATCATTTTCAAACCACTGCTCCAAAGCGGCTCGGCGCTTGATTGCTGAAAGCAGGACAAATCCGCGCCGCAGTTCGCCGATCGACATGACGCTCAAGTAAAGCGCCTGTTCGTCCTGCGCGTAGAACCAATTTTCCAGGCGTGGTTCTGGGCGTGTCCGGATGAGTTCAGAAGGGATGTTGGTGTCGAGAAGAAAACCGCTCACGACACGTCAATGGTGCGCCCGGTGGACGGATTGCGGCTGAAATCAGCGTCATCCGCCAAGCCCCTTACAGCGTCGAACACATCTCGCAGGCTTCTGCCCGGCGGGTGCGGCGGCGCGTCAGCGGGAAGTTGGACCGCCTCTTCGAGCAAGCTCGCGGCGTAGGCCTCGACCGGCCTGCCGCGGGAGGCAGCCTGGCGCGCGAGCTCAGCCGCAACCTCGGGCTTGATGTCGACAGTGATGGTCATGGAGCACCTTACTAAAGGTTAACCTAGCGCTGGGATCATTTCGGAGTCAAACAAATGCTACAACATAACCGCCTTATATTGGGCTATTCTGCCGCTCTGCCCTTTCGCCTTCGCCACTGAGGTTCCTTACGAAAACAGCAGTGGCAATCCTCTTGAATGTGATTTTGAACGGCCGACCTCTCACAAAACTATTAGATCGCTGAATTCTTTTAGGCTGCCTATTTGTAGGTCAAGATATGTAACCTTCTTAACCGGCACCGACGGCAGCCAACAAAATCGCTGCTCGTCCTGATATGAGTATCCAAAATACTTGGCAAAAGGCACAAAGATCGTCGACGTTATCGGTAACAACGGATCAACATACACAGCGGGACCTTCGAACATCGCAGCGGCACGTAATCGTAGCCGGCTCGAGTCACTCAACATCCGACTAAATCGTGCGCGATCTCGAATGATCACACAGGCATCTGCTTTGAAATCTACGAACAGGCGCGGCTTCAAGGAATTGGTTACGCAATAGACCCAATAATCGGTTGGCGATTCAAACTTCACATCTAATCGCTGCTCTGGAGCGTCCGAGGGCACATTTTGAGGATTGGTTACTACTTTAACGATGTCATCCCGAGACAACGCAAGCGATACACTAAGCATCAGTTCATTATCTCTGACCGCGCCGTTATGATTCGACTGAGCGAAATATGTGGCAGGTTGAATGCGCAGTGCACCTGACTCATATAGAGGCTCCATGTACTTTCGTTCACCGAACTTGATAAACACGCTGCCACGGTTTAAGCCGATTGACGAAAGTCTCAGCGCAGCTTTGTACGCGAGCTCAGAGGCAAAATCGGGGAATGGTTCTGGATCTGAATGCAAGGTTTCTCGCGTAAATCCAGCCGGATATGGACCGTGCCGGAGTTGCATTTCTTCTAGCACGTGCGTCCATTTCTCCGCCCATAGCGGCTCGAGAGAGAGCTGTCCCTCCGCATTCACGCCCAAAAGATTCAAAAGAATATCGCGTATGCGCTGATTCAATTCGGCCTGCGATAAATGCCGTGCATACCTCCGCATGTCGTATTGACGGCGCCAAGCGATGTGCCGTGGAAGCTGTAACGGCTCTTTATTGGGAATGCCCGTGCCCTTCCCCCCAACGCATTGCTTCATCAAATGCCTAGCTATTGATCAGTGGGAATCTCTAGTTTAGTGCCATCCTTGAAGAGAATAATCTGGGGCTGAAATTCGAACTGGATTTTTGTCACGTCTGTTGAGGCTAGCTTGATATCTTTGTCGTCGAACTGGTTATAGCTCGTGCTCCCATCCCATACATAGGTGGCACCGGATGCTATGCTGTGGTCTTCGCTTAAGCTGACTTTTTCAATAACATCGCCGAAAATATCTTTAAAAATAGTTATCCCTTTAATTCCGATGATGTCTTTCTTTCCCTTATTTTGAAAACCGATTTTAATGTCTATCTGATCTGAAAAATCGCCTTTCACGAGTTTCTTATCAATCAAAGCGGCCGTGAGAATGTTAGCCGCTGTCTCGTTCATCAGTGCTTGCTGCTTTGCGATATTGGATCTCAACGCATTTGCTTCTTGTTCCTTTTTTTCATCCTCTGCAGAAGCCTGTTGCTGTTCATCAATAGCTTCACCGACAGTTATGGATTTACCTCTATCAGGAGGAGGAATGCCGAACGTGCCACCGAAGGTTTGTTGCATCTGCTCTTTAAACAGATACCCCAGAAGCAATTTCCTGTCTTTGTCGGGTAAAAGTGCGATCTCAGCCCGCTGATCGTCCGTGAGGTTCTGAATATTGGTCGAAACGACGACATTGCGCGGATTGTCGAATGCTCTCTGAATAAAAGCGTGATAGCCACAAATATAGCCGATGGCGGCTCCGACAACTAAGCTCGCGGGAATGCTGAAAGCATTTCTCATCGCTTCTTATATATAACACGTTCTAGCCCATGACCGTCAGGGCGGACCACAGTTCTTCGCAACCAAGCGAAGAACTTCGCCTACGGCGTGGTCGCAAGTTGCGAGCCTCTGCGGATGCCGGTTCTTCGAAGCGAGAGGTCAGATCGGCGCGCTTGGCGGCGGCCGCCCACCATGATGAGCGCGGGAAATGCGGTTCGAACTCATGCAGGAGACAAACGAGTCATGCTGGAGAAACCGGAATTAGGCGCGGAATCATTCGCTGCGCAGGCGACCCGTTTCCTGTCGAGTGCGCTAAACATATTGACTAAAAGCAATCATGTGTGCACAAAATCAGGTGTGATGGTGTGCACACCTGAAGGAGTGCAGAAATGCACAAGATAGCCTTGATCGCACAGAAAGGCGGCGTCGGAAAGACGACGATCGCGGTCAATCTCGCTGTTTCGCTGCAAAAGGCCAAGCATAGAACCGCCCTTTTCGACCTCGACCAACAGGAAAATGCCGTAATATGGGCTGACCGGCGCGGCGACGAAGCGCCTCATGTCGAGTTCATCACGGACCGCCGTTTGCCGGACGCGATAGCGGCGGCAGAGAAGCAGGGCTTCGCTTACTCGATTATCGATACGCCGCCCGCTGCCGGTCCTCAGGCTTATACGGCCGCCGAAGCCGCAGACCTAGTGATTGTTCCCTGCCGCCTATCAGCGCTCGATCTCGACGCTATTCCCCGAACGGCCAAGCTCATCCGCTCCGTCACGGTTCCCGCGTTCGTCGTGTTCAACGCAGTGCCGCCAACGGCAACTACGCTGATCGAGGAGGGGAGGGCGCTCGCCGAGAAATCCGGCCTTGAGTGCGCTCCCGTCGTGCTGCGCGAGCGCAAGGAATATAAAGCGGGCTGGCTCCTCGGCAAAGCCGTCATCGAAACCGATCCTAAAAGCAAGGCAGCGGGTGAAATCGCTGAACTGCAAAAATGGGTTTTTGCACAATTGAAGGTGTGCACACCTGCAAAATTGAAGGTGGCAAATGGCTAGGCGTTCTATCCTTTCTCCCGCGATCCGGCCGATTACGGATGACCTGCCCGGACCGTCAATGCTTGAGGCGAAGCCTGACGCCTCTGCTCAAATCGCTAGGATTTCATCGCGCAAGCCGAGCCGCACCGCGAAACTTCATATCGGCGGCTATTTCCCTCCAGACGATCCGATAGTCATCGCCTTTCAGAAACTGAAAGTCGATCTGCGCCAGTCGCAGCAGGACATGCTGATGGAAGCTTTACGGGATTTCGTCGAGAAGCACCGCGCGGCAAGCGCGTTCCGCTAGATCATGCGAATCAGTTCATAATTCGCCGCTCTGGAGCCGAGCTCACAATGCCTCAGGATAAACCGCCAGGAATATCGCCGATCAAGCGGCGTTTGGTCGATGCCTACGCGACCATGCTGGCGGACCCGGCTGAAGATATCGGCTACCAGCACACGCTCTTGTGCCAGACCTCTCTGCCATACCGGCAGCCGCCAACCGCAATCAGGCGATGGGAGCGGCGGAACGGCAGGGCGATCCTCGAAATCGAGGCGGGCAGGGCGTACAACCCCAAAGCCGACAAGATGATCGATATGCCCTTGCCCTACGGGGCGAAGGCACGGCTGGTTTTGATCCATTTGAACAGCGAGGCGCTGCGGACGGGTTCGCCTTGCGTCGAGGTCGATAGCTCGATGACGGCCTTCCTCAAGCGTCTCATCGGCCGCGACCCCAAGGGGCAGGATATCCGCCGCTTCAAGGATGCTCTCACGGCGCTTTCGGTCGCGCATATCACGCTCGCCGGGATCGCTGACAACCATGCCGTCCAGTACAACACTCAATTCATCGACAAGCTCGATCTCTGGTTCCCGGACAACCCGCACCAGCGCATCCTCTGGCCGTCGCAGATAACCCTCTCGCAGCGCTATTTCGAGTCCTTGCAAAAGCACGCGGTGCCGCTCGATCACCGCGCCGTCGCGGCGCTCGCCAATTCGGCGATGGCGCTCGACGTTTACACCTGGCTCGCGCAGCGGCTCCACCGCATTCCCGAAAACAAACCGCAATTCGTCGCCTGGTCGGCCCTCTACGAGCAGTTCGGGCAAGGCTTCAAGCGTATGGTCGATTTCCGCCGTAAGTTTCTTGAGGTGCTGCGCAACGCCCATGCGGTCTATCCCGATGCCGCCCTGCGGGAGGAAATCGACGGCCATGGCCAACCGGAAGGGTTGCGGCTCCTTCATAGCCCGCCGCCTGTCCAAAAGCGTCTCGTGCTCGTTTCGAGATAGCTCCAAAATTCACGCCCTTTTGGTCACACCCCGATACAACTTTGGTTCGCATACGCTTCGATCATAGGCCGTCGCCAGACTGAAAACGGATTGAGCCGGACGGGAAATGTCCACAGAAATCTGTGAATCTCAGGAGTTATTCACGCCCTTTTGGTCACACCAGTTACACCCTTCTGGTCACACCAAACGCCAATATCCACGCCCTTTTGGTCACACAACCCTATAATTAGAACCTATAGTCTTACCTGTAGTAGTCGGCTCACGCCGACTCATAACCCAAAAAGGTGGGCCCTACGGGCCCCCAAGAGTCAAAAATCTCAAACCAAAACTACCGCGCCGCCGCCCTGCCCAGGCCCAGAGCGGCGGGAAAATGGGCCGCAAAGAAGCGGCCCAGCAGAGCCGGATAGCAAATCGGCAAACCACTCACCGCGGACCTCCCGCTTGAGCAGCCCCGGCAGTTTTGACCCGTGCAACCATCTCGGGGCGGCGGAAATAAATCGCCCGTCCGCAGCGGAGCGGCGGGGCGTTCTGGATGAGGACGATTTGCTCGTCGTAGCGCAGGCGATGGAGGACCTCTTCGGGCTTGATCAGGCGGCGGGCGACTTGCTGGCGACTGGTGGAGTGATGCGACGAGCGGGAGTTGTGCTCCCAGCTTGATGAAGAGCCGGAACCTTCGGTAATGGAATCACCCAGTGCGGTGAATTCGCCGCAGGCCTTGGAGAGGTAATCGGCGGCCTCGTAGTCCTGGATATGGGAGAAGAGCCGCAGATAGGCGGCATCGAACCAGGCCTGGCGGCCATGCGCGCCCCAGCCTTGAGTGAGCTGGCCGAGGGATTGGTAGATCAGGCAGAGGTTGATGCCGTACTTGCGGCCGGTGTCGCGCGCAGTCTCGAGAATGCCCATGTAGCCGAGCCGCGCGACTTCATCGAGCAGGAACAGCAGCCGCCCGCCGCGCAGAGTACCGCGGGCCTCGTAGACCGCGTTGAGCAGGGCGCCGAGGATGACGCGGGCGGCCTGCGGACTCGACTGCAGGACCTTGAGCGGCAGGTTGATGAAGATATCGAGCTTGCCGGAGAGCAGGTGGCGGGTCTGAAAGCCTTGACCGTGACCTTGGCCGCAGACCAGCCGGGCGAGGGAGGGGATGGCGAGCCACGAAGTGGCGTTACCGGCTTCGCCATAGAAGCCGGAGAATTGCTTTTCGGTGATGTCTTTAAGATTGCCAGCCAATTGCGCGGGAAAGCCGAAGCCATAGCCCGTACCTTTGGCATAGATCGCTTCGAGCAGCTCCTTCAATTCTGGAATCGGCAGCGCGACCCGCTGGCGCAGGAGCGCGAGCGTCTTGTGTTCCGGCGGGAGGGCGGCGTCGAAGATGATATCCGCGAGCAGGCAGCCGAGCAGGGCGCGGGCGGCATGTTTGAAGTAATCGTCGTAGCGCTCGCCGGGGGTCTCGCCGCAGAGCCAGCCGACCACGGCCTGAATATCGATCAGGGCACGATCGGTGGCGGAATCGATCCAGTCGAGGGCGTTGAAGGAGTCCGAGCGGGGATCTTCCGGGTTAAGCGCTACCACCCGATGGTTAAGGCCCCGCCGAGCCGCGTAGACCAGCCGCACGACTTCGGCTGAGGGATCGAGGCAGACCAGGCCGGAGCGCCACTCCAGAGCCGAAGGAACGACTGTGCCGGTGGTCTTGTAGCCGCCCGAGCCGGCGAAGACCAGCAGATGGCCGGAACCCTCATTGCCGTCATAGCGGAGCAGGGTCGCCTTGCCCGCGAGCGTGGGCTGCAAGTCGGTGCGGCAGGCTTCGCCGATAATGATGCCACCCTGCTTGAACCATGCTTTGGCCGCCGCGATGGGCAGCCAGTCGCTCTCACCGTGGAGCGCCGAGGCGGCGCGGCGCACGCGCCCGGCCGCCGGCGGACGGCCTTCGCGCAGGGCCACGACACTCAGCGTGAGCGGCAGCATGGCGCCAAAGACGGCGAACAGGTCGGCGGCGCCGAGGATGCTGAAGAGGGAATAGGCCGGATAGTAGGACGCCAAGCGGTCGACTTCGTCATAGCC
>DATJUF010000273.1:0-12497 GCA_035502655.1 Binataceae bacterium (SeqCode)
GCGCCGCTTCCGATGCCGGCCTCCGTGTCCGAGTATCTGCCTCTGGTCGGTCGCGCCGAGGCAGTCTATGCCAACCATCAGGGTGTCAACACTTGGGACGTTCTCGGCAATCCCAGTGGCGTGCGCTTCACCGATTCGGTCAATTACATGGTCGCTATGGACATCGACCAGGCGTACGCTCCGTGGTTGACCGCCACCGGTAATTTGACCGTCAATATGGAATTCCAGGACTACATCACCCTTGACGGCGCCAACTCGATGATGGAAGCCTTCGGGCCTTATACTGGCGGTGCACTGGAGCCAGAATCCAACATCAAGAACAATGTCAGCACCCTGCTCAACATCGGTACCTCGTGGCTATGGAATGATATCGCTCCCACCTGGACGATGATCTTCAGTCCCAAAGGCCGCACCTTCCTGCTCTTCCCCGCGGTCGTGCTGAATCCGCCTTGGACCAAAAAGTATTTCCTTAAGCTGCAGGCGGTCGAAATCCTTGGCGGCGACCTCGATTATTCGCAGGGCGGTGGCATTCTCAAAGGTCAAAGTCAGTTGCTCGCTCAGTTCCAGTACAACTTTGATCTGCTCTAATAATACGCCTGCTCTAACCAAGTCTGCTTAACCTCAGAGGGCGGATGCTGCGGCATCCGCCCTCTGCCTTTTCGAGCTCTATCTCTGCCTATCATTTGAAGTTTTTGGCCTCGAAACCGTCGAAGAATCAGGTATGATCTGACTTGACGGTCTGCTCGACCGCCCAAACTGTGGCTGGGTGGGAACTTTTGCGCGCCCGCGATGGTTACACTATATCGGCGCAGGATTCGACTGACGGAAACAGGAGAAATGGCATGATACACAAGCTGGCCTTGTTGCTGGCTGTTGCGGTCTTGGCAGCGCCGCTTTACGGATGTCAGAGCAAAAAAAAAGCCGCGGTCTTCGATCCTCATCTCGCTGATTTATACTTCCCGTTGGTGCCCCACGCTGAATGGACCTACAAAGTCAAAAGCGAGAGTCAGCGGAGCACCTACGTGATTACCGATACCGTTATCGGCAAGAAGTATGTTCCCTCGCTCAACGTTACCGGCGATGTCGTCTCCGAATACTACGATATGGAGCGCGGCGGTGACCGGCCGATTATTTATGTCCACCAGCACGGCTATTTCGACCGCCTCTCGGGCCTCAATTACACTAAGGATAATGCTAATGATGATATCGAGGCGCCCGCCTGGGGCCGCTCCGACGATGGTGAGTTTCTTCCTCAGCGGCTCGTTCCCAACTTGAGCTGGGATAGCAAGAGCTTACCCTTTGGCAATGTTGCAGGCGCTTTCGATATCAAGGAGTCGCACAAAACTTTTTTCGATCCCGGCGAGATCGTCGTTCCCGCCGGTCGCTTCTCCAACTGCATCCGGGTCGAGACTACTGCCCTGTATGAGGGCGGCGAATACTCCAAAAAAGTTACGCCCGCGCTGACCTACGAAGATTGGTATGCGCCCAACGTCGGCTTGGTTAAGACCATCACCTATGAGGGCGGCCCTGAAGGCCACGTGATGGAACAGGTTGAACTCCTCCATTCTAAGCTGCCCCCGAAGACCGCTGCGCAAGCCCCTTCGGCTCAGCAAGCCGCTGCCGCTTCCACCAAAACGACTTTGGCTGGACCTCCGGCAAAAGCTACTGCTGCAAACTAGCGCTGCCGCAAGCACAACGAGAAAACGATTCTGCGAGATGCGTCGAAATAGTCAGGCCGCGAGGCGGCCTACGTCAAGAATCTGAGGCGGCTTATATGCTAGGGAATTGCGAAAACGCACCACGAATCTGGCTGCGGGATTCACGACCGTATCTGTCGTCTACAACGCATTCCCCACCTCAGCCGTTGGGAGAACCGTCCGCCGCCGACCCCGCCGTCTTGCCGCTCGGAGGGTGATAATTGATCGCTACCGCATCGATATAAAAGCCGTTATGGCCCGCCTCCCCGAGGCGCCGCGTATGCTCCGCCGTCTGGATATAGGCGCCCGGCTGGCTGTAGCCGTTCTTGTTGTCGATATCCGTCTCGGTCTCGTTCGGCGTCGCTCGATAAAGCAGATTCTTGATATCCTGATGGGCGCTGTTGATCACCACCAGCGCGTCAGCACCAGTCTCACACGCTTTCCGCTGTAGCGCCGGCAGCACCTGGTCCGGCTGGGACTTCAAGTCCGCCCACGCCTCCACGATCGCAACCTGTTCGTAACTGGTCAGCGGCAGCGTATCGAGAATCGGCATCTTGCAATCTGGCGGCTTCGCCGCATGCTCATACGGCGCGAGTTGTGTCACTTCGACTGTGAGCGGATCCGGCTGCGCAGCGCATCCCGCCCCCGCCAAAGTCAGGCAGACCATAATTCCGGCGATTCCGGCCGTCCAACTCCATTGGGCTGAATCTGTGAATTGCATAGGCCTCACGACTGGCCTGATCATGGCCCTCCACCCGCAACTTTGTAATGACCCGCGCAATCTATCACAGTTCGCCGTTGACGGCTCAATATCTTGCGCGAATTTGAGGTTGAATCCGCTCTTCTACCAGTCTGTTGAGTCCCGCGGCTTTCGAGTATGATGAGGACATGTGGCGCGCAGCTCGGATCGCATTCGCGTGCTGGTTTGCACTGTCGCTAAGCGTAGTACAGGCGTTTGCCTTTCCCGGCGACGGCGGTGCTGCCGGCTATACTCCCGTCAGCAGCACGGCTCCCGATACCAGTGGGTATACCAAGGACAATGTCCAAAGTGGCGCTCTGACCAAGTATCTGAATTCCCGGCGCTTGCCACTCGTGGGCGCGCAAGTCCTCAAGGATCCCGCGACCGGCCAGCGTGTCGTAGTCCTGTACGGTTTCGTCGCGACCGATTTCGGTAAAACTGACGCCGCTGCAAAAACCAGGGCTTTCCTGCGTGATCCCTCCGTAATAGTGGAAAATCACGTCAAGATTGACCCTGAAATTGCTTCATTGCCCAAGCCTTCTCATCACAACGAATACGCCACCGGCGAAAGCTCCCCGAGCACCGGATCCTACGCTTCAAACGCCGGTAGCCAGGCCGGCGCCGATACCAATGGATTACCCGGGGCGCAAAGCTATCTCGATCAGCAGAATCAGGAATCGCAAATCCAGCAGTACCAGAATCAGTCAAACCCACTCGCCAACGGGTCCGGTATAGGTGGTGGAGCGGCCATAAGCGGCAGCATGGCTCCGTTGGTCGCCTTGTTGGGATTGCTTGCCGCCACTAACGGCAACAGCAGCTTCGCGTACGGCTCGTCAAGCCCGCTCGGAATGTTCGGGCGCAGTGCTCCTTACCAGCCGAATCCCTACGGCGGCTCGCCCTATGCCGCTCCGTATGGCTCCCCTTACGGATCGCCGTACAGCGCACCTTCTAACAGCTATCCGCCGGGTGCCTATCCTTCGAGTCCCTACGGCAACGGCAGCAGCCCCTATCCCCCCGGCTACTCCCCATACCCTTGAAATAGGCAGAACCTGTGAGGCATGCGCACGCGAGCATTGCCCTGAAAATCCAAAAGGCCTCGATCCCCTAGCTGACCGCTGCGGATTCGGCTGACTGCTGATCCAGCTCCCGTTCGAGTTCCTCGATATCCGCCGCCGCGAGGCTGAAGTACTTCGCCTCTGGATTATGCAGTATCAGCGCGCTGACCGAGCTTTCCGGATCCATCATATAGCCTTCCGTCAGATGCAATCCCAGCCTGCTCTGTTCGATCTCTAATAGCCTGAACAGCTGCACCTGATCTTCCAGCCGCGGACACGCCGGATAGCCGAATGAGTAGCGCTTGCCGTGATAATGCGCCTGAAACAGGTCTTTCATCGTCAGGCCCTGCGGATCACCGATTCCCCACATCTGCCGCATCTTCTGATGCAATAGTTCGGTGAAGGCCTCTGCCGATTCCAGCGCTATCACTTGCAGGATATGCGAGCGCAGATACTCACCGCGCTCCTTCCATTCCTCGGCCAGTGCGCGGACGCCGTCCGCGATTGTGGCCGCGGCCATACCTATATAATCCGTCCGTCCCGACGCCGTTGGCGTAACATAGTCCGCCAGGCACAACCCCGGCTCTGCCGACTGCCGTCCGAAAATGAACCGCTCCAGCACGCGTTTGCCGTCCGCCGCGTAGACCATCACAGTGTGATCGCCGTCCGAATGGGCCGGGAAAAAACGATATGCCGCCCGCGCGCTAATCGACGAATTGGCCAGGATCTCATCCTCGACGCTGGCCACGATCCTGCGCAGTTCCACCGCCTTGGGGTCGCCTGCCGCCAGCGCAGTCTCAAAATTTTTAAACCCCAGATGGCGCGTATACAGCATCACCGGGTTGATATAGCGAAAAATCTCCCCAAGGTCGTAGTCGCGAATCAGATGCAGTTTCAAGTCCGGCGGCTCGGGAATCGGACCCTCATGATGGACCGCCGGACTGCGCCTGACCGCCGGCCCGCGCCCATCGCGAGCCTTGGCCGCCCCCGCCGCGAGCTTCCGCGCCTGTTCATCCAGTTCGACCACTAGCGCCTCGCGGCGCTGCGGATCCATCAGTTGATTCGCCAGGTCCAGCCCCTGCATCGCATCGTTCGCATACGCCACCGGCCCATCATATTCCGGGGCGATCTTGAGCCGCGTGAAGCGGGACGAGAGTGCCGCACCGCCGACCAGCATCGGGCAGCGTACGCCCGCAGCCTTAAGATCCTGCGCCGTAACCACCATCATTTGCGCGGACTTTACCAGCAGCCCAGATAAGCCAATCGCGTCTGGCTGATGCTTCCCGCATGCCTTGATCAGCTCCTCGGGCGGCACTTTGATCCCCAGGTTGATAATCCGGTAGCCGTTGTTGCTCAGGATAATATCGACCAGGTTCTTGCCGATATCGTGGACGTCGCCCTTGACCGTCGCGAGTACGATCGTGCCTTTGTTCAGGCCCTCGCTCTTCTCCATGTAGGGCTCCAGATGGGCCACCGCTGCCTTCATTGCCTCCGCCGATTGCAGCACCTCCGCCACGATCATCTGGTTTGCATTGAATAGCCGCCCAACTTCGTCCATCCCCTTCATCAGCGGCCCGTTGATAATCTCGAGCGGCCGCTGCGTGCGCAACGCCTCATCGAGGTCATCGATCAGCCCGTCGCGCGAGCCTTCGAGAATATACAGTGCCAGCCGCTCGTCCAGTGGCAGCGACTTGCGTTCTTCGCGCGTCCGTTTGGCCTTTTTCGATCCGAAATAGATGGCAAAAGCCGCAATTGGATCATCGCCGCGCCACCAGATCAGGTCTTCCGCCAGCTGCCGTTCCTCTTCTGAAATCGACGGGTAGCGTTGCAGCTTTTCCGAATTGACGATCGCGAGGTCGAGTCCCGCCTGCACGCAGTGGTACAGCATCACCGAATTCAGCACCTCGCGGCCCGCTTCAGGCAGGCCGAAGGATACGTTGGAGATGCCGAGTATCGTCTTGCACCGTGGCAGCACTTCTTTGATTAGCCGGATTCCCTCGATCGTCTCTACTGCCGACCCGATATAGTTCGCATCGCCGGTCCCGGCCGGAAAAACCAGCGGATCGAAGATGATGTCCTCCGGCGCGACACCGTATTCTTCCGTTAGCAATTCAAACGACCGCTCTGCGATCGACCGCTTGCGCTCACGCGTAATCGCCTGTGCCTGCTGCTTGTCCTCGTCGATACAGCCCACCACCAGCGCCGCTCCGTATTGCTGCGCCAGCGGCACCACGCGCTTGAAGCGCTCTTCGCCGTCCTCGAGGTTGATCGAATTAATGATCGACTTGCCCGGCGTCCGCTTCAGCGACTCCTCGAGCACGCGCGCATCGGTCGTGTCGATCATCAGTGGCACTTTGACCTTGCGCACCAGCGTGCTCAGGAAGATGCTCATGTCGGTGGTTTCATTGCGGTCGGGGTCTTGCAGGCAAACGTCGAGGATATGCGCGCCACGCCGCACCTGCAGACGTCCGATCTCCGCCGCTTCGTCGTACTTCCCTTCGCTAATCAGCCGCTTGAATTTGCGGCTGCCGAGCACGTTCGTGCGCTCGCCGACGATCGCCGGCCGCGTACTGTCATCGATTACCAGCGCTTCGATTCCGGATACGATCGTCCGCCGCGGCGGCGCGATAATCCGTGGCCGCTGCTCCGCCGCCATCGCCGCGAGCGCCCGAATATGCGCCGGCGTGGTCCCGCAGCATCCGCCCACCAAATTGACCCAGCCACTGGCCGCAAATCGCTCGAGCTTGGACGCCAGCATATCTGGCGTCTCGTTGTAATGATTTTCTTCGTCGGGCAGGCCCGCATTGGGAACGCAGGCTACCGGAAATCGCGAAATCTCAGCGAGCGTCCGCAGATGGTCGGTCATGAAATCTGGGCCGGTCGCGCAATTCAGCCCGATCCACATCAATTCGTGATTAGCGATCGAAGTATAGAAAGCCTCGATATCCTGCCCCGCCAGCAGCGTGCCCATTACTTCGATAGTGCACGAAATCGCAATACATGCCGCACTGCCAGTTGCCGCCAGCGCCCGCTCAATCCCGAGCAACCCAGCCTTGCAGTTGAGCGTGTCCATGACCGTTTCAAGCAACAGCAAGTCGGCTCCGCCTTCGATTAAGCCTTCGGCCTGCTCTTGATACGACGCGGCCATCTCATCAAACGTCACACCGCCAGCCACCGAGATACTGCGCGTCGTCGGACCCATCGCTCCTGCCACGAAGCGCGGCTGATTCGGCGTGCTGGCCGCTCGCGCCTCCTCGGCTGCCAACTGCGCCGCGATTCGGTTGAGTTCCCGAGCATCCTTCTCCAAGCCGTATTCCGCTAATACGATTGAAGTCGAACCGAAGCTATTGGTTTCGATAATGTCGGCGCCCGCCGCCAGGAATCCGCGATGCAGCTCGCGAATCTTTTCCGGCCGCGTCCGCACCAAATTCTCATTGCATCCTTCCAGGCTCGGACCGCCGAAGTCCGACGCCCGCAGATTCATCGCCTGAATTGAGGTACCCGCGGCGCCATCGATGATGACGATTCGGCGCGCGATAAGGCCGCGCAGGGCTGCTATCCTTTCTTGGTTTTCTGCCATGCTGCCAACACCTCGGCTCAGGTATAAGCAAATCTTTTGCCGACGATGTTAAGCATTAAGGATAACCGCCCCACCGCATTGGAGCAATTTTGAGATTTACTGCGTTGTGATCACCCGTGACTTCCGGTAACCAACATTGCTGGCTAGTCCCATTCAGTATCGCGTGCCTTACGAGGCCCTGAGCCTGCCGCTCTTGTCCGGACGGCCACTCTATGGCGCGAAAACTCAGAATGGGTTGGCGCGGAGTAGAAGATGATTTTAGCCTGGTTATGCTTCTTCGATGGCCTGGTGGCAGTGGCTGTGATGGCCGCGGGAGTCATCGGTGCCCATTTTGGCCACGCCGCCCCTAGCGTCGGCTTTCAGCTCTTTATTATCGGCCTCCTCAACGCTGCTATCAGCCTTTTGCTTGGCCTGATCGCTGTGCCGTTAAGTATCCTCTCGCCGTCCCGCAAACCTGCGCGTGTTCCAGCCATTATCGGCGCCGCGCTTTCGCTTGTGCTACTCGCTGGGGTCGCGAGTGTCGTTGTCCCGCGTTTGAAGTATCCCCCAATTAACGACATCACCACCGATACCGCTCAGCCGCCAGCCTTTGTTCACGCCACCCAATTACCAGGCAATCGCGGCCATGACCTTAGCTACAGCCCGGTTTCCCGCCAGGTTCAGGAACATTCCCCGGTTTACGCCACTCTCGCCCCGCTCACGCTCCCCGGCCCACCAGCCCAGGTCTTCAAGCGCGTCGAGATCGTCGCTGGTGAAATTCCGAGTTGGCAAATCCTGTACAACGATCCCGCAACCTATACCCTTGAAGGGGTGGCGACCTCCACGGTCTTTCGTTTCAAGGATGATTTCGTCATTCAGGTACGCCCCGGCGATAACGGCAACAGCGTGGTCGAAATGCGCTCGCGCTCACGCGAGACACCTGCGGACCTCGGTTCCAACTATGAGCGGATCGAGAGCTTTTTCTACGACTTGCAGCATCCGCCGCATCCCGCCCCTCCCGGCACCCCCCAAGTCCAGCCTTAACCTCGCGGCAATCCGGGGATGAGAAATGTGTTCACCGGACTCTTGCGCGATTCGCTCGTTTTGGGTGATTCCAACTACCCTTAGGATGCGGTTTGGGTAATCTCGAATCCGATTGCCGGATTCGATTCCGTCATTCTCGCGCGTGGCTGCCGCGTGAAGAATCCCGATCTTTATTGCCGAGATGTTCGTTGCGTGAGCCGAGCTTCTCCGCCTATAGGCGTTGGTTCAGGGCTTGAGCGCGCGCATCGCCCGCTTGACCGCGCTCGCCCGATCCTCACCCACCGGATTCACAAAGACGATCGCCCATCCGATTCCCGGCGCAGACAGTTCCTGCAGCCGTTCACGCACCCTCCCTTCTGATCCCACCAGCAGCGTCGAATCGATCATCCTATCCGTCACCGCCGCGATCGCCGCCTTGCTGTCGCTGCCGGCCGCCCGGATTCCATCCATCTCCTTCGCGAAGCCCGCATTGGCGAACATATTCCCGTAAAAGCGCAGCGCCCCGTATCGCGACAGCAGCGTGCGCGCGGGCTTGCGTGCCAACTCCAGATCATCCGAGATAAAGGCCGTCGCGAACATTGCCGGCTCGATTTCATTCGGATTCCGCCCGGCCTTCTGTGCCCCCTCCGCGATTTCTCCCAGCGCCTCTTTAATCCGTGCTGGCGGGAAAAAGTTAAAAATTACCCCGTCCGCGATCTCCCCGGCCAACCGCACCATTGGCCGCGACACCCCCGCCAGATACAGCGGAACCTTGCCCGCCGTCACCTTCGGATTCGTCCTCCCGCCTTCGAGCATCTTGCGCAGCGTCGCCACCGTCGCCCGCATCTTCTTCATCGGATCGGCTGGACCGCCCATATCAATCCCGATCGCGCCGTTGCCTTCCCGATGGCCCGTACCTAATCCCAGGATAAACCGCCCGCCGGTGAACTCATGCAGCGCCGCCACTTCGTTCGCCAGCAGATTCGGATGCCGTAGGTAGATATTCGTGATCGCTGTGCCGAGCTTCACTTTCTGCGTGTTGAAGCCAATTCCAAGCGAACACGCCAGCGAGTCATTATTCGCCTCGGTCATGAACACGCCGTCGAAGCCGTTATCCTCGGCCGCCCGCGACCATTCGATAATCGTCTGCATCGGGCTGTCGGGCATGATCGAAAAGGCGAGGGCGATTTTGGGCATGATGGCATCCTTTCGCGGCAAACGTCTCCCTTTTGCTTAGCGGCCCCCGTCTATAATCGCAACCAGGCTACCCGATTATCCCTTCGTTTTTGCCGATCGCTTTCTTAATCTCCCGTATTCATGGGGAGGTTAGTGGGGGTTCTGTTGTTAAACGAGGCACAACCGCTATTATTACGCTTCCGAGGACCCGAGGACGCGTTTAGGAATTTGCGCCCGACGGCTCCAGCGAACGGATGCAACGGAGATGATCGCGATTATCGATTACCGGGCCGGCAATCTCACCAGCGTCGCCCACGCCCTCGAACATCTGGGCCATCGCTGCGAGATCACCGATCAGCCTGACCGTATCGGCGCCGCTGATCATGTCATTCTGCCGGGCGTTGGCGCCGCTGGGGCCACGATGGAACACCTGCGCGCGCTGGGCCTCACCAGCGTAATCCGCAAGGATGTGGTCAAGGCCGGCAAGCCCTTCCTCGGTATCTGCATCGGTATTCAGGTGCTGATGGAACGCAGCGACGAGGATGACGCCCAATGCCTCGGCCTGATTCCCGGCGAGGTCGTTCGCTTCCCTTCCGTCGTTGACGGCCGCCCCTTCAAAGTTCCGCAAATCGGCTGGAATCGTGTCCGTCAGGCTGTCCCGCATCCGATTTTCAACGGCGTACCCGACGACAGTTACTTCTATTTCGTCAACTCCTACTATCCTGTGCCTGCTGAGGAATCGGATATCATCGCGACTGCCAGCTACGGCGTCACTTTTACCGCCGCCATCGCCCGCGGCAATATCGTCGCCACGCAGTTCCACCTTGAGAAAAGTGGTGCCGCTGGCCTCAAAATGCTCGACAACTTCTGCCGCTTCACGGCCTGATATGGTCGCCAAACGCATCATCCCCTGCCTCGACGTACGCGGCGGCAAAGTCACCAAAGGCGTCCAGTTTCTGGCCAATGTTGACGTTGGCGATCCCGTCGCGATGGCCCGCTATTACTACGAACAGGGTGCCGACGAAATCGTCTTCTACGACATCACTGCTTCCAACGAACGCCGCGCCATCATGCTCGACGTGGTCCGCGCCGTCGCCCGCGACATCTTCATCCCATTCAGCGTCGGCGGCGGCCTGCGCACTCTTGAAGACATGCGTTCCGTATTACTGGCAGGGGCCGAAAAGGTCTCCATCGATTCCGGCGCGGTCCGCAGTCCTGAAATTATCGAGCAGGGCGCGCACGCCTTCGGCAGCCAATGCATCGTCCTCTCGATGCAGGTTCGCAGCGTCGCGCCGAGTGACAAATTTCCATCCGGCTATGAAGTCGTAATCGACGGTGGCCGCACTCCGACTGGCCGTGACGCTCTCCGCTGGGCCCAGGAGGGTGAACAACTCGGCGCCGGCGAACTATGTATCAACTCGATCGACCGCGACGGCACCAAGCTCGGTTATGACCTCGCCATCACACGTCTGATCAGCACCTCCGTAAAAATTCCCGTAATCGCCTCAGGCGGGGCTGGCGAGCCTAAGCATCTGCTTGAGGCCTTCACCACCGGCGCTGCCGACGCCGCCATCGTCGCTTCGATTATCCACTATGGCGATCATCCTCTGCCCGATCTAAAGCGTTACTTGAGAAATGCCGGAGTCGAAGTACGCGATCCGGCCGCCTCGTGAAGGAGCGCCGCTTGTGAAAATCGCGCTGGTGGTTTCCGATTTCAATTTTGACGTGACCTCCCTGATGGCGGAACGGGCGCGCCGCCATGCCGAGTTTCTCGGCGCCGAATCCGTTCGCATCGTGCATATTCCCGGCGTCTACGATATGCCGCTGGCGGCCAAGCGCCTGCTCAAGCGCAAGGATGTGGACGGTGTCGTGCTCATAGGCGCGGTCATCAAGGGCGACACCAATCACGACGAATTGATCGCTTCGGCTACAGCCAGCGCTGCCACCAGCCTCTCGCTCGAATTCGACAAGCCGGTCGGCCTCGGCGTCACCGGCCCCGGCATGGATCACATGCAAGCGCTCGACCGCATCGACAACGCCAAGAACGCCGTCGAGTCGGTTATCCGCATGCTTCGCATCTTGAAGGAGCTCGAATAGCCAACAGCCTGTTAAGAAACCGCATCTCTCAACGTTGCCACTCTCCCGCCCTCTACCTATTCTTTCACTGTGGTGCCGACAACGGGTGAGGGCGGGTTGACGCGATCGCAAACTTTCTCGACACGTGCAGCAGCGCGGATTCTTGCAGTGCCCGCGCATCGTATTCGCTACTGGGTCCGGCAGGAGCTCGTGAGCCCTGCCGCTGCCCGCGGACGGCGCTACCGTTTCGCCTTCAACGACCTCCTGATGATGCGTCTCGCAAAGGATTTGCTGCCTGCGCGTGGACGCCTTGAACCGTTCCAGCGATGTTTCGCCAAGGTCAGGAATTTCTTCGAGCCGTCCCGGCCGGTTACTTCGTTGCGGCTCGATACGCTCGACGGTCGTATCGTCGTGCGTGACGGCGGCCTCGCCTTTGAGGCCGAAAGTGGCCAGATGCTGCTCGAGTTCCAGGCGCCGAAGCGCCCCCTCGGCAAGATCGAGGATCGTTTCGGTCCGGCGCGCGTGCGCGAGCGTTTCGAGGAAACTCGCCAGCTTGCAGAGACCGATCCGCTCAAGGCACTGACCCTCTATGGCGATTTGCTCGCCCATGAACCGCACAACTTCGACGCTCATCTGCGCATGGCAGCAGCGCTTGAGCAAAAAAACGATGCGGTCGGCGCCATCCGCCATCTTCAGGCTGCTGCCGTCATCCTTCCTGGCAACCATGACGTCCATCTGCAGCTCGGCATGCTCTATCGCCAGATCGGCGATTACGACAATGCGATCGAAAGTCTATTGCGCGCCGCCGCTTGCGATCCCCATTCGCTCGAATCCCATCGCAACCTCGCCGAAATCTACGAAGAAACCGGCCGCCGCCGCGACGCTCTTCGCCATCTCAGCGCGATCCATCGCCTCAGCCGCGACCACCACCCCTGATCTTCACGGTCATTTGCGAAACCTTCCTTGGCCAGATGTGCTTCAGCGAGCTCTTTGGTATGTGGCGGGAAGAGCTTCCGTTGTATTTGACCGTTAGCCAACGCTAAGCTTAACCGTATGCATTCACGGCCGCTCAAGCGCATCGATATCCTCCGCCATGAGCTGAAAGCGCTGCGCTATATCCTCGATAACTATCACGCGGGCAAACTCGGCGGCTCAGCACTGCCACCACGCGA
>DATJUF010000274.1:0-21600 GCA_035502655.1 Binataceae bacterium (SeqCode)
GCCCATTCGCCCGCGATGACCAGCGCTTGCGTGCGCCTCCTGCTCCCTGACCATAGCAATGCCCGCCTGACCCGTCTGCGCCGCGACCTCAATTATTTCGTCAAGAACCGCGTCGAGCCGGACCCGGAACTGCGCCACGTCAATCTCCGCTACCTCGGCGGCGAAGCGGGACTCTATCAGGCCACCGACGATGTAGTGGGGCGCCTCAACCTGGTCAACCTGGGCCTGACGCTCGCGGCGATTCTGATCATCTGCGCGGTGATGTTCCGCTCGGTCGTTGCCGGGATTGTTTTCGCAGCCGCCGCCATAATGGCTAACGCGATCGCCTTTACCTATATGAACTGGAACGACATCGGAATCACCGCCGATACGATCCCGCTGATTTCACTTGGTATCGGACTGGGCATCAGCTTCGCAATCTATATCGTCGCGCGGATGCGCAGCGAAGCTCTGGCCGGGCTGACTTTGAACGAAGCGGCCGCATCCGCCCTCAAAAGCACCGGCGCGTGCGTAGTCAGTACCTTCATAGTGATTATCGGCGGCATTCTGCCATGGGTATTCTCACCGATTCTTTTCCATAATGAGATGAGTGTATTGCTGATCCTGCTGATGGTCACGAATCTGTTCGCAGGGTTCGTGATCATTCCGTCGATTATCGTCTGGATGCGCCCGCGGTTTATGCTGCGCTATTCCGAGATCGGGCTGAATAATCGGCGCGAAGGCGGATCACTCGGCCAGGCCGCCTCGTCATGATAGGGTGCGCATGCCGTCCGCTTGCCGATTTCAATGCCGCAGGTGTAAACACACTGTGAGGAGCTTCACCAGGCCGGACTTAACAGGAGCCGGCTCCAATGAAGCGTTCGCGCGCGACACTTATCCGTGGTCTCTCGTGCACGGCTTGTTACCGATGAGCTAACGAAGGAGGAAGTTTGCGATGCCGAATAAAGATTTCGAGCAGCAGCAACTGCTCAAGGCCTATCGTAAAGGAATTATTTCCGAGGAACTCTTTGCCGCGCAGATGGCGGAAATCGGCGCTGGCAAAAATGGCCAGAGCGCCATGAACGGCGCGGCGCAGGCTGGAACAATGAACGGCTCAGCGCAAGCCGCCAAAATGAATGGTTCCGCGCAAGCCGAAAAAACCTACGACCGCGCCGCCGAAGATCTCGGCAACATCGTTGCCCTTGAGCACGTTAATGTCACCGTCCCTAATCAGGAGTTGGCGACGCGCTTCTATATCGACGGCCTCGGCTTAACGCGCGACCCATACATGATGACCGGCCCCAATATTATGTGGGTCAACGTCGGGCGCAGCCAGTTCCATCTGCCGGCCAGCAATCCGCAGGTGCTGCGCGGCCATACCGGTGTCGTGATGCCCGATCGCGCATCACTGCTGAAGCGCCTCACGCGCGCCCGCAAGCATCTTGAAGGTACCAAGTTCGATTTCTGCGAAATGGACGGATATGTCGAAGCAGTCTGCCCATGGGGCAATCACATTCGCTGCTTCGAGCCGAACGAGCGCTTTGGCCGTATCGCCCTTGGCATCCCCTACGTCGAGTTCGACGTCCCGCCCGGTACCGCCGGCGGTATCGCGCGCTTCTACAGCCAGATCATGGGAGCGCAGGCGGCGCCGCTTGAGGATCGCAATGGACGCTTCGCCTGCGTTACAGCCGGCTATGCGCAGAACCTGTTCTTCCGCGAGACCGACCGTCCGATTCCCGCCTATGACAAGCATCATATCCAGATCTATATCGCGGACTTCTCAGGTCCCTATCGCAGCCTTGCCGAAAAGGGCCTGATCACCTTGGAAGACAGCCAGCATCAGTACCGCTTTGAGAACATCGTCGATCCCGATAGCGGCAAGTTGCTCTTCGCGGTCGAGCACGAAGTGCGCAGCCTCAAGCATCCCTTGTATATGCGCCCGCTGGTCAACCGCAATCCGGACCAGAACATCATGCGCTACGCGCCCGGCTACGATGCCTTGAATTGGTCGATAGCCCCAGGAAACTGAACTAGCGCTGGCGAGCCGGATATTGCCGCGGATCGAACCTGGCGATCCGCGGCCCTTCATCACGCCAATGCGCATTGCCACTGCTTCGCGCCGATTGCGCCGCTCCACTCGACATAGCTATTTATTCGTCGCCAGCCGCCTTCAGGGCCGCCCGGTTCATCTTTTCCTGAATCCGCGCATCGCCCGGTGCAAGAGCTAGAGCGTAGCGGTAAAACGCGATTGCGTCGTCATACTTTCCGAGCCGCATGTAGTCATCCCCTACCGCTGAGTAGATGTGCGCCTGATGCTCATCTACGATGCCGAGCGGATTAGCCGAATGCGCCTGGGCGGCGGCTTCAGCAAATTGCCCATTTGTCCGGTCGCGTCTCACCTCTGAAGGAGGGAGAGCGGATGGTGTACTGCTGTGCATGGATTCGGCTGGCGCGATGACGCTCACATTACGGCGGGCATCTCGCGGTAATGTTCTGGCTGCGCTTGAGATTGAATCAGCTTTCGCTTCGGCGGCCGTTCGTTCGCGATCATGTCCCGAACTAATTTCTGGCGGCCGGCTGGTTATCACGCTGCTCGTCGGCAGCGCTGTATTCTTTATTTCCACGGCTGCACTGCTGTTGCTGCTCTGAATCTTCGCCACCGGCTCAATCTTCGCGCTTTTGCTCAATGACGATGGGGCGATTGATCTGGCCGCCTCAGCAGGCAAGGGCTTGGAAACAGATAAGCCGCTGTTAACATCCGCAATGTACGTGCGGTACAAGCGCGGCCACTCTTCGTATCCCAACGCGGCCGTGGTGGCGAGCAATAACGCGGCCAGCAGTACCGAAGCCGTAGGCGCTTTATGGCTTCGCGGCGGAGTTGCGGGCGAAGGCTGTGCAGCCTGCGGTGATACGCGCGCAGTTCCATTAGCGGCTGCGAGTTCATGCGTATCGAAGACCGACATGTCGATTAGTTTCAGTTGACGCTCGGCCCCGGTGCGCAGCGCCTCAGCACAAATGTGGTTGATTGCTCGGGGTACGCCCTCGCTTTGCCTCGCAATAAGGGCGCATGCCGCCGCTGTGAAAATAGCCCCTCGCCTGCCTGCCGCCATATGCAGCCGGTAGTTGATATATCCTTCGGTCTCGCCAGCGCCGAGCGGATTGAGCCAGATTTGCTCGATAGTATCTGAAGCGTTCGCTTGCTTGAGCTTTTGCAGCAGCTCTGGCCGGCCCGCCAGAATAAAATGGAAGCCGTCTTTCTCAGCAGCGCCTCGCTTTGCGAGTGCAAGCAGCCTTGCAAGTTCCTGATGGTTTAGCTCGTGAGCATCATCGACCAGCATCACCAGGCGTTCCTTAGCTTCCTTCTCTGGGGCCGCGGCCCCATCGGCTGGCTGGCCCGCACCATTCTCACCTGCCTGAACTATCGGTGCGATAGTGAAGCCTTTCACCAAATCGGGATCTTTGGCATGAGCCGAATCCAGATAGGCTATCCGCTTGTGCGCTTGCTGCCGCGCCTCCAGATAGCGCAGCAGAGTAGTCTTTCCCAAGCCTCCACCACCCAGCAAAAGCTGCGCGCCGCCGCCATATTCGATGCCATATTGCAGCGAAGACAGCGCCTTGCGATGGCTGGCACTCAGATATAAATAGCGCTGCGTGAAGAGACCGAACGGATCCTCATGGAGTCCGTAGAACTCAACAAACATCTCACCTCCGCGCCGTTGGGCCGCAAGCCAGGGAGTCAGTCGTTCAGCGAGTTCGCAAGCTCATCGAGCCGCTTGTGCAGGGCTTGAATCAGCTGATTCGAGGTCTCGCGCGAAACCACCGCCAGTGCATCCTTCGATATGCTGGCGACTGCGCCGTCGGCTAGCGCGGCCAGCTTCTTCTCCCACTGGCCGGCAATTTCTTCCGCGAGTTTCTGTAGGCGTTTTTGGAAGGCCTCAGCCGCCAGCGCAGACCGCTTGGCGAACTGCTCGCTCAAGCTATCGGCGGTTTTCTTTGCCATATTCTCTAAATAATTTGCCTGCTCAATCTTCAAGTCACTCAGGCGCTTTCGCACTTCGTTTTGAAGCTCGGCCAGGCACGCAGTCTTCTGCCGGTATAATTCTCCAGTCGCCGTATTCGTAAGCTCGATCAGGCTTGCACGAATCGCCGCAACTTTTTCCTCCAACGATCGCACGCTCTGGCGTTCGGCCTCGCGCGCTTTATCCAGCGCACGGTCAAGCCGTGCCGCGAGGCGTGATTCCGCCTCCAGATCAATTTTTTCCAGCAACGCAGAGGTCTGGTAGCGGCCCCGATCGCTTACCTCTTTTTCAAAGCCCGCCACGCGTGCCTTATGCTCATCGCTCAGCTTCTGATGCAAATTCTCGAACAACGACTGCATTGCCCGCCAGTTTTCCTCATGAATTTCATGAGTCTTCGCGAGCAATCCCTCGAGCGCCACGCGTGACGCGCGCAGCGATTCAGTCATGACGCTGGCTGCTTCGGCACTGGTGCCGTTGCTGCCGTTGGAATTTGACCCGTGATGAGGAACGTCATTCACCGGTTGCACCGGATTCGCTGATTGCCTTGTTGCGGGTTGCCCCACCGATGGACGCGCCTCAGGCCTGCCCTTACGAACCGCCTCGGCCGCCGCCTCTTCCGACTCTTCGACCGGCTGGAGAATCCGCGGGCTACCCGGCCGTCCGCCCAAAACGCGAGGCTTGTCAGATGCTACTTCCGGCTGACTCGCAGCCTGCTGGCCCGCCGGACGCGGCTCCTCTGCCATAGATCACCTCAATTACTAACAGCACCTGATTGGATTAGGATTTGGAGTCAAATAGCGGCACCTCCAGCGTTTCAAATTGTGCAACGCCGGGTCATAGCCCGCCATCTCTGGCCAATCCCTCAATGATACATGGTATCCTCTACAGCTACGTCAAACAAAAAGTCAATCAGCAGAATTTTGCAGCGCGAGCGTTACCTGGCAAAGGTCTTAACTTGATGTCCTCGCCCGCTACGTCACCGAAATTGCACCATCAGCTCGCTGTTATCATCGCCAAGATAGTCACTGTTATTATCCTGCTCGGATTGCTCGGTACTGCCGCTGACGCGTCCGCGGCCGAGCTCAAGGCGCCACTTACCATTGACTACCTGGCGCTTACCGCGGCCCTCAAAACCCAGATTTACACTGGACCGGGCGGCCGCGCAGAATTCTGGCAAGGTGATAACTCCTGCCAGTACCTTGTGGGCGAAAACCCCCGGCTCGGCCGCGATCCGCATGGCGCTCTCGCGCTCACGACTGACGCCACACTCGCTCTCGGCCTCCCGATAGCTGGCCAGTGCATTAGTCCGGTTACATGGTCCGGACTCGTCAAGCTCGACGCGGCCGCTTACGTTGCCGGACTCACGCTCAGGCTCCGCATAACTGACATCAACCTCTACAATCTCAACGGCTCCAAATCGCTCCTCGTTGGACATGGCTTCGATCTCATTAAAGGCAATATCATTCCGAAGCTGGAAACCTTCTCTTTCGATCTGCATGAACCGATCCGCAATCTCGAATCCCTTTTCGACGAGGCGCTGCCTCCTAATGCCGCCTCGAACTTGCATTCCGCGCTTGCGACTTTGCGCTTGGAACCTCAGGTCATCGCCGAGACCGACGGCCTGCGCGTGACGCTTGCGATGGTCCTCCCGCCAGCCGCCGCGCCCATCACAGTTTCCGGCCCAGCCGCGCCCCTTACGCCCGCCGAAATCACCGCATGGCAAACCGAACTGGACAATTGGGACGCCTTTCTCGTCTTCGCGATCGAGCAGGTTGGCCTGACCTTGCCGAACCAGCAGGTTCGCGATCAGCTCTTCAACCTCCTGATGGACAGCCGCTACCGCCTGGTGCAGGCGCTCATGTCGCCTCAGGCGGCTGGCGGACCTGACCCGATCCGGCTCCTCTTTCTGTACGATTGGACTCAGCTACGCAGCATAATCAAGGCCGCTGCGCCCACCAGGGCGTTTGGTAATCGAACGCTCCAGTTCCTCTCCTTCATCTCAGCCGGCGACGCGCTCTTCGCCTTCGATCAGGCTGCGCCGGCCCTCGGCGTACGCATCTCAGCTAATGATTTGCGCCGCCTCGCACGCATCATGGCGCCCCAGGTGACCGCCGACCCGCTCAACTTTACCTTCCGCGAAGATCCATCGCTTCAGCAGCTTTTCGGTATTCCGCAACCGCTCGCGATGCCGGGGCCGTTGCCCGAGGGCGATACCATCCCGCCGGCCGGGCTTGCTCCATCGCCCGCGCTTTCGCCCGCGCCGGCTTCAACTTCGCTCCTGTCTCTACCCACTTTCCTGCTGAAGTTGCCCGAAGCCTTTGCCTTGGAGAACCCGCCCGCCCCGCCGCAGCTTATCGCACTAGGGCGAACTCTCACCCCCGTAGTTGTAGACTCCGGCAACGTGAGCCATTACCAAACGGACTTAAACCAGCTCCTGACTCTTACCGCCAAGGGCGCGGACGGCGTTGGCAAGCTGAATTCGCCCGACGGCCATCTGTTCCTGCTGATGGTTAAATCCGTCGCATGGCAGGAGAGCTGCTGGCGCCAGTTCATCCGTCTCGGCTCTCGCGTGACTTATCTCGAATCGAGCACCGGCGACATCGGCCTGATGCAGGTGAATAAGCATGTCTGGCGCGGCTTCTACAGCCTTCCGCATCTCGAATGGGATATTGTTTATAATGCTTCAGCGGGCTCGGATATCCTTGAGCGCCTGATGCAGTCCCAAGTCAATCGCCAGGCCTCCAATCTCCCCGGCACCGCGGAGGCTATCGCCCGTTCAACCTATTCCGCCTACAACGGCGGCCCCGCCGCCTGGGACCGCTGGCGGATGGCCGCGGAGCCTTCGGCCCTCAAGCAAATCGACGATACTTTCTGGGATAAGTTTCGCGTCACAGCCTCCGGGCAGTCATTTAATATTCTCCAATGCGCGGCCTGCTGGACCCGCCTCCACTGAGATTGTACTTTGCTGCCGATCACGTGAAGCATAAACGATGAAGCCACGCGCTTTCCTTTCCGCCATGCTGGCGGCGCTCGCATGCTCAATCGTGGCGGCCTGCTATCCGGCCGGCGCCATGGCGCAGGAGCCTGCGGCTTTGCGCGGCAGCAGGCCTCGGCACGTTTTCCTTATCATGCTTGAGAACGAAGGCTTCGATACTACTTTCGGCAAGGATTCCCCTGCGCCCTATCTATCACGCGATCTCACTCGGCAAGGCCTGCTCCTGACGCAATACTATGCGATCGGTCATTTCAGCCTCGATAACTATATCGCGATCATCAGCGGCCAGGCGCCCAACGCCTATACCCAGAATGACTGTTTCGTCTATTACAATTTTGCACCTTTAACCAATGATCTCGGCCCCGGCGGCCAGGCTTTAGGTTCCGGCTGTGTCTATCCCGAATTCGTCCCCACAATTGCGAACCAGCTTGAGGCGAAACACCTGACCTGGAAGGGCTATATGGAGGATATGGAATCCAACTGCGAGCATCCGGAGTTCGGCCAGCTCGACAACCATATTCGCGCCACCGCTGAATCTCAGTACGCCACCCGGCATAATCCTTTTGTCTATTTTCATTCGATCATCGATCATCCCACGTGTGGAGAACACGTCGTACCGCTGAGCCAACTGGATAATGACCTGCGCAGCGCCGCAACCACCCCTAACTTTTCTTTCATCACGCCCAACGTATGCCACGACGGCCACGATCGCGCTTCAAAGCTTTGCGCGGGCGGCCATCTCGCCGCGGTCAACCGCTTCCTGCCAACGCTCGTACCCAAAATTCTTCATTCTCCCGCCTATCGGCAGGACGGGATGCTGATAATCACATTCGACGAGGCCGATATCGAAATCAAAAAAGGCGAGGTCGTGCCGGAAAAGACCGACGCGAGTTCATGCTGCGATGAACCCACCGGTCCCAATACAGTCGCACCCGGCCGGACCGGACCCGGCGGCGGCAGAATCGGCGCGCTGATTCTTTCGCCTTTCGTCAAACCCGGCCGCGACTCTCATCCATATAATCATTACGCCTTGCTGCGCAGTCTCGAGGATTTGTTCGGCCTCGATCACCTCGGCTATGCGGCCCAGCCGGGCCTGCAATCCTTCGGCGCCGACGTCTACAATGCCCCCGCCCGCGAGCAGGCAAATTAGTAATGGGCGGTTTTGTTAATCTCACCACTGAGACGCACGGCCGCCGCAAGCCTACACGGTCTCGGGCACCAGCAATTCCGCCGGGCCCTTCTCGGTGATTCCCAAAGTCTACGGCGCTACCGGTGACACCAAAAGCCGGAAAGACAGCCGCAGCAGCAAACGCGCCGATGCCCCATGTCGCCAGCGCCGTGACAGCGGTCACGGCCAATTGTAAGAAAATCTCTTCCGGATTTTTGCCTTGTCCCCCGCCCTTTGGTAACGCACGGACAGTAACAATTTGGCAACGGCCAGGAATTGTATGCCGTTCGCCATCACGTATCAGGCGATCATCAATGAAAATCCGGGCCGGTTGTTGGGAAGTCATTCCCGCATATTCCATCATTTGTGCGATGGATAGCCCTGGTGCGAATTCCTGGCAAATACGAAAAGAGCGAAATGGTAAAGTTATCGCCGTAAAAAGTAATCTGTCGCCTTCGCTCGTGGTGACTTGATGCAAATCGATCGTAGATGCTAGATCAGTCATATGAAGCTCTTAGTAACCATCTGGAGATGAAGATGGCATAGGATAAGCACTAAAACTCCCCAAATATTCCTGGCCAGAGACAGTTACACTTGAGGAAATGAAAAAAGGCAATGCATGAAGACGTGCTGCGTAACGTAAGCAGTCAAGGTTACTTTCACTGCCCTCCGCCATGCATGTCTTCGGTACCGGAAATGGTGGCAAATTCCACACCGCAAGATTTCGCTCGTCCGATGAATAGGCACCAGGATTCTTGTATACTTGGTCAAAGTGATTCTCCCGCTCCCGTGCGATGCGAACATCCTGTTCTAGTGCATCGATGGTAATGGGATTGCGTTTCTTCGCTATGTAAGGAACTTGCTGCTGAAATGAACTGCATCCGTAAAGCGAACAGATCGAAAAGCCGAGGATTATAGTTGGCAAGGTAATGACTAATTTACTTATTAGCATGCGGATTAAGGTGTAATGTCAATGATGGAATGTGCTGATTGCCCGATATCGAAAGAACCCCTGAATGCGCCGGCGCCATTTGAGACTGTCGTAGCGCTCCACGCATGAGCGCGTGCCCTCGAATGAATGCAGAAACTTGCCGCGGGCGATTACCCGCCTACGTGACAAGGTAGCCCACGCACCCGCAGCAATATTACGTCGCCCAATTGCGCCGGTAAGACCTCGCGCCAGCGAGTGACGATTTCGCCCTTAACCAGTGCGCTGACCTCTTCAACATCGTAGGCATCGGCGTAATCCGCGTAAGGCGGAATCTCCTGATGGAAAACTTCGCGATACACCAGGTACACCATGCCCCAGCAATCAAGACCGGCCCGATCACGCCCCAACGACTTGAAGGGCAAGCCGATATAGTAGCGCACCATGATGGCTCCTCGCCGCGCGCAAAGGCACTTACCATTTCCTGTGCGGTACTCATTCGTTGATTACGAACACCCCGGGAACCGTCAGCGGACTGACTGAATCACCGGGAAAACCTTCGCCGAGAATTTGCTCGAAGCCTAGCACGCCAGTAATGGAAATTGCATCACCCTGCACATTGCGCAGGGTCAGGTTGCCCAAAGAGAATTCGACCGTGTCCGGCATGTTGGAGGTAACAATCTCGATCAGCAGGCTGGCCGGCGTGACGCCGATATTCCGCAGCGAGGTGATAATCGCACGATCAACGTTGTCGATAGTCAACGAAGCCTGTGCCGGCTGCAGGTCGTCATCAGTCGGCAGAGTGATCAGAAATGGATATGGAATGAAGGTGTCGAAAAGTCTCGGGTTCGCCTATCGCTGTGAACGTCCGTTCCTATATGGCCCATCTCACCGCCGCCTGCCCAGAAACGCCAGACGAAGGAATTTTCTATAAAATTTTCAATTCCATTCTAAGGCAGGCCAGTGGCCTTCATGCCGCGCATATCTTGCCTGCTTTTTCCTCCTCAAGGTTACGGCACATAGTTTGCGCTTTGCCAAGAGACATTTAGCGTGGAAAAGCGCGCTGTTGAAGGTTGAACGATGCCCACAAGACACCGCCTCTACGACGCAGCCAAATACGAATCCGCTCCGCTGCGCCTTTTTCATTCAATGCCAGACGAAGATATTACCCGCCAGCATGGCCGTTCATGGCACTCCGTCCGGGTCACGTTTGCGATCTGCGCTGGGGCCGTCTTGCTTTGCACGACCAGTGGATGCCTCGCTACCCGGGGATGGGTCAACGGCCAGCTTAATCCCATCAAGGGCCAGCTAACGCAAACCGACGCCAAGGCTGACCAGGCCCTCAGCGGATTGCAGAACCTCCACCTCGAGAAGAAGCTGGTCTTGAACTCAAGTAACGGGCCGACTTTTGCCTTCGGCTCCGCTGCCTTAACCGATAACGCCAAGCGCCAAATCGATGGATTTTTCGAAGACTTCGAGGGGTCGGGTAGTCCTGCGCCGGCCTCGGAGCGCGTCTTCGTTGTTGCTGGATATACCGATAACGTTGGCCCGGAAGACTACAACTACGAGCTTGGACAGCGGCGAGCCGACAGGGTTGCCGGATATCTGGTCGGCAACGAAGGCGTCGATCCAACACAAATTCGTTCGGTCTCGTACGGGCCGAGCCATCCAATTGCCGATAACAGCACAGCGAGCGGGCGTCGGATCAATCGCCGAGTCGAAATTCTCGTTTACCAGGAAAAGATCGCTACCGGCACCTGACCCGCAGAATTCAGTATCTTTCCGCCAGTCGTGTGGATGCCGCCTATGACCGCTGGTCAGCGCCACCGGCATCGCGCCTGCCACCAGGGTACAGGCGGCTCTCCATCCCGCCTGAAGGCGGATCTTTTGTTCGTCATCAGCCGGTCGGCCGCACATGAATGCCGAAAGCGGTGCACCATCTTCCCGCTTCTCTTCCCATTTCTATCCCCTAATTCCTACCTTGTTCTTATCGACGCAATTCAAGCGGTATTAGCCTGACCACTCAGGCCACTTCTGCCCGCATTAGCTATACCGAATACAAAACGCGCGAAAACCTCAATGAATACCAGCATGATTCATCTCGTCTCCAATTATGAAAGGTTCTGAACCGTCCGGCCCTCGGCGCTACGGAGCGGCTACGATGCGGGGCGTTAGAATTCCGACGGTGAGAGCGTCGACCCCTTAGCGGGCTCACCGCAGATTGGAGGGAACGATGCTAAGACCAGGTAGAGATAAAGGAATTGCCAATCCATTACCAATGGGGCTAGCCGCCTTTGGCACCACAACCTTTCTCATGGGTGTTGCCATGGTTTTCCGGCCGGCCGGAGTCGCCCCGTATGTCGCGCAGGCGCTGATGTTTGGCGGCTTGATCGAGATACTTGCCGGGATGTGGGGTTTTGCCTACGGCGACCCCCATGCGGCAACGGCGTTCACCTTTATCGGCGCGTTTTACGGATGGTGGGGACTCTCGCAAACGGCCCTGTTTGGCGCACCATTGCACGGTCCGGCGATTGCCAGCACAGGGATGGTCTTCGTTGTCACTGGCGCCGTCGTATTTTACCTCTGGGTCGCGTCATTTTACCAGTTTGCGGCGTTTAATTTGACCATGCTGTTCTTCTGGATTGCCCTGATTCTCGGCGCCGTTTTCAGGTTTACCGGCGTTCCAGTCATTGAGATTATTGCTGGGGCATCGGCTATCATTTCGGGGCTGATTGCCGCGTATGCTTCCTTCGCCGATCTGTATAACACCGCAAGTCTTACTGAGTTTGTTCCCGTCGGCGAATTCGAACAAGTTCGGGAACGCGCTGAGCGTGAGGAACTGGAGCGCATCCGCCGTATCCACCCGGTAAATCAGCATTATGAACAATCGACGCCGCGCCAGGGTTAGCCAGCCGCCCGGCCATGGTAATGTTCGCTAGCTAACGCGTCCGCGAACCAGCCCCCTGAAATTCGTGAGTCCGGCACGCCGTACTTGTTTGCGGCGTGCCCACGCTGGTCCTGCCCGCCAAACCGCGTCGATGTCCCGCCTAAAAACCTTCAGGCCTTGCAATGCGGATCAATCCCGGCGAGCGAGCCGTCCATTCCTCAGTCACCGAGCTGCTCGACCAGGAATAGTATAGCCAAAAGCAGCAGTATCAGACCAGCGGTTCGCTCAGCCCCCCGCTCATAGCGCTCGCCCAGCCGTGAACCAAACGCCAATCCGATAAAAGTGAAAACGGTCGTTGTAATTGAGACGGTGATTACTAACAGCAGGAGCGGGACGCCTGCTGCAGGAAGCGCCGCACCTACACCAAGGGAATCCAGGCTGATCGACAGCGAAGTTATCAGCAGGCCCGTGCCACGTGTGGCATCGAATCCTGCTTCGGACTTATGCCGTATGGAATTCCAGATCAACAAGCTGCCGATCAACGCGAGCAGGGCCAGGCCAGCGTAGCTGGCGATTACACCCAGCAATCTGCCTGCTCCTGCGCCCAGCCCATAGCCGGCCACCTGCATCGCGATTTCCGAAGTCGCAAACGCAAGTCCAAGGCGCAGCCTCGCCGCGATGGCGAGCCGTGTTACTCCAACACCAATAGAGACCGCCAGTACATCGAGGCCAACGGCGAAAGCCACGGCGAGGACTTTCGCGAGCAAGACCAGGTTATAATGACTTGCCAACCGACCCCCCGAAGAAGCCGCCGAGGCCGAACCAATAACCGAGGCCGAAGTGGTAATCGGCGGTGCCGCTGTTGAAACCGGCCCCGGCGGGAATGCACGCCACCGCCAGGTTATCTCCGGCATAGTGCAGGGATGAGAACTGAATGTGACCCCGGGATGATTGGAATCGATCTCGTACGCGCTGCTGTGACAATCGTCCGCGCGGCGCATGCTCCGGCTCGCGGCGAGCAGCAGCGCGCAACAAGGTAGCGAACAAATCTGGGATCGTAAGTGCTTGAATCATCCCGGCCTTTTTCTGGCCGGGAAGCTCGGCAAAACGAGTCTCGGCCAGGATTACCTGGTCCGAAGGTCTCGTTCGCCTCGGTATGAGGTGGGGGACCGAGCCCGAAGGCTGGTGTGTCGATCGCCCCGACGCCGTTTTAATGCCGGCGTGAACTACTCCCCTTTGGGGTGCTTGTTTAGCTACAGCGTGACTGAAGCTATGTCAATCTCAGGATCGCGGCTTTCCGCGAACTCCTCAAGCCGGGGTGTGCAGGTGAGAGACCGAATCAGGATCGAGCGGGGGGCCGGGCTCGCCCGGTTGTTGGCCTTGAGCATAGTCCGCAAGATTGTCGAGTTGGGAAAACGGGATACTCGAAAGTGCCAGCCTGACAATCATGGCACCTGCTACTTGGTAGTATCCTCAAGAACGATTGACGGCGAAGGCCACAGCACAAGATACTGCTGCTCGCTGCGATTTCCCTTGCGGCCATATCGTCCTCTAAAGGCGGAGAGTAGTGCGTAACTTCCGAACCATCTTGTGCTTCTTGATCATCTGCTTGATTCCGATGGCGGCCGCAACTGCTGCGGAAATCCAATCCGCGGACGGCGCGCCTCAGGCGTCAAATCAATCTGCCAACTCGTCTATTCCACCCGGAACCGTGATCACCGCCCAGAACTGGCAGCAGTACCGCCAATTTATGCCCCACGGGATGATAGTGCTGTTTGAAGGCCAGGCTTCCTGGAAGATGCCTGCAGATGTTCAGATGCCGGTTGGTCCAACCATAATCAATCCGCTGCCAGCCGGTTATCTGGCGGCAACCGAGAAATATAGTTCATCAACCAGGCTCGAAGAACTCCCTGACGGAGGCCTGACGATTACTGGCTATCGTGGTGGCATTCCCTTCTCTCATCCAGCCGAACCGCACAAAGGCTGGAAGATTCTCGCTGATTTCTGGTACCGCTACATGCCCCATATTGTCGTAAATGGGCCTGATAATCTCGGCTTCTTTTGCACGCTCGATAGCTTCAGCAATGTGAGCTGCGTAAAAGGCCTCTGGGTCGCGCGCCAGCTTGCCGACAATACTGACCCCGGCATTCCAGCCACGTTTCCCGGCGCCGAGGGCAAGTACTACACGACCTGGTTCATGATCGAGCAACCCGAACAGCAGCATTACACGGCCACCCTGACGATCGAGTACACCGATCTGACCAGGCCCGAGGATATTTATGTGTTCATTCCGTCGATGCGGCGCACGCAGCGGCTTTCGAGCGCCGCCCGTTGTTCCAGTTCAGGCAATGAGTTGACACCGGATGACGGGCGCTTCGCGTTCGACAGCAATATTCCTGACTTCTCAGCGGATCTGCTCGGCACGCAACGCATTTTGAACCAGATGAACACCGGCTCAGCAGGCTCGGTATTCCCCGATGACTACGACATGCCGCTCGGGTGGTCGAAGCCGTCATGGGGCAAATGGGAATTGCGTGATTCCTACATCCTCGATATCCGCAAGCTTCCGGCCAAGGCTGCGGGCTATTGCTACGGCAAACGCATACTCTATGTGGATCAGCAATTCTATGGACCGCTGTGGCAGGATCTCTATGATCCGAAGATGCAGCTATGGAAGGTCGCGTTGCTCCAGCCTATCGTGACCCAGATTCCGCGCGTCGGTCCACAGAATTCAAGCGGCGCCGCTTTTTCGCACTGGTGGGACCTGCAAAACCATCACGCAACCTTCGAGGGCCCGGCTGATGGCCACGGCTATAATATTCTAGTCAATGACGAGGTCCCGGCTTCGTACTTGGATCTTGAACGCTATACGGCTCCTGCTGGACTAAGTGAAGTGATGAGATGATCAAGCCGCCCCGAATTGCACCGCGGCAAACTGTTAGCGGCGCTTTATGACGAATGCGAATCAGTGCAATCAGGCATGGGGCGGATTCGCCGGCCGTTCGCCGCCCAGCCCCCCGCGTCAATCCCGCAGTTTCGCCCCACGCATCACCTCGAATTTCGCCCGCCGCCGCTCTCGCCGCAGCAGCACCCACATCGCCCCCGCCCCGCCGTCATAAGCCTGCGCAGTCGTGAACGCCAGAACGTATCCGCCGATCACCCCGTGCGATAGCCATTGCGCCGCCGCATGTTTCAGGACCGCCTGCCCGCCCGGCGAGCGCAGTCCGCGCCCATGCACCACCAATACCGCCCGTAAGCCCTTCTGCACCGACTCCACGATAAACTGCGTGAGCTTTTCCTTTGCGTCGGCCTGGTAAAGCCCATGCAAATCGATGTGCGCCTGCACCGAAAACTCGCCACGCCTGAGCCGCGTCACCAGCCGCGGATCAAGTCCGGCCCGCATCCCCTCGACATACTCGTCGGACTCCGTTAACTCGAACTTGCCCTGCCCCGATACCAGGTCCGAAAGTGCCGCCAGCACCTCCGCATCCTCGCTGATGATTTCGGTCTTATGCTCGGGTGCAACCACGATCCGTTCAGCCCGTCCATTCGGCAGCCGCCGCACCCCGGCGAACGCCTGTTGAAACAGCGTTGCCTCGTCCACGATTGGCTCCGCGGCCTTGTTCAACACCGGACCAGGTATGGACTTCGGCTTGACTATCGGCACCGGCGCGGCCTTCTCTGGCAGGCTCGCCGCACGCTGCTTTAGCATCTGCTTGAGATCTTTGAACGGTGACGAGAAACCCGCCTTCCCTGCGCCCAATTCCGGATAGCCGGCTTTCGCTGACGGTCTAGGTTTCCTGGCCATGTGCAAACCGCATTGGCCTCACTTGCCGAGGCCATGCCGGTGACGTAGCCCTCGCTCATGAGAGCGTGCAGGCGCGACTCTCAGAGTATCCGCTTATGACTCTGAGGCTGCGAGTATCTCTAAGCATCTGAGTCCCCGCACGAAAGTCGCGCCATGCAAGTTTTACAGCTTAAGGCTCCGGCCACCCGCGCGCTCACTATTACCCGCCGCCACCGCCGACGCTAGCCCCGATCATCACAATTATTGGCGATTTCGCGGGCTTATCCACATAATCTATCATCATGCCCGCCCGTCGCCGACAGGATGCCGCTCCAGCCCCCGCCGCTAACGCCCCATCCATCGCCCCGTCTCCGCCGATTCCGCCGTTAGCTGGCTCCGCTCCAGCCGCCGGTTCCATCGACGCCACTCTCCTCGGCTTCCACGCCGAAGTGGCCACCTGCCGCGTATGCGCCTCGATCGGCCCCTGGCGCAAATTTCCTCTCGGACGCCGCGGCACCGCGCGTTACCGCCTGATGGTCCTCGGTGAGGCGCCCGGCCGCGTCTCGCTCGAAAACGGCCGCCCCTTCTCCAATCCGCGCAATCTTACCGTTCGCAACGCCTTCGCTCAGGCCATCGCCCCGTTGACGCTCGCGCCCGAAGACCTGCTCTACTTTAGCGATACCGTAAAATGCTGGCCGGCTTCGCCCAGCGGCGCGAATCGCTCGCCCAGCGCTGCCGAAAACGCCACTTGCGTCAGCCGTCATCTGCTGCGCGAACTCGCGATAGTTCAGCCACGTGCGGTTTTCGCCATCGGCGCGCGCGCCGCCGCGGCTATCCTCGGACGTCCGGTCAAAATGCTCGATCTTCACGGCGCCTGGCTCACGGCCGCTTCCGGCCTGCGCGTGCTGCCCCTGATGCATCCCTCGACCATCAATATCGCTGGGATGCGCAAGGTGGGCATCCGTTCCCTTTCCGATTACGAAACGCGCCTTGCCGGTCTTTTCCGTGCCGAACTTGCTCCCGTACTTGCGCAGATCCACTCGGGCGCGTTCTATAAATAGGGTTGCGATTCCATAATGTGCGAGTCGGCTGCTCTAAAAAATTAAGCTGGGAGGCGCTTGCGCGAAGGAGCGATTTTTAACTGGATGCGCAGGACTCTCATCATTGCCGGCAGCTTCCTCGGCCTCGCCATCGTGATCCTCGGCGGACTGCTCGGATGGGCCGTCCTTAACCTCAATTCCATCATTCAGTCACGCCGCGATTATATTCTCAGCCGCATTAGCGACGCGGCGGGCCGCCCTGTCACTGTCAAAACCATCAAGGCCAGCCTCGGCTGGGGCGTGATGATCGACCTCAACACCGTCCAGGTCGCCGGCGATCCCCGCTTCTCACCGCTTCCTCTGCTTCAGGCGCATGACATCTATCTCAAGGTCGAATTCATCCCGCTGTTGTTCCACAAGGCCCGCATTACCGAACTCAACATCACCCAGCCGGTCCTCCACCTGATTCGCAATCGCGACGGCGACCTCAATCTCGCCACCCTCGCCCGCCATCGCGCGCATCACGCCGAGCAGCTATCGAAGCCCGGTCAAGCGGCGCGGGCGAATCAAGCCCCGTTCACGCTCCCCAACAGCAATTCGCTTGCCCTTGCGCCTTCTTTTAATCCCAATTCCGTTGCCGCCATTTCGATTCACAAGTTCACGCTCACCGATGGCGAGATTGACTATCTCGACCAGTCCGTGCCCGCAGCGACACCAGTCCAGTTCCAGGACCTCCAGGTCACCGTCGCGAATTTTTCCTTCGCCTCGCGCTTCGAGGTTGATCTGAGTATGGCCGCCTTTGGCGATCAGAAGAATTTCGTTCTCGAGGGCAATATCGGTCCGATAATCACCGCCGCCGGCCTCGACCTCAACGCTATCCCGCTCAGCTTTACCGCGAGCGCCGGTCCGCTGACCTTGGCCCAGTTGCGATCCATCCCGGCGCTCGCCCATTTGTTCCCGCCGCCAATTACGATTAAAGGCCCCCTCAACGCCACGGCTACCGCGGCCGGCACAGTTGACGCGATCAAGTTCACCGCCAACTCCAGCCTTACCTCCAATGAAGTCGCCTGGCAGCCGTCCTTCACCAAGCCCGCCGGCCTCGCGATGGTGCTCGCGGCCACCGGCACGCATCAGGCCAGTGAGCTGACATTAGATTCCTTCAATCTGAGACTCGCGAGCCTCAACGCCGCTCTGACTCACGTCGCAATCGCGCCGCATCAGCTTAAGGCCAGCCTTTCCACTAACGGCTTTTCTATCGCCCAGCTCGCCGGACTCGTTCCAGCCGTTGCCAAATATCGCCCATCCGGTACAGCCACGCTTCATGGCGCCGTCGCTATCGCCGCCCATCAGCGCCCCATCTTCAACGGCGCCGCTATCCTTTCTGGCGCCGCTCTATCGATTCCCGAGGCGCGCGGCGGCGCCGCGCAAATCACTCAGCTAAACGGGACGATTAGGCTTAACGGCAACACCGCCAGAATCGGACCCCTGGCCTTTAACCTCGGCTCCGCCCACGCACGCCTCGAGGCCGAGGCCCAATCGCTTGAGCCGCCGCGCCTCAATTTCAAATTCAGCGCCGATAAGCTGATACTCGCCGATCTGATTCCCTCGCGCCAAAACAACTCGCAGGACCATGGCCCCGAGTATCTGCAGGATCTCACCGCCACCGGCACCGCCGATTTCAACTCTCTCAGCCCAGCGGCGGGAACCGGCCCAGCTAAGCCTGCGAGCGCCAGCGTCAATCTCACCACGGCAGCCGGCTTGGTCGATAATCTGCCTTTCACCAATCTCGCGCTCGCCACCGTCTATAGCGGTGACCGCGTTACTATCAATTCGCTGACGCTCAATTCCTGCGACGGCGCGATTAGCGCGAACGGCGCCGCCACGCTCGGCGAGGTTCCAGGCTTCGACCTCAATCTTTCAACCAGCGGCCTGAATCTCCAGAAGGCCCTCACGGCAGTGAAGGCCAAGGCCGCCAACACAATCCGCGGCACGCTCACCGGCAATGTTCAAATAAGCGGCCGCGGCACCGATTTCGCCCGCGTACGCCCGACCCTGCGCGGCCACGGCAAGGCCCAGGTTACCGGCGCCAAACTGGTTGGCGTCAACGTCGCCGCCCAGGCCTTGCGCAAGATCGATAACCTGCCCGCGATCGGCGTGTTGGTCCCCGGCAGCGTCATCGCCAACCATCCGGAATTGTTTAAGTCGCCCGATACCGATATCCAGTCGGCTAGCCTCACCTTCGTCATCAACGGCGCACGGCTCAGCACCAATGATTTCTTCGCCCAGGCGATTGACTATTCTGCCACCGCCTCCGGATGGTTCGACCTCGACAAAGACCTGAGCATGAACTCCCAAATCTTTCTCTCGCGGCCGTTCAGCAACGAGCTTATCGCTGCGCGCAAAAACATCGTCTTTCTCACCGATCGCAGCGGCCAGGTAGTTATTCCATTACGCATCACCGGCCGCCTGCCCCATCCCCAGGTATTACCCAACATTGATATTCTGGCACAGCGCGCCGCCAGTCATGCGGTGCAGAACAAGCTCGGCAGCTTGATTGATAAAGGCGGAAAAGGCCTTGGCGGCCTCTTCAAGCACGGCAACCCCCTCCACGGCCTCTTCCAGTAACCCCCCTTTTTCCACCGGATGCCTGGAGCCTTTTTTTTGGACGAACCGTTCTAGCCGCGTTCGACGTTAAAGGTTTTTCGCTCTGGACAGAACTGCTGCGGGCTTTCGCGCTTGCTTGCAATTCGAGTCGGTAGACCCAATTCTGCCGAAGTTTAGTGATGCCCTGTTTGTGGAGTGTTGATGTACGAGTACCGAGTCTGCCACGTGAATTATTCCGAAAATCAGCTTCTGTGACATGTCCCAGATATACTTCAGTAAACGTCATCGGCTTGCGCTCACGGGCGGGCTCCGTCTCGGAGTCGATCTGATAGACAAAACTGCACATCCATTGATCGCGCGCTCCGTGAGTATCAACCGCGCCGCCCGGTTTCCGAGTGCTCTTGATCTCGATTCCTTCCGTTCCAGCCTTGACCGAATTATTCGGATAGATGCCCCTGACGATCAGGTCGGGATGTCCATTGAAATGACTGTTTTCGATTAAGGCGCGCGAATGTTTCGCTAAACTGGCAGTCAGCATGTCGGAGAGCATCCCAGACATATTTGCCGGTCGAAGCATATCATCCATGCGGGCGAGTCCTTTAGAAACAAGCAATTCGTTCACATCAAAAAGAAAGTCGTAAACGTCCTGCATGGCGAGCGCAAAGTCCTCAAGGCGCAGTTCGTAGGGGAGTAATGCCTTTCGATTGAACTTATCCCGGTCGACTGTTTTGCGCTCCGCCACGAGGCAGGTTCATGGCCGGAAAGGTCGGTTGAAGTCCATTTGCGGCGCTCAGGTTCGCTAGTCGGGGGATAGCCTGTTCGGCCAGCCGGAAGTACTGAGAGTCGATCTCAAGGCCGGCGCTTTCGTATCCCACCGCTAAGGCTGCCGCAATCGTAGCGCCAGCGCCCATGAAAGGATCGAGTACGATTCCCAAACCAAGTGGCAGAGAGGCCCGGACAATTTGCCGCATGAAGCGCTGAGGCTTCAATGAAGGATGCGGCCCTATTTCTCTCTCATCAGCCCGCGTGGGTGATGATTGAATGACGTCGCTGAATGGCTGGTCTGCCGATATCCTTCGAAGGCCCCCTGTCTTCCATTTTCTTAGATTGTCCTGAACGCGGCCTTCACAGGGCTTTCTAAACAGTCCCCACGGTTCCCAACCCGAACGCGGCATGACCGTAACCTGATCGAACTCGGCATGGGCATTCTTCGGCCTATCGCCGCCGCGCAAAGTTTGAACGAGCCGAATGATCTCGCCGCGCTTTTCAAAGCCAGCATCAATTAGCGGGAGGTAGACGAAGTGCGAAAGAAGCGGATTCGTCGCAATCAGAACGTGGCCGCCAGGTACGAGAATGCGGATTGCACATTTCGCGAAGCGAGTGAAGAAGGCTTTTAACGCCGAATGGTCGGTCGCGTCTAACACGGTAAAACGGGGGAGCGGACCTCGCTTAACGCCGTCAAAAGTAGGAGGAATGCGCCAGACTCCGCCCCGGCCAATCCGCAATTTGCGCATCTCTATATCGGTATATTCCTTCAGCCCATAGGGCGGATCGGTAACGATTGCATGAATCGAGTTCGGTTCTCGCTCCGCCATCCACTCGAAAGCGTCACAACATTCGATGAGATATTGCGAGAAACGGGAAGTCAAAATCGTATCCCCTGAACCGGCTGGTTTCGATGGGCTGCCGTAGTTTTCCTCCTCATTATTCTTGATGATTCCTAAGGTGGACCTGCGGGACCTACTGGTCAACTGGCATATTCTATCGCTCTAACTGGAAGATCTTGACGCCCGCCACCCATAATCGGATTCCCCCTGCCACAACGACACGCAGTATGGCGACGAACCCAGATAGTCCTGCACCGCCTTCTTCAGACCTTCGACCCTATCCCATGGATCACCCGCACCTCTGTACGATTCGTCAGGCAGGCCTGATCAAAGAATTCATCGCGCCTCGGTCCGCATTCCGACTAAATTCAGCTCCGGCTGATCACTTACCACCTTTTTAATAGCGTCCATCTGAAGACACGGGTAAGAAACTTAGTCCATAACGCGACGGGATTGCGATTGTCTTTCGGCCAGCCATCATAGGCGAAACGTTCGACGAAAGGCGTGAGCCGATCGTCGAACGTTTCTCACTCGTATTCCTTCTTGCATTCGCTATCGCGGCCGCCGCGCCCAATGGCAATGATTT
>DATJUF010000275.1:0-4762 GCA_035502655.1 Binataceae bacterium (SeqCode)
TCACGCCGGTTAAACCAGACTCCCGAACCTCTCCGCGCGGACTCGAAAGCATTTCTGTTTGCGCTCTGACAGTCAAGCATCGTGTAGGGCGGGCATCATCACGTCCGCCTGCGCGCTCACTCTCAAAACATTGCCGCCATCCCTTGAATCTATGCTACGGTCGCATCAGGCGCTGCTGGCGCCGATGGTGGCAAAAATGGCAACTGCCGCAAGCGGAATTCATTCCCAGGCGCACGATTGGCGGTCGCAACTGGGCAGCAAACTGGTGCCGCCGGATCAGGCTGTGAGTCATATCAAGTCGGGCGATCGCATTACCATGTCGATCGCTCAGGCGACCCCATTTGTCCTCTGCGCCGCGCTGGCGGGCCGCCTGATGGAAATTGAAAACGTTGTATTGAATCACAGCGCGGCCTTAGTCACTTGGGATTTGCCGGGCCTCGGCGAGCGTTATCGCCTTGAATCCTTTTACCTGTCACCGATTGACCGCGCCGTTTTCCATGACGGCCGCGCTGAATTCGTGCCCCTCTCATATTATCGCGAAGGCGTGCTGCCACCGGGCCTTGATAACTTTAACGTCTATCTGATGCGCGTGTCACCGCCCGATTTCGCCGGTTACGTCAATCTGGGCGAAGTTCAGATCATGTCCAAGACACTCGCGCGCCAAGCCTCATTGGTGATTGCCGAAGTCGATCCGCAATGCCCGCGCATCTGCGGCGACAATTCCCTGCATATTTCCGAAATCGATTGGTTTGTCGAGCGCACTCCTGACGATGCGATTCCTCCGTTGCTGGCGCCGCCGGTCAGCGAAGAGGAACGCCAGACGGCCGCAGCGATTTGTGAGCAGGTTGCCCGCGAACTCATCCCTGATCGCGCATCGATCCAGGTGGGCGTCGGCTCGACTTCGGGCGCACTTATGCCGCATTTGCGTAACCACCATGATCTTGGGATGCAGACCGAAATCATCCCGTGGGAAACCACCCATCTGGTGCGCGAAGGCGTCATCACTGGGAAATACAAGAGACTGTTCCCCGGGTTAGTAGTCGGCAGCGGCTTTGCCTATGCCACACCGCGCGAGGAACTGGATTACGCCGAGAACAATCCGATTTTCCATCTTTATGATTTTAATTTCACTGATGATATCCGCCTGATTGCCCGCGAAGACGGCCTGATTTCAGTCAATAACGCTCTGGCTGTGGATCTCACCGGTCAGGTCGGCAGCGAGTCTATCGGCCACGAGATGTACACCGGCACCGGTGGCCAGACTGCCTTCGGGATAGGCGCCACGATGGCGGGTGGCAAGTCGATTATCGTAATTCCATCAACCGCTATCGTAAAGGGTCAGCGCCTATCGCGCATCTCGCCGACTTTAGCGCCGGGCACCGTCATGACGCTGCCGCGAACATTCGTTCATTACGTGGTGACCGAATATGGCATCGCGAAGCTGATCGGCAAATCTATTCACGAGCGCGCCGCCGAATTGATCGCAATCGCCCACCCCGACTTCCGCGCAGAGCTTTCTGCCGAAGCCAAGCGCCTCTACGGCTGACCGTCGCGGTCGCTGGGTAATCCAGCGGCTTGGCGAAGTTTTTTTCAGCCCCGTTTCGGCGGCGTGGTGAATATGCTACAAAGTGCCAAGTAACGCTTGGAGATCGCCTATCAGGTGGAAATCAAGGTCGCTTCCCGGCTTCGTTCGCTTCCTCCCTACCTCTTTGCCGAACTGGACCGGCTCAAGAAGGAAGTCCAGCAAAAAGGCGTTGATGTAATCAGCCTCGGAATCGGCGACCCTGACCTGCCGACGCCAGCGCATATTGTCGAGGCGCTCAAACGGACCGCCGAGCTCCCCGCGAACCATCGTTATCCTGATTACCAGGGTCTCGACCGCTTTCGTGAAGCCGCCACCGGATGGTATCAGCGGCGCTTCAACGTCAAACTCGATTCTGTGCGTGAGGCCTGTGCGTTGATCGGCTCGAAGGAGGGAATCGCGAACTTTCCGGTCGCAGTGATCGATCCCGGCGATATCGTCCTGATCCCCGATCCCGGCTATCCAGTCTATTATTCAGGTTGCGTTTTCAACGGCGGCGAGGCCTTTTATATGCCGCTGCGCAAGGAAAACGCCTTCTTGCCCGATTTCAGTGCGATTCCGGATGAGGTAGCGCGGCGGGCCAAGCTGATGTGGCTCAACTATCCTAACAACCCAACGGCCGCGACCGCCGAACCAGCCTTCTTTAAAGCAGCGATCGCTTACTGCCTCCGCCACAACATTATCCTAGCGCACGATTTTGCCTACTCCGAAATCGCCTATGACGGCTATAAGGCGCCTAGTGTGTTGGAATTCGACGGCGCTCGCGAGTGTGCGATCGAATTCCATTCGCTTTCCAAGACTTATTCGATGACCGGATGGCGGGTTGGCTTTACGGTCGGCAACGCGAGTCTGGTCGGTGCGCTCGGCACGGTTAAGACTAATGTGGATTCGGGGGTCTTTCAGGCCGTGCAGGAGGCTGCTATCGCGGCGCTCGAAGGTCCCGACGACACGCTCCGCGAGTATTGCGCGATCTACCGTGATCGGCGCGATGTGATGGTCGGGGCGCTGCGCGCACTCGGTCTCGCATGCGACACGCCACGCGCCACCTTCTATCTATGGGCGCAAGTTCCACAAGGCTACACGTCGGTATCATTCACCGAGCGCGTTCTAAAGGAGACCGGGGTTGTCATCACCCCCGGCTCAGGGTTTGGCAAGGCAGGTGAGGGCTACGTTCGCTTTTCGTTGACTGTATCGAGCGAACGTTTGCAGGAGGCGGCGGATCGAATTAAATCACTCCGGCTGTAGCGGCATGGATGCCCCATCGTGCATTTATTGGCATAGGCACTAACCGGGGGGATCGAGCCGCTAATTTTCGCGACGCCATTCGGCGGATCGGGATGCTTCCGTCCACTCGCGTCGTGCGCCAGTCGTCCATCTACGAGACGGAACCAGTGGGGGATATCCAAGGATTTTTTCTGAACGGGGTCATCGAAGCCAATACTACCATGCTGGCCGAAGAACTGCTTCGATGCCTGCTCGTCATTGAGCGCACGATGGGCCGAAAGCGTCCTTCCGCACGCAAGCGCAACGCTCGTAGAACACCTCAGCCACGTATAATCGACCTTGATCTGCTTTTCTTCGAAAATCTCGTTATTGATACACCCGCCCTGCAGTTGCCCCATCCCCGCCTGCATGAGCGCCGATTCGTGCTTGCCCCGATGGCGGAATTAGCGCCGATGCTAATCCATCCGATCCTGAACAAGTCGATTTCCGAATTGCTTGCGGGTTTGAAATCACCGTATCGCGTCGCCTTGGCGCGTGCGGATATGCTACGGCCGCATCCGTCACGATCCGAGGTCCTCTAACGATGAAATTCTTTATCGATTCAGCCGACGTCAGCGAAATTCGCGAAGCGGCGAGTTGGGGCTTGGCGGATGGCGTTACCACTAACCCAAGCCTTATCGCGAGAACCGGCCGCCCTTACGCCAGCCTGCTGCGCGAAATCTGTGACGCCCTCGACGGCCCGGTCAGCGCCGAGGTCGTCTCGACCGAAGCGCCCGCTATGCTCGAGGAAGGTGAAAAGCTGGCCGGGTTGCATCGCAATATTGTTGTGAAATGTCCCATGACGATTGAAGGATTAAAAGCAACCAAGGCGCTCGTAGCCCGCGGCATCAAGGTCAACGTTACGTTGATTTTCAGTCCGCTCCAGGGCTTGGCAGCGGCTAAATGCGGGGCCAGCTTTATCTCGCCGTTCGCCGGCCGTCTTGACGATATCGGTCAGGACGGGATGCTGCTGGTCGAGCAATTGGTCCACATCCTGGCGAATTACGATTATCCAGCGGAAGTGTTGGCGGCGTCGGTTCGCTCGCCGACGCATCTGCTGCGAGCCGCGGAAGCAGGCGCTCATGTTGCCACGCTACCATTGAATGTGATCAAGCAAATCCTGCAGCATCCACTGACCGAGACCGGCCTCGAAAAGTTCCTCGCCGACTGGCACGCGACCAAACAAAGAATCTGACGGCTGACGCATGTCAACAATCGCTGTCGTGCAAAAGAAGGGCGTCGCCGCGATAGTGGCGGATACGCTCAGACAGGCTGCCAAATAAGGGAAGTCATTACGGGCTCATCGGCGCTGCTATACGAACATTGCGGCAATAAACCGAATAACGCAAAATTTTCGTAGCAGTGTCCTCGGTATCCGTCCCGCGGATTGACGCTTACTCGCGTCAGCCCGCAAGACTCGTCACAGACCATCCGCCGGCTCCATTCAAGAGGTTACAAGACATGAGAGTGTTTCCATCTGTTGATTGGGTGACAGTTGGCGTCAATGCCGGCGCATTTGTGGCAGCGGTGGCCGCCGGACTGATTCTGGCCGCTGTGGCGATCGCGCTGCTGAAACGCCTGGCCGAGAGGACAAAAAGCCCTCTCGATGAATCGATCGTGAGGCATTGTGCCGGACCGCTAAAGTTGATTGTACCATTGCTCGCCCTTGATATCGTAATGCCCTCGCTTGCGATCCCTGCAGTGGTGAATGACCCAATCCGGCACGTCATCGGGCTGCTGCTGATCTTCGGCGTCTCCTGGCTGGTGATGCGGCTTAGCGTGGTGATCGAGGACGTGTTGATCGGCAAGTTTCGCGTGGATGTCAAAGACAATCTGAAGGCGCGCCAGGTACGGACACAATTCGCGGTGTTTAAGCGATTACTTGCCTTTATCGTAACGGTCATTGCCTTTGGTGTG
>DATJUF010000276.1:0-10676 GCA_035502655.1 Binataceae bacterium (SeqCode)
GTCATTTTAGAGCCTTGCAAACGACATCCAGGCTTGCGCAATCATCGCACAGTCCCGCTGCGCAGGACGTCGACTAGATCTCGCTTAATCTCGCCGGCTAACGGCAGTACGAGAATTTTCTCAACGGTTGTCTCTACTGGATATTCATAGGCTTTGAGCTCGAGGTGGCCATTGTGCCAAATCGCATAGCGTGCCCGCGCGTCACCAGCTTTTGATTGGCCAAGACTCCCAGGATTCGCCACTATTCGCGAGCCAAAAGCTCGAACGAACGGCAAGTGCGTGTGACCGGCGAGGACGACATCCGCGCCCGCGCTGGACTCCTCTTCGCGGGCCCACAGAGGCGACTCGGGCGTGCGGTATTCGTACAGCAAATCCGACGGAGTTGCGTGGCACAGGAAAAATACGCGGCCATCAGCTTGGCGGCAGGCGCACGAGGGCAAGTGCCGCAGAAACTCTTTGTCCTTATGACTCAGGACCGAACTAGTGTACTGCCCGACCGCATCCGCCATCGCGCGGAATCGCGGCGAACACCCGTAGTCCACGCGGAGTCCAATAGCGTTGTCATGGTTCCCGCGAATCACGATCGCCGCGCGAGATCTGACGAATTCGATCGTAGCTGCGGGATCCGGTCCATAATTAACCAAATCGCCGAGCACCCATAACTCGTCATAATCGATGGGCAGCGCCGAAAGCGCTTCGATGTTCGCGTGCAGGTCAGAGATTATGCAGATGCGCATAATAAAAAGCCTTCCTTCAGCGTTGATTTGAGCGTTTCAGTGGACTTGAGTTCGATTCATTGACGGCAGCGAGTAGTTGCTCTCGGTCACGCTCAAGGCCGCGGCGAATCAATTAGCCGGCCGTACAGGCAAGCTTGAGTCTTCGGTTTTCCTCCGAGAGTAAGGCGTTGCGATAGCGCAGCCCGCCACCTCGGGTTCCTCTTTCTACTGATCAAACTCGCTCATGAAAACCTCGCAATCAATAGGGCCACGAGCAAGGCACCGAGGCCATAAAGGACATAAGCATTGAGCAAACCGTGATGCATCCGCGCGAAGCCGTTCGCGGCCCGCAAAGCCGCATCCGAGATCGGGTCTAACACCAGCCGGTCAAGAACGTGATTTTCGCCACGAGTCCGGCGAATCGCCGCACGGAAGTGCTTGCCAACCGTTTGACGCGTGTCTTCTACCGTCATTGGCCGGAAGACTGCTTCAAAAACTACCCGCACTGGGTTCGAAAAACCGGTACCGGTATAGGTCATCTCAGGCAAGAGGCGGCGTATGCCGCCATCCCAGACTGTGCGGCGCTCGACTGTACGATTGCGGGTGACGAGCAGGCGGAAAACAACAAATGCGCCGAGTAGCATCAACGCCAAGACCACCGCCATGTACGAAGCCGACATTGCAAAGACAACGGGGTTACTCGCGCCACCACGATGCATGATGACCAATCCCCGTCCGGGCAAGACGCTTTGTCCGACTTGCGCTCCGATTGCGTGAAAGTCAGCGGCAAACGCCGCAGGCAATTCGCCGTGGTGGACGTTCCCGGCGAAAAACGGCGGCACCAGGACGTCCGCAGCGCGTGCCTGTTGCGCAACCGGCGCAATTGCTCCATCGAGCACGGGAATGACATAGGTCGGAGTCACGCCGAGCAGGAAGCACAAGAGCGCGAGAGCCGCCATAGGCACAACTGACGAAGGCCGAGCACGTTCAGCGTGTTCAGCCGCTTCAGATCGCGGAAGGCCAAGGAAACTCATCGCGAACGCTTTGACGAAGCACGTCACTGCCAGCGCCGCGGTAAGGGCCAGTATCGCGCCGCTGATCGCGAAGACAATCTTGATTCCGGTTGAAGCAAGCGCGGCACTCTGCAGCATCGTTTGAAGCGTTAGCCACTCGCTGACGAAACCATTGAAGGGTGGCAGTGCCGCTATGGAAATGGCGCCGACAAGAAAAAGCCCTGCAGTGCGCGGCATCACCTTTATCAGGCCGCCGAGCCGGTCGATCTGCCGTGTTCCTACTCTCGAATCGACCGCACCGGTCGCGAAGAAGAGGAGGGTTTTGTAGATCGAGTGGTTCACCATGTGGTAGAAGGCTGCCGCAAATGCAATCGCCGCGAGTGACGGGTGATCGGATCCGACGAACACAAAACCTGCGCCAAAAGCTGCGGTGATGATGCCCGCATTCTCTATCGAACTGTGCGCGAGGAGAGTTTTCAGATCGTTCTGCGTGGACGCATAGAGGATGCCGAGCAGCGCAGTAACACTGCCGATAATCAGCACCGCCAAGCCGGGGCCAACGCCCGCAGCCGGTAACAAATAACCGTTCACTCTGACTATTCCGTACAGTCCCAGATTCAGGGTCGCGCCTGCGAGCACCGGCACGAACGGCAGCGGTGCCGACGTATAAGCTCGCGGAAGCCAAAAGTTTACCGGGATGACACCCGCTTTAACCCCAAAGCCAAAGAACGCCAGTAGAAAAACAGCCCATCGCGCATCATCGCCAAGACTGCCGCCCGCGGCCTTCATTGCGGCAAATCCCAACCCGCCATGGCCGGCCAGGATAATAAACGAGAGCGCGATCAGAAGCGTGCCGGCCTCCCCAATCGCTAGCATCAGGTAAGCTGATCGCGCGTACTCTTCCACTTCATGCTCATAAGCGACAAGCAGGTACAGAAGGATCGACATCAACTCCCAGAGCATCAAAAAAGATACCGCGTCCGCGGACAAAGGTATCAGCACCAGCGTGGCGAAGAGCGCGAAGTATGACACGCAGAAAGTTTTTAGGCTGTAGCGCTTTAAGTAGGGCGCCAGGTTTCCCGAGGCGAAGATCGACGCAGGCAATAGGACCATTCCCGAAACGAAAAGGAAGAGCGCGGAGAGCCGGTCGAGCGAGAGCGCGAGCGTACCCAGCGGGGGGATCGTCCACAGTGTGGCCCGAAAGGCCTCACCGCCAAAAAGTGAAGCACCACTGAAGCAGAGCAAAACAGCAGACGCGAGAGCGCCGATGAAGCCGAGCAAAATTGGCACGCGCCGCTCGCCGGTGATAAGCGGCAAAATCACCCCCGCAGCGCACAGCACCAGGATGATGATGAGCAGAAGCTGCATAACCATCATCCCGATCCGTTTTCCGAGTGTTGCGGGCGGCGCTGCAGCGAGACCGGTGGCTTGCGGCCGGCTGCTACCAACAGTCCGTGCAGGATCGCCAGCGGCGGTGGTGGATTGCCTGGCACTTCAACGTCGACGGAAAGCAGTTCACGAATTCCGCCGGCACAAGCAAAGCTGCGTCCGAAGATTCCTCCGGACAACGCGCAGGCACCTACCGCGACCACGCGCTTGGGGCTCGGCATCGCATCGTAGGCTTTACGCAGTGGCACTCGCATATGTTCGGTTAACGCTCCCACTGCGAGCAGCACATCGGCGTGGCGCGGTGACGGCGTCAAAAAGAAACCAAGGCGATGCATGTTGTAATACGGGCTGTTAAGTTGTTTGACTTCGTTGAGGCATGCTCCGCAATCGCCCGTATCCACTACGAGTATGTGCACTGACCGGCTGAAAGCACGGCTGAAGTGCCAATCGCGGCCGTTACGATCTGACCCCGCACCTGCGCACTCATAGCCGTAGTCCCAGTTCATCGGAGTGTTGGTGTCGCGTACGCATCTAAAGCAATTCACACACTTGCGCAGGTCCACATTCAGGCCATGGGCTGCGATTTCGAGAGCGCCGGTCGGACAGAGTGCCGCCTTCGCTCGCGCCCTATCTGAAGGCAAAGACACCGCGGCCGGAAGCCCTGGTGCAGTGCCGTCCGCGAGCTCTGTGACGCGAGGATAGCGTGTACTTTTAATCCCGGTTCTGAGACCCTTGATTATCCATTGGCTCATGGCATTGCTTACCGGTTAGCGATCATTCTCTTGAACCGACAGGGCGAATGTCGCCAGGATTATTGGGAAATCCTGAAAAGCGAAACTTTCCGCCGCCAGTCTGAAGCCGTGCCAATTTGCAAAGGACGGCGTGATGATCCGATATCGTTCCACCACGCCTTGCCCGCTTAGCCGAACCCAATGCAGTGCCGCTCCGTTTGGCGCTTCCACCCAGCCGAGCGCGGCCCCGGGCTGCACGCGGATTTCAGGTACTCGGTAGCGTCCGGGGCCGATCGTTTGCGTGACGGCGGCCATGATTCGGGCTGACTGTTCGGCCTCGCGAAAAAACACTCGCAAGCGCGCGTAGCCGTCTCCTTCGGATTCGTAGGGAACCTCGAAGCCGATCCTCTCGTAGCCGCTATACGGCTGCAGCTTCCGCAGATCGCGTACAAGCCCCGAAGCGCGAGCGACCGGTCCAACCAATCCAAAATCACTGGCGTCGGATTTGGAAACGCCGCCCACGTCCTCAAGACGGTCAAGGAAACTGCTGGATCGAGTCAACATACGCTGTAGTCCCGCAAGCTTGCCAGCTACCTCGCACGCTCGGCTTGCAGCGCGGCCGCAAGCGGCATCGTCTAAATCCATGGCCAGCCCACCCAGGACGTTCAGCCCGAAGAGGTAACGGTGACCGGTTAGAGCACCCGAAATTCGCAATAGGTCCTCTTGCAATATTGCCGCCTGGGCCGAGGCCACCGCGAGTCCGGTAGATTCGCAAATTCCTTCAATCGCCGCGACGTGGTGGCGAAGGCGTTCCAATTCGGCAAGAAAGATTCTTAGCGCTGAGGCTCGTTCCGGCACTTCGATGCGGCACAAGCGTTCGACGGCGTGACATAAAGCGAGCGAATGAGCGAATGCTGTAGTGCCGCTGATACGTTCAGCGATTAGCAACACGTCTTCGGCCCGGCAGCCCTCGGCGATCTTTTCCAGGCCACGATAGGCGTAGAACAGGCGCGGGTGAGCGCGGATGACATCCTCGCCCACGGTCTCCAGTTGAAAATAGACGGGCGCCGTTGCGGCGGAGTGCACGGGGCCCACCGGCATCGCGAAAGCCCCTGCTTCCTCGACGATTCGCCGGGGCTTCCAATCTGAATCTGGTGCGCGATCAGTCACCTGCTGGGATCCGTCAAAGCTTTTGCGCATCGGCGCAACGCCTTCATGCCAGACATCGTCATGAAGCATAAAGTCGCCCAGGCGTGGATGGCCTTCGAATACTAGCCCGAAGCCGTCTTCAACCTCGCGTTCATGCCAATCGGCCGCATGAACCAACCGGCTGATCGTGGGTACTTGTTCGCTGCCCTCAGGCAGATAAGCCACTACGTGCAGCCAGCCTCCTTCAGAAGATCCGCAATAAAAGACATATCGGAGTTCCCATCCGCAAATCTGCTCCACGATCAGGCCGCCGAAGCTGTAATGGAGGTCCGAGAATAACCAATTGCAGACCTCCGGGAGTTCAGATGCTTCACATTCGAGCTGGCACGGTGCATCCGGAGCGTCATTGAGAATCGGCCTGACTTTGCCGGTCCATCGAGCTTCGGCTTGCTCTGCCAATTGCTGCACACTTGCCGCCACCGCTTACCTCGCGAGACCTTCCGCAGCCATTTCCAGCAGGCGATGGATCGGTGGCGGCAAATAGAGCCCGAGTATGAGGATCGGTGCACCGGCCAGAATCAGCGTAAGTACACAACTGCGCGGCAAGGCCACCGGTATTGCATTGGCAGCTATGGGCATTGCTTGCCCGAAAACCATGCGGTTGACATGGTAAAGGATTCCGAAGAAAGCCACGATCACAAATGCGGCCAGTAAGCCGGTTGCGATGTATTGCTGCTGGGCAATGCCGGAACGCAAGATCGAGAACTCGCTGAGGAATACCGCAAGAGGCGGTGCGCCGGCGATCGCAATTCCTCCAAATAAAAGCGCTGCACCGGCGGCTGGCGACGTTCTGATCAATCCGCGCACATCCGCAATCTGCCGTGTATCCACGGCTAGCAGCACCGTGCCTGCCGCGAAAAAGCAGAATGACTTGGTCAAAGAGTGGTTCAGAATCTGGTAAACGGCACCGTAATGGGCGGCAGCGCCACCCAGCCCCGCTGCCGTCAGGATGATCCCCATATGCTCGACAGTTGAGAAAGCGAACAGGCGCTTATAGTCAGTCACCTGCAAGATTAAAAAGGCGGCGATTCCAACCGACACAAGTCCGACGACAATCGCCCACTGATCGATGTTGACCCGGCCGGTGGCGTTCAGGATCGGCAGCATCCGAAGGATAACGTAGATGACGACGGTCGTCTTGATTCCGGACAACAACGCGCAAACCGGCGTGGGTGCTTGGCTGTGTGCGTCTGGAAGCCACGTATGCAGCGGGACGAGGCCAACTTTCGCGCCAAAGCCGACCAGAATCAGGAGGAAAGATGATTCGAGCATCTCAGGCGGAACATGAGGCGCGAGCGTCACAAGTCCACTCCACGTGAATGGCGCCGAACCGAATCGTGTTGCCCGATACAACACAATGAATCCGAGCAAAGCCATTGCGCCGCCCATAATCGTCAGAACCGAAAACTTCCAGGCTGCTTCCACCGCCTCGGCTGAGTTGTCGAACGCCACCAGGTAAATCCCGAAAATCGTCGTCAGTTCCACCGCCGTCCATACCAGCGCGGGTTCGACAAGCATAGGCACGGCGAGCATCGCAAAAACGAAGAGATTGTAGTTCGCGTAATAGCGGCGAAGGTGGCCGTCATCTTCTTCGCGGGCAATATAGCCCCAGGAAAACAGTGCGGCAGTGGTGCCAACCGTCGCAACGAGCAAGAGGATCAGCGCACCCAGCCCGTCAAGCCCCACCCAGCCGGGCGCTGGGTTTACATGTCCGCCAGCGGCGATTTCGAGAGCTGCTCTACCCGCCAGGATTAGAGTAACGGCGCAAGCTGAGAGCGTCGCAGTTGGCGCGGCGCGGCGGCCGAGAGGAAGCCACGAAATCAAGGCTGCAACCAGCGGCAAAAACAGGATTACGAAGAGGCTCACTTCGATGTGCCCTCACGCAGGCTTTGCATCGCTCCGACCTCAGTCGTGCCAACTCGCTCGTGAGTGATGCGCGTAAGGACCCCTATCACCAAAGCGATGATCAGCATGTCAAACGGAAAGGCCATCTCCGCCACCAGCGGCAGCCTCGGCGCAATCCCAATACCGGCTAGCAGGGAGCCATTCTCAATTGCAAAAATCCCGATCAATTGCGGCACTGCCTCCCTGCGCGCGGCCAGCATGAACACACCAAGCAGGATCCCGGCAAGACCAACGGGCACATTGATACTGGCCAGTGCCACCGCTGCAGGCGGGAGTGGAGCAGCGAGGAAATAGGCCGCAAGTGTGAGAATTAAGGCGATCAGCAGCGAACTGGGAATGTTGAACACCTGCTCGATCTCGCGGCGTTGGAAGATTTCCTCAGGCACATAACGGCGCAAAAGCCACGGAATGAACCACGGCTTGATCGCGAGATCGAGTAGCGCAACGGCAATCAGGTCTGACACCGGTATCCCGATTGCGATGATAAAAATTGATGCGACCAGGGAGAGCGATTGGAACCTGAAGAAGCGCACGCATCCCTGAATCTGCCGCGTCGCGAGCAATCCGAAAGCGCTTAGTAGAAAGATTCCGGCCGCGAGGCCATTCAACGATGCTAATAGGGACGCCAGGTTTTGCATCGGTGATTACCTAAAACCTCAACAGCCCGGTGATCATTGCGACCACCGACGTCACGAAAGCCGCACCCAAAAACTCGCTGATCCGAAACAGCCGCAGCTTTGCCAATGACGACTCAATCACTACTAGCACGAGAATGAACAGGCCGATCTTGAACAGAACGAGCGGCATCGCCAAAAACACTTCGGCCACGCTCTTACCGGCGGCAAGTCCCCATGGAGTCACCAGGACGTTAAGCAGGATGCACATCAGGACCAGCAGCTTCATCTGGCCGCCCCATTTCATCAGCGCCATGCCATTGCCCGAATACTCGAGGCTTTTGGACTCGTCGATCATTGCGAGCTCGAAGTGGCCGGCCGGGTTGTCGACTGGGATCCGTCCCGCCTCAGCGAGAATCAGCATCACAAATGCGAACACCAGAAGGACGTGAGAGGGGGCGAAGAACTCCGAGAAGGTCACCCAATGCTGCTGAACTATGTAGGGTATTGTCGAGCCTGCGATGAACGAAACCGTAAAGAATACGATCATGAACACTGGTTCAGCCAGAAAACCGACCATGCGCGTACGGCTCGCCCCCATTGGACCGTAAGGGTTAGCGGTATCAATGGCGGCAAGTGTCGCGAAGAAACCGCCGAGCGCCAGCACGAAGCCGCCGGCCAGCATGTCGCCCATAAATGCGAAGAAAAGCGGATAGCTCGTCAGTACGGGAATCAACGTGGTGACGAAAATCGGCACGACAAAGACGACATAGGGCGTAAACCGGAAAATCCAGGAAGCATTCTCCGAGACCACCTCGTCTTTGTTAAAGAGCTTTCTAAGATCACGATACGGCTGGAAGACGCTCGCCCCTCGCCGCGATTGAACCATCTCCTTCAGGCGCGACAATACACCCGAGACCAGCGGTGCGAAGGCTATCACGAACACAATCTGAAGCAGATTGAAACCAATCGAACGCGCCATCATCCGCTACGCTCGCTTGAAACCGCGTTAGGGCCTCAACTGTCGGCGCGCCGCGCACGCCACCCAGCGAGAAACTCAACCGGCCAAGTAGGGAAATCTAAACAAACGAATCAACCCCTACCGGCTTACGCCTCGGTAGGGGTTATTAGCCCTGCTCAGGAAAGGGCGGTTCCAGAGGTGAACCCCATCACCAACGCTATGCTCAGAGTCTAGGCAGGGCGTTTCCGACAGTCAACTGACGTACTATCCGCTAAGATCAAATCCAATTGCCGATGGCGATTCCCGCGACGGCACCAAAGGCACCTGTGACAACACTGCCGACCAGATAGAGCATCCCCAGCAACAACTCCCTGTCCTGAAGCAAGCGAATCGATTCATACTCGAAACTTGAAAATGTTGTGTAGCCGCCGAGAAAGCCGACCGCGAAAAACAGGCGCCAGTATGCGTTCAGCGAAGCCCGGTCCTGAGCAAGCGCCAGGAAAAGTCCGATTATGAAGCTTCCGGTGACGTTGATTACAAAAGTCCCGTACGGAAATGCTGGACCGAAGCGGCTCGCAAACCAGCCACCAACCAGATATCGAGTCACCGAACCTATGCCGCCGCCCACCGCAACCAGAAAAACCGGTACCACTTAGACGTCCTTTCCTCCTTCACTTCGACCCAGCAACGCCCGCATCATCTCGGTGCGTCCGACAATTCCAACTAGTTGGTCTTCAGCGTCAATCACTGGCAACCGCTTGACCCGGTTTTCCGCGGAAAGTGCCAACGCGCTTGCGACCGGCATTTTATCGCGTACCGTGATCACATCGCGCGTCATAAAATCTTTTACGAGGCGGCTGTGGAGCCTCTGAATGTGTTTGCGGGCGTCGCCGCTCAGCTTTCCGATCGGAACCTTAGATACCAGGATCTCCATGATCCCCGGCCAACTCTCCCGGCTGACCCTCGAAATCAGGTCCGAATCGGCGACAATTCCGGCCACGTGACGCCGGTCATCGACTACCACCACGCGCTTGTGCGACGAGCCGACCAAGAGATTGAAGATTTCCTCAACTGTCGCGTCTTCATGCACGGTGGGGACCTCGCGCGACATAACGTCTGCCACCAGCGCCTGTTGGCCAATAGGATGAGCTTCCGGATGCCATTCGGGCAGGTGAACCGCAGCGACTGTATTCAAAATGTCGAGCCGGCCCAGAATTCCAACAAGCTTGCCGTCAGCGTCAACAACTGGGAGCCGTTTGAGATGCTTCTCCACCATAACACGAGCCGCCCGGCCGAGGATCATGTCTGGCGAAACCGTCACGGCGGGCGCCGTCATTACTTCAGAAACCGTGCGGCTAGGGCTTTCAAGCGACTCATGTAGTCCGCGAACGTAATCAAGATCGGTCGCTCGCTTGAGGCTAATGGTGATTTTCATCCCCCCGCGCGTGAGCAGGTCGTTGTCGCTGACCACTCCAATCACCTTCCCGTCGTTGTCCACGACTGGAACGGCGGTATAGTCCTTGTCCAGGAGCAGTTCGACCACCTGGGTGAGCGGGCTCTCAGGATGTACGCTGGCAACCTCCCGGCGCATCACCTCCGACACCTTTACGTCCGGCAGGCCTTCCTTGAATGGCGCTCCCGATTGAACCACTTCCGCGTCCTGGACCACGATGAGCGCATTGGGGGCCATCTCGCGCAGAGGTTCAAGTATCCGCTCGATTCGCTCCGGCCTGTCTATCACCGTCACCATCACTGGCTGATCCAGCGATAGCCGGAGAATAGCCGTGGTGTGAATCAGCGACGAGCCGCCAAAGCCGGCTATCCCGCGAATCGCGGTTGCACCGCTGCACCCTTCACGCCGGAGCATCTCGACAATCGCCATGTATAAGGCTTGGTGGTGATATTGATCCGTTTCGGTGACGAAAATGGTTAGCTGCTTGCCTCTGCCAGTGAACATGAAATATGTCCTCCCAACGTCGGTGAAGGCGCTGCCGAGCGCCTGCGGAGCGTCGGAAAGCCTAACAGATGCAGCAGTCTCTCCCAATGAGGAAGGACTCCCCTCCGTAGTTGAGCCCTTCATAAAGAAAAACCCCTACCGTCTATTATCAGTAGGGGTCATCAGCTCTGGAGAGCGGTTC
>DATJUF010000277.1:0-8525 GCA_035502655.1 Binataceae bacterium (SeqCode)
CTCACTGGACAACCCCCAGCCCTATGCTGGCGAACGCCAGCGCCAGTGCCGGAAAGGCGAAGCCGCACCAGCGATCGCGCCTGGGCAAGCGCGCGATTATCAACGGACAGTTCATATTGATTATCGCAGTGGAGTGGTGCGCGAGTGTCAAGCCATTTCATAGATCAGGCGGACAGCGTCACGATATGCCGCTGCCGGCGGCTAGCTGATGGGTCGCGACCGGCGGCTCCTCGCCGATATGGAAACTGCGAGCGAATTGGAGCAAATCATGATCGGCTTGAGTGACGCGCAAATGCTGGCGCAGGTGTTCCATCCAGGAATCGACAATCCAGTATTCGACGTAGCGTTCAGGGCGGGCGGCGTCGAAAAACAGCGCCCAGAAGGTCGCGCCCTCACGCCGGCGCAAGACCCGTAATTTCTGCATCGCCGCTTCAAACTCGGCGGCGCGCGCGGGACTGATAAGATATTCAATCGTGATCAGCACCGGACCCGCATCGTCATGGACCTGGGCTTTTACTTCAGGAATCGGGATTGGCACAGGATCGAGTTCGAGCTCGCCCGCCTGAGCGGTCTTCCAACGCAAATTAGCCGCAGTGCTGAGCAGCAGGACCGCACCGGCAGCGTACATTGCCCAAGGGATGCCGATTTTTTCTGCAAGGCCGCCCCAGCCCACGCTCATAATCGCAAGGCCGCCCTGAATCACGATTTGGAAGATAGCGAGCGCGCGGCCCTGCACCCAGCGCGGAACCGCCAATTGCGTGGCGACGTTAAGCTCAGCCATCAAAGCAACCCATGCACTGCCGCCAGCCCCCATCAATAGATAGGCCGCCAAAACACTACGCACATAGCCGAGTCCAAGGGTCATGATCGCGAAGACGATCGTTCCATAGACGATCAGGCCATCACGGGAGAGATAACGGCGGATGAGCTTGAGCGCTGTCCCTCCCGCTACCGCGCCAGCACCGAAGGCGCCCAGCAATCCGCCGTAGCCATCCGCTGTGAGATGCAGTTGCTGGCGGGCAATTAGCGGCAAGGCCGCCCACATCGCAGCGCCACCGACGATGAACGCGGCTGTGCGGATCAGCACTGCGCGCAGCAGTGGGGCGTGGCGTACGTAGCGCACGCCGGCGCGCATCGCCCCAAGAAACCGCTCGGCAGGGAGCAATTCTGCAATATGCTGACGCTTCCAGCGATAGAGCACGATAATAACGCCGAGAAACGACACCGCATTGAGGATAAAATTAGCGCCCGCGCCCATCATGGCGACGACCAGGCCGCCGAGCGCGGGACCGACGGCGCGAGCGAAATTGAAGTTGATGCCGCCGAGGGCGATTGCGGCCTGCAATTCATTACGAGAAACGACTTCTGGAATGATTGCCTGCCAGGCCGGTGCGTTGAGCGCCGCACCAATTCCCAAGGCGAAACTCAAGCCCAGAAGTAGCGCGGGTGTCGTCATGTGTGCCAGCGTCAAGAATCCCAGGACGCCCGCCGCGGCCAGCATCCAGGCTTGCGAAACAATCAGCAGGCGGCGGCGGTCAACGACATCGGCCAAGGCTCCAGCGGGAAGCGCCAGCAGGAAAATTGGCAGGCTCGAGGCTGTCTGAATCAGGGAAACCATCAGCGGCGAAGGTGACAGCGAGGTCATCAGCCACGAAGCGCCCACGTTTTGCATCCAGGTGCCAACGTTGGAGGCGAGCGAAGCGAGCCAAATGGCGCGAAACAACGCTCCGCCGAGCGGCGTCCACATGGAATCCCGGCTAGCCGGCGGTCGTGGCTGGGTCGGTTGTGGGCCACCGTAGGCCGGGAAACTAGCCATCGATGAAATTCCGGTTCTTCAGAAGGATGGATCCAAATGCACAGTCAGCAGGCTTCAGGCCACGATGCGACGACCTCGGTGCTATGCCCTGAATGAATTAGGCGCGGCTGACGATCGTGAACGTATCAGGCCAGAGAAATTTTACGGATTGGAGATGGGAAAGCGAACAGTCAGGGCAGTTGGCTGATTTCCTCGATATGTCAGGGGGCCGAGGCCGCGCTGGGTTGTGCATGGAGGTCCGCGGCGGGCATCGTCCGGCTAGCACCGATGTGGCGAAGCACTATCCTATCCGACTGGTGGCCGGCCGCGGCGATCAGGCGCCGGAGCGGCTCATCCATCGGCTCACGTGAAAGTTTGAAAGTGCCCCAATGGATTGGCACCAGGTAATGTGCGCCCGTCTGCTCGAACATCGACCACACCTGTTCTGGATTCGCATGGTTCCAGATCCAGGGGTCGTAAGCACTGATTGAGAATGCTGCGACTTCCGGCGGATCACTGCGAAGAGCGCCGAAAAGATCCGTTACGGCACTATCGCATGCGTAAAGCATTCGATGGCCATCGCGATTCAGCACATAGCTGTTGAAGCCGTAGTCAGTGCCGTACGGAGGCCAGCGTTTGCCCCAGTGGCGCGCCCCCATCGCCGTCACTTGCAGGCCGTCGACAGTGGTTGATTGGCCCCACTTGAGCTCGCGGACGTCGTTGAATCCCAAAGGCCGGATAAGCGTGGCGCATTTGTCGCAAGCGATCACCGTTGCGCTTTTGGGCAAAGCCTTGAGAGAAGGCAGATCGAGATGATCCATGTGCGCGTGAGTGATCAGAATCACGCCAACGCCCTGTAAGGCGATGGGAGGCAGCGGCGGCGCGGCCAGCCGGCGCGGTCCCAGAGTGAAAAGTGAATCCACCGCAAGACCGATGCGATTGAAGAGTGTAGGATCGGTAATAATGCTGACGCCAAAGTAATTCATTAGCAGCGTCGCGTGGCCAAGGTTGGCGATAGTGAGTGCATTATCAGGCCAACTCGCCGGGTCCAGCCGCTTTTCGGGAGCGGTCGCGGCAAGCTTGTCATCGGGTGTGATAGCGCTATCCATGCGTAAATCAACCAGCCAAACAGCTCCCGTTGCCGCAGACGCTAAGCCAGCAGCCAGCGCGGCGGCTGCAACCATCAAATTAACCGACTTCCGATAACCTCGCAGCACATTCAGTCGCACGAGCGGCTTAGCCGGGAACAGGAAAGCATGGCAGCCGTTCTACGAGCAAATAATCATAGATACGGCCGTCCCAGTCGAAATTGCCGATCGGAGTGCCGAAATTAGTCGTCAGTGACCGGAGACGATCTTCCTCGACCGAATTTCGCGAGTCGGCTGGCGCATAAGGCATAAACATCGGCTGGCCGACCTCAAAGGAGTTGGGCAGCGGCGGACTGAAGTCAAGTTGTTCGACGTTGGCAAGCTGGTGCCATCCGCCAAGCGTCACAGTCCATTCCGGCTTGTCGGGCGAGCCACCCAAACGAAGCTGACGCCAACTCGTTGAGCCGTTCACCTCGGCCCTTAGCTGAATTATTGGCGGTGCAGTCAGCACCAGCTCGTTACACTCTTGCTCGTGCAGCTTCCGCTCTTTTTTTGTTTGGGTGTCATTGCTGACGCCGAAGTCATTAGCCTCGTCCACAGATTTGTCATCATTCTTTTGCATACTCGAGGCAAGTACCGCGCCGCCATTCGCGGCGAGTTGTATGCCCTCGATACCGAGTCCTAGAGCGCCGGTGGCACATCCGCTCAGCATTCCCAGAACTATGATCAAGCACCATGCGTGATTGCGCATGGTCACGGGGGCAGGCGGCGTCATCTGGGAGTTCCGGTCGACTTGCCGCTGCGCGAGGCTGCGATGGCTAAGTTGAGCGGTGCCGGTAATCCACAATCATGCATGCGTAAGTTCCATTATGGATTTAAATTGCGTGTGCGCTAGCGCCCGCGATGGGCACCTTAACAATCCGCCAGCGCCTGTTTTGATTCGCAGACGTTTATGCGTGCCGCGAAATTCAAAATAACAGGATGGAGGCTACGGCGAATGATGGCTTCGCGCAATCGCCGGAAGTCCTGCTTCAGGATAGCTCAGGAGCGCAAGATCGCGTGCTAGCGGACAAAATCCTCGGTGATATAGAAAGAACCGTCGCCCGCGTGGGCAACCGCGATTCCGGTCGTGCGGAATTGCGGCCCTAAAAGATTGCTGCGGCCGAGAGGATTTGCGAGCCATTGGGCGACCGCGAGATCGGCCAAGTCAATAATCCGGATGGCATTTCCGTGATAGAGATTTTCAGCCACTTCGCGGTAGGCAACTCCTTCACTCGTTATGCGGCTAACAGGAGTATCGCCGGCTGGCCCATCGTACGCGAGGTATCCCTCTCCCGCCATGTCGGAGCTATGAGAATATGCGGCCGCCATTAGAGGCTGGGAAAAAGTCAGAGGAGTTTCACCGGCGCGCTCACGCGCTTCATTGACCAGGCGCAGTAGCCGCGTTTCCACAGCGTCAGGCTGCAGCCGAGGCTTCAACGTTGCGTCCACAGCCTCGGAAACTACGAAATGGTCGCGTGCGGCAATGATCGCTAGCACAGCGGTGAGGGCGAGTAGTCCGCGCAAACGCTTGCGTTGCCCGCGCCGGACGATCTCGGGCGTAGGCATTCGGATAATCTTGGCGGTTTGGCGAGGAACCCTGGCGGTTCCGCGTCCCCGAACAGACGGAGCACTCATGCGTCAAGTCCAACAGCACGCGGCCTTCAATTGACCAAGCCGCAGCAGCGATAACCAGACGGCACAATCGCCGTTGAGCAGTAGTGTTGGACGGCGGGGCGTTCGTGTCAACGGCAGTGCCGAGAAGGCTATGAACATGGCGGGCCTCGCCAGGCTTCACGGATCGTCGTGCGGCGGGCGACTGCTCATCGCGCCAGCACATGCCCATCGGATCGTCAGTCCCGTAGCGGTGGCGGCGGCGAAGATCGTTAACGAAGGCGGATACGATGAGCAGTCGCGAAATGTTCCAGCGCGGGAAAAAAATCGGCCGCTTCCATTGGATAATGCCAACAGTTCTGACTGCCAATGGGTTTTCCGGTTGATGGGGAGAACGCGGGCATCATCAGTACGAGTTACCTGGAAGGCAATACGGCGTGCGTAGCGGCACAGGCGGCACCGGAGTTGCGAGTTGCCTGTAAGGCAAATTCAACGAACCGTGCGCTGTGGCGGCAGCGCTAATCGCGCCGCGCCATGGAGTCACCGATTTCGAGGGCAGGCCGATGAGCAAAGAACCAACTGGATCGCTGAGAAAAGGATGCCTCAATTTTACCGAGGTAACCTCACTCGCAATCGCCTTGATTTCTCCAACCATGACGGCGGCCTTAATCGTGCCGCTGATGTACAGTAGCGCCGGCAACGCGAGCTGGCTGGCCTACTTGTTCGGCACCGTGATGCTGCTGTTTGTGGCACTGAACCTGAATCAATTCGCGCGCCGCTCAAGTTCAGCCGGTTCGATGTACGCGTATACGGTGATGGGTTTGGGCACGACCGCTGGCGGAATTTCGGGATGGTGCCTGGTGTGGGCCTACCTGTTTATCGGGACCGCCGGTATTACCGGCTTTACGATCTTCTGCAACACCCTGTTCGGCATGATGGGTTTCCAGTTGCCCAGCATTTTAATCTTTATAGTATGTGCCGCTATCATCTGGCTTCTTGCCTATAAGGACATTCAGCTTTCGAGCATCCTGATGCTGTTGCTCGAAGGCATATCGGTCGCATTGATTCTGTTTTTATGCTGGGTTGTGTTGTTCAAGCACAGCTTCGCCCTCGATCGTGCCCAACTTAGCCTGAATGGAGCGTCCTTCTCCGGAGTCGCCCTGGGTGTGGTTACCGCGATTTTCAGCCTGGTTGGATTCGAATGCGCCACGGCTTTCGGCGAGGAGGCGAAAAATCCACTGAAGACGATTCCGCGCGCAGTGATCGTGAGCCTGCTGCTGACTGGCCTGTTTTTCGTCTTCGTTTCTTACACCGAAGTGCTGGGCTTCATCGGTTATAAGACCACACTCGACAAGGTCGACGCGCCACTCAATATCCTGGCGGAACTGATCAGTATGCCGTGGCTGAAGGCACCGATTTCGATCGGCGCGATGATCAGCTTCTTCTCGCTCGCGCTTTCATGCCTCAACTCGGGTGCAAGGATACTCTACCCGATGGCGCGGCATGAGATTTTCCCGGCGATGATGGGTAACGCGCACGAAACCAATGGCACGCCGCACGTTGCCGTCACCTTCATGGCCTCACTGATCCTGCTGGTCCCCACGGCGATGCTGACCATTTTCGGGATGCAGATCCTCGACGTCTTCAACGATGCGGGGACCTTCGGCGCGTTCGGCTTTCTCGGGGCGTATTTCCTGATCTCGATCGCTGCACCAGCCTATCTGCGCAAGACCGGCAGTGTCCGCGCCGCCGACATGGTGCTCTCGCTGGCCTCGGTAACCCTGCTGCTGGTGCCCGCCGTGGGCAGTGTCTATCCGGTGCCGTCGTGGCCGGTGAATATTTTCCCGTACATCTTCCTGGCTTATCTGCTAATCGGCATCGGCTGGATTACAATGGTGCATCGGCGTAAGCCCGGCTATGCGGCCGACGTGCAGCGGCGCGTTTATAATGACCATGGCCAGGAGGTCAAACGCGCGCCAGCGCGCCAAATTGCCTAAATGGCAAGCGTCAATTAGTTTGGACACGAAGGGCGCTTACGCGCCGGAGATACAGATGGTGAACGGTGCGGCGGGCTCGGTCCTGGGGATTTGGCGGTACCCGGTGAAATCGATGCAAGGAGAAGAAATCCGGAGCACCCGTGTGGGCGAACGCGGACTGCTTGGCGACCGGGACTACGCGCTGATTGACCGTTCGAGCGGCAGAATTGCCAGCGCCAAGAATCCACGCAAGTGGTTTCGGCTGTTCACGCTGTCGGCCAGGCTAACCGAAGAGCCTGACGGCCGGGGACAGCCTTCGCGTGTGGCGATCGCGTTTCCCGATGGCACCGTGGTTTATAGCGACCAGGCTGATATCGACAGCATTCTTTCCGCCGCGCTCGAACGCGACGTCACCTTGTGTGCGCAAGTGCCAGCTACGCCGCAGCTGGAAAAGTACTGGCCTGATATCGATGACTCGGCTAAGCCTGAAACCGTGACCGAAGAGCCAATTCCGCCGGGGACGTTTTTTGACGGCGACCTGGTGCATCTGCTGACTACTGCGTCGCTGCAGGCGCTGAGCAGCATGTATCCGGGTAGTGTTTTCGACGCGCGGCGTTTCCGGCCGAACCTGGTAATCGCAACGCCGGCGGTGAAACCGGGCTTCATTGAGAATTCGTGGGTCGGACACACGCTCGCGATCGGCAGCGAAGTTCGCCTGCGAATCGCCCGCCCGACTAAAAGGTGCGTCATCACGACCCTTCCGCAGGACGGCCTGCCGCGCGACATCGGAATTCTGCGGGCCGCGGCGGAGGCGAATCAGGCGGCCGTTGGCGTGTATGCGTCAGTGGCGCGTGGCGGCATCATTCGGGCCGGCGACCGGGTGATGCTGGCCTGATGGAGCCTTAACGTTAATGCCACGACACGAGCTTAGCGCCATTGTACTGGCTTTCATTGGCTTGCCCATCGGGCATTACGAATGCTAATAGACTGGGCATGGGCGCCGCGACACTTAAACCTCTCGAACAGGTGCTCTCGACCCTTGGAACGCAGTTAAAGGCGCTGCGTAATCGGCAAGGATGGACGCTGGAGCAGCTTTCCAGCCGTTCTGCGCTGTCCGAGCCCTACCTGTCGCGGCTCGAAAGTGGCAGCCGCCAGCCCTCGCTGGGGGCATTGCTGACACTCGCGCGCGTTTACAGCATCCCGTTGGCCGAGCTTCTGGGCGACAACGAGCCACAATCCGGGCGATGCACGATTGTCCGCGCAGACGGGGCGCTGCCTCACGCAGGTAACGGCCTCAAGTACCGGACGGTCTCCGGCGGCGCAGAATTAGCCGATCTGCAGGCCTTCGAGGTTACCTTGCCCCCTAATCGCGACCTCAACAAATTCAATCATCACGAAGGTGAAGAGTGGCTCTATATTCTCGAGGGGCGGCTGGGGCTCGTTTTTATGCATGAAGAGCATTGGCTGGAAGCCGGAGATTCGGCGCATTTCGACGCCCATGTGGGCCATCGCCTCGTTACCGGCAAGAGTGCCGGCGCAAAGCTGCTGCTAGTGGCGTCAGCCCGGGCGCATCCGGATCCACCGCGCGTTCTTATTTGAGCGATCATTGCTGTGGGGCGGCGCGAAATCGAAGCCGCTGGATAATTCTCATGCAGGCTGCATCGTCAACATTTCATTGGGCTCATGTACATGAACTAGCTGGCGGCTGGATAGGCCGATAGACGACTGAAATCAGGCGGGCGCTGAACTCCACTCTTCGAGCAGGCTATAGCCGGCGGCCAGCAACGTGGGCCCGAGGAAAATACCGAGGAAGCCGAAGGCCAGTGCGCCGCCAAAGACACCGATCATCACAATGAGCAAAGGCGTCGTACCAAGGCGGCTGATGAGAATCGGCTTAAGCAAATGGTCAGTGCCGAGGCCGACGGCGAGGCCCCAAATCAGCGTAAAGATCGCCCAAGTGTTTGACCCCTGCTGAAAAAGCCAAATTGCGGCCGGCGCCCAGAGGAGCATCGC
>DATJUF010000278.1:0-8539 GCA_035502655.1 Binataceae bacterium (SeqCode)
GGCGCTGCCACCTCTCGCCTACGACCATGCGCTGGTAGGCGGCTATGCACTTAATCGGTTGCGGGCCAAGCTGAGCTACACGAATATCGCCGCCTATCTATTGCCACCGAGCTTCACTTTTGCCGAACTGGAGGAGCTTTACGCCAATGTGCTTGAGCGCCCGCTTGATCGCCGCAACTTTCGCCGGCGAGTCATGGCATCAGGATTGCTGCGTCCGCTGGGCCGGATGCGGCGCGGCGCCCATCGGCCGGCCGCTCTATATAGCTTTGCGCAACGCAGCGTCCAGATGATCGAAATGCTATAGTCGGAGACTTGCTGGAGTTTGTCATGGCTATGCGTAGCTTAGGACGACAAAGCGTGAGGCTGGTCGGCGCGGCGGTGCTGGGCTTGTTGACGTTTGCGGTTCTTGCGGCCTATCAGGCGGGGGATGGGGCACGCGGAACGGACGGCCTGACGCTCGATCCCAGCCAATTCGAGGGCGATGCGCAGCAGGCCTACGAAGCGGCACAGAAGCATCCGGGGCTGCTGGCGCAGCTTCATTGCTATTGCGGCTGCGAGGAGCATGAGGGACATAAGAACCTGCTCGATTGCTTTCGTACTGATCACGCTGCTGGATGCGCGAGCTGCATCGGAGAGGCTGTTACGGCCGCGGAGATGCGCGAAGGCGGCTCGCCGGCCGATCAGATTGCCGAGGCATTACGTAAGCAATATGGATATGGGGACTAAATTTTGGCCCTATTGGTCTCGCACTACATCGAGCATTTCACTTATGCGGGGTTGTTCCTGGTCTTGATCCTGTGCGGGCTTGGACTGCCGGTGCCGGAAGACGTTGCGTTGCTGGCGGGCGGATTTATGGTCCATCGCGGCATCACGGAATTTCCGATTACCCTCGCGGTATCTTTTGTGGGGGTGATTGCCGGGGATAACACGCTCTTTTATGTTGGACGCAAGTTCGGCTCGACGGTTATTGCTTATCTGGGCCTTGGCCGGCCCAAGTCGCAGCGTCAAATTGAGCGTCTCAAAGGCTTTATGGCGCGCAATGGGCATATGGCGATATTTTATGCGCGGTTCCTGGCGGGTGTGCGTGCACTGGTCTATCTGACGGCGGGCTCGCTTCGTGTGGTCAGTCCCGCCCGTTTCTTCATTTACGACAGCCTGGGAGCCTTGATTTCAGTGCCGATCGTCGTTTCGTTAGGCTATCTATTCGGTGCCCAAATCGAATCGGTGATTCACTACATGGGTGGTTTTGAAAATATCATCTTTATCGTCGTGATATTATCACTGCTGTTTTATGGTACTCGCTTGTTGATTTCCGCCTCGCAGGAGCATGACGCAGGCTCGACCTGAAACCTTGCGGCAACGGCCCGTCAGGCTATCACGATCGGTCCCTGCCGACCGGCGCCTGATGGGCGTCATGCGATGAGATTTCCGGCTCTCAACCTCAAAGCCAAGCTGATCGCGCTGATCACCGTACTGCTGGCGACGACGCTTGGAGCGCAGATGATGGCGAGCTTCAAGGCGCAGGAGGCGATCATCAGCACCACGGAGGACAAGGTCAAGGACCTCGCCAGCGTAATCCAGATTAGCGTGCAGGAGCTGACATCGATCGCGCCCGCCGACCCGGAATTGCTACAAGATTACGTCAATAAGCATGACCCAGGGCTCGAGGTGTCGATTGCCTCCAGTAAGGATTTGATCATCAACAGCTCGAATCCGAAGCTGATCGGCGATGAGCTCAACCCCGAAATCGTGCGGGCGCTGATGCAGGTCCGGAGCGGGAATCAGGACGAGCCGGTAGCGGTCCCGGCCTCTGTGCTGGGCCTGAATGACACCCAAAGTACCGTGTATTTCATCCCGGTTGCCGAAGAGAACCATCTGCTCGGCTATATCCAGGTGGTGGCCAACTTCAACGACTTCAACGAGCCGCTTCGCAATTACCAATATCGCCTGCTGGTCCTCGGTGCGGCGATTTTCGTGATGGGGGTAGTATTCGCGTATATTCTGGCGCAGCGCTACATGAAGCCGATTCACACGGTTGCATATGCCGCACAAAATATCGCCGATCGCGGCCTTGAACCGGTGCCGGAAGCGCGCCGCCGTGACGAAATCGGGCTGCTGACCCGCAGTTTCAACGAGATGGTGGCGCAATTGCGGCGCGCGCGCGAGCGCGAACTGGAGCTGAACCGGTTGGAGCGCTTCACTGCGCTCGGCCAGCTTGCCGGAGCCTTGGCGCATGAAATCAAGAATCCGCTAAACTTTATCAGCCTGGCGCTCGACCAGTTACGCGCGCATTACACTCCGCTGCTTTCGCGCAATCGCGAAGACTTTACACGCCAGTTGAAGATCATGAAGGACGAGATCCATCGGCTGTCGGAGATGGTGCAGACCTTCCTGCACTACGGGCAGCCAATCGAGATTCATCCGACACCGACCGATGTGCGAATGCTGGTGAGCGATGTGCTGGCGTTGTCAGATTCCAAATTGCGCAGCCAGCGGATCGATGTGGTCGAGCATGACGACGGCGCGCCAGCTATGCTTAATCTCGATGCCGAAAAGGTCCGCGCCTGCTTCGTCAACGTGGTTGCCAACGCGACCCAGGCGATGCCCGACGGTGGCAAGCTCGAGATTGCCTTCGCGCGCAACAATGGCAGCTTCGTCTTGAGTTTCGCTGACACCGGCAAGGGGATTGAGCCGGAATATGTTGAGCATGTCTTCGAACCGTTTTTCACGACCAAGCGGGAGGGCATCGGCCTGGGATTATTCTTCTCGAAAGCGATCGTCGAAAAACATGGCGGTACGATTACTATCGGATCGAACCCGGAACCGCCGGGTACGACCGTCACTTTCAGTTTTCCCTGCATGGGATTGAACAGGCCGTCATGAGCCAGCCTTCATCGGTCGAACAGGCGTCCGTGCTGGTGGTCGAGGACAATGAACTCGAACGGCAGATTACGGTTGATACACTGCGCGAAGAAGGTTTCGCGGTCGAACAGGCGGCGCTCGGCAAGAATGCGCTGGAGCAACTAGGGCTGAGCCGGTTCGACGTAGTGCTGACCGACCTGATGATGCCGGGGATGTCGGGCGAAGAGCTGCTGGCGAAGGTGCGCCAAGCTTATCCTGCCACCCAGGTGGTGGTGCTGACTGCGCACGGCACTATCGACAGTGCGGTTAAGGCGATAAAAAATGGCGCCTTCTATTACCTGACGAAGCCGACTGACCGCGAGGCGCTGGTGATGACGGTCGGCAAAGCGGCGGAACTGGCCAATCTAAAGCAGGAGAATCAAATCCTGCGCACGCAGATGGAGGGCAAGCTCCAGGCCGAGGGGATTATCGGGCAGGACCCGTCGATGCAGGAGATTATCCATATCGTTCAGCGGGTTGCACCCTCGAACTCGACGGTCCTAATCCAGGGCGAGAGCGGCACGGGCAAGGAGGTGATCGCGCGCGCGATCCATCGCCTGTCGCCGCGGATGGCGCGCCCATTTGTCGCAATCAACTGCTCGGCGCTGCCCGATACGCTAATCGAAAACGAGTTGTTCGGGCATGAACGCGGGGCCTTTACTGGCGCGACCGAACGCAAGATCGGCCTTATTGAGAGCGCCGATAAATCGACCTTGTTCCTCGACGAAATCGGCGACCTTGGGATCGGAACGCAAGCGAAACTGCTGCGGGTGCTGCAGGAGCGCGAGGTACGGCGGGTCGGCGGCAATGAATCCTTCCGGGTCGACGTGCGCCTGATTGCGGCGACCAACCATAACCTCGCCGAGGAAGTGGCCGAGGAGCGCTTCCGCGAAGACCTGTATTATCGCGTAAACGTGGTCACAATAACGCTGCCGCCACTGCGCGACCGGCGATCGGATATTCCTCAGCTCGCCAATCATACGTTGAACCGCTTCAGCCATCTGGCGAGCGGGCGGGTCAAAGAGATCGGCCGCGAAGCGATGGAGGTGCTGCTCGACTATTCGTGGCCGGGTAACGTTCGCCAGCTCGAATCGGCGATTGAGCGCGCGATCCTGCTGTGCGAGGGTGACCGTATCATGCCACGGGATTTGCCGCAGGACGTGCTGGAGCGCAAAGCGGTGGGTAAGATAGAGCGCTCGCGCGGGGGCGACCGTTTCGAGATTCCACCGGAGGGCATCAACTTTGAGCATCTCGAGCGCGACTTGATTCTACAATCAATGGAACGCGCTGATTGGATAATCGCGAAAGCCGCCAAGATGCTCGGGATGAGCTATCGGACTCTGCAATACCGTTTGGACAAGTTCGGCATCAAACGGCCCGATGGCAAGGCGGAAGCGCCGCCAGATAGCTGAGCTTCCGAGTGGCTATAGGGAACGTCACCTGCCAGCTTTCATTCCACCCTTGTACAGTATAAACGGGCGTTATTTTCTGATTTACTTGAGACTTGAGCTTAAACCGGACGTTAACAGGGGGGATGCGGCGCGGGTGGCCGCAGCGCCATTCCAAAAGGGGCGAATCGCCGATAAAACTTAACTAAAGCGTGAATTTCGGACATCCATAATCGTCTGAAAGGTAACGGTTCGATCCGGGTGCATTTACCGGACAACATGCTCAGGAGGTCTGCATGGTCAGGACGATCGTCGCCGTATCGGGCGGCGTGGTAATAGGTGTGGTTATAGCTTTCGCGAACGCGGGCGCCTTTCCATTCTGGAATGACAGCGCCTCGTCGCCTGCGGCGAGGACTTCGCCAGCCGCGCCGCTGGCGCAAGCAGATCAGGTGCACGCGAATCAAATGCAGCCGCAGCCTGCGCCGCCAAATGCACCCGAACCCAATGAACAGGCAGTCGCCTTGCCGTCGTGGGCACCGCTGGTCAAACGCGTGATGCCCACCGTAGTGAACGTCGCCGTCGTGCAGGAAATTGATCCACGCAGCGGCGATGAGGATCAAGGCGAGCAAGGAGGCCCGGACGATCAGGGACCACCTGATTCGGGACCACAGATGGGTCCGCAGGGTGGGAATCCATTCGGCCCGGGCAATCCATTCGGCGGGGGCGGCGGTCAAGGCGACCCTTTCGAACAATTCAAGCGTTTCTTTGGCCCGATGGCACCGCCGCATAACTATAAAGAACGTGGCCTTGGCTCGGGCGTGATTGTTTCCCCTGATGGCTACATCCTGACCAACTACCACGTGGTCGGACACGCGGACCAAATCCACGTCACGCTGATGGATAAGCGCGAATTTACCGCCAAGGTGGTCGGCAAGGATCAGAAGACCGACCTTGCGCTGATAAAGATTGACACTAATCAGCCGCTACCCTCGGCGATACTGGGTGATTCGGCGCAGACGCAAGTCGGCGACTGGGTAATGGCGATCGGCAGTCCGTTCGGATTCAACCTTACAGTGACCTCCGGCATCATTAGCGCCGAGGGCCGTGCGCTCGGCGGCAACTACGACAACTTCATTCAGACCGACGCCTCGATTAACCCCGGAAATTCCGGCGGTCCGTTGTTCAATACACACGGCGAAGTGATCGGGATTAACACGGCAATCTACAGCAGCACCGGCAGCAACGCGGGAATTGGCTTCGCGATTCCAATCGACCTGGCTAAAGATGTAATGCAGCAGTTGAAGACTCACGGCCGAGTCATCCGTGGGTGGATCGGGGTCGAGATCCAGGAAGTTACGCCAGATCTGGCCAAGTCCTTTGGCTTGCCGGCGCCGACCGGCGCGCTGGTTGGCGGAGTCGAAAGCAATGGCCCGGCGGCCAAAGCTGGAATCCAGCGCGGCGATATCATCATCAAGTACAATGGCAACCCGGTGCATGATGAACACGAGCTACCGGAGATGGTCGCTCAAACTCCGCTCAACGAGGTCGTACCAATTGAGGTCATGCGCGACGGCAAGCATGTAACTTTGCATGCTAAGATTGCTGAATTAAAGGACACACAGGTCGCGAGTGCAAAAGATAGTGAAGATTCGAGTTCAAGCTGGGGCTTGCAGGTGAAGGATCTGACGCCCGATATCGCGCAACAGCTCAGTCTGAGCAATCCAAACCAGAAAGGCGTTGTGATTACGGGTGTACGGCCGGATTCAGCGGCGTCAGACGCAGGGCTGCAGCCGGGCGATCTGATTCTCGAATTGGATCATAAAAAGGTTGCGACCGCAGACGAATTCGCGATGCTGGCCCATCAGCTTCAGAAGGATAACAAATCGGCGCTGCTGCTGGTTGAGCGCAGCGGTATGACGACCTACACGGTGATCAATCCGGAAGGCTGAGTTAACCATCGAAAAGCTGACCTAAGTGAATCTACGATAGAGTGTGGGCGGTAGCTGACTTAGCTGCCGCCCGCGCTGTTTCGCCTGCGCAAAATCCCCTGGCGGATTCGATGTGCGGCCGTTCCGCCAACATCGCGATTGATCGCCAATCAACAAACCGCAAGGCTGGTGGCGCGATGGCAAGCCACTATGAGGTCCTGATCGCCGGTGCCGGACCGGCAGGACTCGCTACCGGAATCCATCTGCTGCGCCAGCGGCCTGATTTGCAGGGGCGCGTCGCTGCGATCGACAAAGCGCACCATCCGCGTTTCAAGGTATGCGCAGGCGGACTCATTCCGAAGGCAATGACATTGCTCGCGGAGCTTGGCATCCACCTGGACGTTCCGGCGGCTGAAGTTCTATGCGGTGAGGCGGTGACGGAAGCCGGTGTAATCGTTATCCCAAAGCGCCCGGCGCCTTTATGCACTGTCGTCCGGCGCGATCAATTCGATGCGATGCTCGCGCGTGCCGCGCAGCAGGCCGGGCTTGAAATCATCGAAAACACACGCATCAGCGCTGTTGTGCAGGCCAATGACTACGTAAATCTCGCGACGAGCGCGGGAACGTTCGCAAGCCGGATGCTGATCGGGGCGGACGGCAGTGGCAGCCGCGTACGGGCGGAAGTCTTTGGCCGATCGCAGGCGTCAATCGGCCGTGCGTTGATGATCGACGTTCCGATCTCCAACCGAGTAAGTGGAACGGTCGATCAGCAACGCTATCAATTCGATTTCCGCTGCGTCGCGGCGGGGATCCCAGGTTATAGCTGGTCATTTCCGTGTATGATCGGTGGCGTGCCATTCAGGAACGCCGGCATCTACGAATGGAAGGCTTCGCCGTCGAACGGCGATCGCAATCGCAAGTCCCGGCTCTTCGCCGAACTGCATAGGGCTTTCCCCGAGATTGGAATCGCTAAATCACCTGAGGGCGGCGTTAGGTTCAAGTCGTTCCCGATCCGCTGGTACAATCCGCGTGACCGCTACGCTGCTGGCCGCGTGATTCTGGCTGGAGATGCGGCTGGGGCCGATCCATTGATGGGGGAGGGGATCTCCTTCGCCCTCGAGCATGGGCGGATGGCAGCGGAAGCGGCGTTGCGTTTTATCGATGGCGACGCCGATGCGCTGCGAGGGTACGATCGCGCGCTCCATACGGGTTATAACGCCCGCAAGCTCGGCCGTCTGGCCTTCGCCGCGCGCCGCTTCTACGGCCCGCGCCATCGGTTGTTCTTCAAGCTGGCGTCGCTCAGCCGTCATGCGCAGCAGCTCGGGCTGGATTGGTATAACGGCGCGAATGGCGTAGACGAGACTTCGGCGTTTCGCATCGCGGCCCGCTGCCTCACGTCAATTGTGCTGCGCCGCGATCTCCCATGTTGACGATAGACCGATATCTGCTATCGGGCGATTTAGTACCGTGCTGCCTGGTACCAGACGCTAGGCGCTGACATAACGGAATGAATCGTCTTTTTTGATAATCCTGCCGACGGATGGAGTGGCGAAATGCGTTCCGATGACGCTGATTCCGGTATCAGCGTAGCGCTCGCAGAACTCGCGCCGCGTCTTCTTCGCCTGAGGCCCGTCCACGTCAAAATTGTCATCCCATTCGGGATAGCGGCACTGAATTGGATGATGCATCAGGTCGCCGGTGACGACCGCGTCCTGGCCCTTGGAGGAGATCCGCACGGAAAAATGACCGGGAGTATGCCCCGGAGTCGCTTCGAGCCACACCTCTTCGGTTATGTGATGCTTATCATCAACCAAGTCAACACGGCCCTCATCCATCACCGGCCGCACCGAATCGTCAACCGGGTCTTTGAAAAACGGATCCTCCGAGCGGGAGAAGAAGTCCCATTCGGTGCCGCCGACCAAGTATTTGGCGTTAGGGAATGTCGCGACCCATTTACCGTCCTGAAGCATCGTGTTCCAGCCGACGTGATCGATGTGCAGGTGCGTGCAAATGACGTGGTCAATCGCCTCGCGCGTGTAGCCGAGCTTCTGGAGATCCCGCAAATAAGGGAGTTGCAGTTTGTTCCACGCCGGGTTGGAGCGCACCTTGTCGTTACCAATACAGGTGTCGACGATAATCCGCTTGCCCTGCGACTCGATTACGATCGAGTGGATACTCATGCACAATTTACCGCGCTCGTCGGCAAAGGCCGGATAGAGCCAGTCGCTTTCCTTTTTGACGTTATCGCGAGTCGCGTCCGGCAGGATGAAGGTCCCGTCCCAAGGGCCTTCAGATTCGACGATACGGCTGATTTTTACGTCT
>DATJUF010000279.1:0-18421 GCA_035502655.1 Binataceae bacterium (SeqCode)
GCGGTCAAACAACTCGGCGGACTTGATATTCTCGTCACCGCCCTCGACCATCCGTTCTACGGGCCTGCCGAGGCGGCCGGGGATTCCGACTACGACCGTGTGATGGAAGACAACTTCAAGGCGCTATGGATCGCATGCCAGGAAGCTGGCCGCGTGATGCTTGAACGTGGCGGCGGCGCTATCGTTAATCTGAGTACCGTCATCGCCGAGCGCGGGGTCCCCAATGCCTCGCTCTACTGCGCGGCGAAAGGCGCAGTACGCAATTTATGCCGCGCCCTGGCGCTGGAATGGGCTCGCAGCAATATCCGGATCAACTTGATTGAATGCGGCTGGATGGACGAGCCTGAGAGTCCCGCCGCCGCGCCGTCTGAGTTCAGCGGAAAGCTCATCAAGTATCTGCCGTATCGCCGGTTGCTCAAGCCAGAGGAGATCGCAGGCGCGTTGCTCTATCTGGTCTCCCCGGCAGCCGGCTTTGTCACCGGCGAGGCTATCGCGATCGACGGCGGCCTTCTCTGCCGCGTCTAAGGGGCCGCTTCGCTGCCGGTTCGTCAGGGTTCACATTGCACGCCCCGCCGTTTCCGGTCATTATTCTGCTCGAAGTCAAAGATCACCGGAAGGTATTGAGTGCGATGGCCGCGATTAACGAAAGCGCTTACCAGTCCCATATTGGCAAAGGCACGAAAGTATCCGGCAAGCTCAATTTCAAGGCTTCGACCCTGATCGAAGGTGAAGCCGAAGGCGAAATTAGTGCTGATGAGATCGTGATCGCGCAGGGTGCCTTGGTGACTGCCCGGATAGCCGCGTCGAAAGTCACCATCGCCGGCACGGTTAACGGCGAGATTAGCGCCCGCGAAAGGGTCGAAGTCCTCGCCAGCGCCCGCCTCAAATGCACGATCACGACTCCTAGCCTGGTCTTCCACGAAGGTGCGATGCTCGACGGTGATTGCAAGATGCCCGGCCATAAGGCCGCAGCTTGAGCCAGTTCTGGGCGTCGCACGCGCCGGTCGTGTTTCGAATTGCGGAGCGGCATGCCGTATTCCCTCAGCCGGTAGATTTCAAGCCACGATCTCAGTTGAGCTTGAAGGCGATGAGCTTGGTGACGGTTCCGTCGCTCGCGCGTAGCTCGGCTAAGCGTCCCTGTGCATCCAGATCGATCGTTTCGACTTCTCCCATTCGTGCCTCATAGGTCCAACGCAGGCCTGTACCGTCAGCCGCGCGGCAGCTTTGCTTGAGAGACGCAGCCACCAGTGTCGCCGCATCGATCACCGCCACCCGGCCAGTCCATCGCGCGGTTCCCCGTGCGCGTACTCGCGCGATCAGCAATGCGCGAAACAATGCCAATTCCGCGCTGATTTCTCGGAAACGGCCTAGCTTGACCAGGATCTCGTTGCGTCCGGCCATTGCGCTGACGCTGCCGCGCAAAGTTTCCTCGGCAGCTTCGTAAATCGCATTGCGCTGGAAAAAGCCACGATTATAGCTAATTTTTACCTGCTGAATCGCCGCACTGGAATCGAGCGATGCCGCCACCTCCAGCACGTTAGCCCCGTCGGCCGAACGCCGTATGCCGCGAATCCGGTTTTCCGCGAATTCTGACTCCTCGAGCGCAATCAGGCTTTCATGACGGCGAATCTCATAGCGATATTCGCCCACCGGCATCAGGGCCTCCATTTAATTGGTTCGCGTCCTTATCCTTCCTTCGCGATCATTTGCGCGAGCCGCATCGCGAATTCCGGCGCCGAAGCCTCATGTTTGAAAAAAACATAGATTGCCTTCGCCGAGATCCCAATTTCACGCAGGATCTCAGCCCAATGCATCAACGCGGCATCGTCGTAGGTCTCCATTCGCAGCCGCAGGTATACATGTGGCGCCGTCGTCAGGATTGGCGTTTTGATCTGCGCACTCTCCGCGATCACCATTGCCGCCTGATGCGTACCCAGTAGCTCATAAACCTCGTTATTGAACCAGCTTTGGTGCCGGAATTCGAAAGCCGCTTCAGTCCGGCGCGCTAATTGCTTTAGAAACGCCTCTAAGAGTGCTGTATCACAAGTCAGATCAGGTGGGAGTTGGAACAAAACCGGCCCAAGCCGATGACCAAGCGCAGTCGCCGTTTCGAGAAAATAATTCAACGTATCGCCACTGGTTTTTAGACGCGCGAAATGAGTGATCCGTTGCGGCGCTTTCAACGCGAAGCGAAACCCGTCCGGCGTTTTGGCCACCCATCCTTCGAGCATCGAGCGGCGCGGCAAAGCACGAAAGGTGTAATTTATCTCAACTGTCGGCAGCCGTTCTGCATAATAGGCGAGCATACGCGACCCGGGCAGTTTGTCTGGGTAAAAATGACCGATCCACTCCCGATAGCTAAAGCCCGACGCTCCAATTCGGATTATCGCTGCCATACCGCCCGATTTATCCTCAAGGAAGCGTTAATTCCAGAGTGGCGAGCCGAGACTGAGAGGACGGCAGTTAGCGGGCCGCAAAAGTTCCACCTGCGTTTTCACGAAACGATCGGTAATGGAACCTAGCCCCGAAATATTGCGGCGACAAGACGTAGCCTCGTTCGGCGTCGGATATGCGGATCAAAAGTCTGTAATTTTTGACAAAAACAATCGCTTGGTGTGATTCGGGTGAAACCCATCGCTTCCTATTACGTCTTACCGTAGGAGACACCTAGCTTATCCAGTCCAAAGATTGTTGATAGTCGTTATTAAACAAAACCTCAGTGTCTGCGCCACATGTGTAAAAGTCGGCTGATGAATATGCCTCTATTACCATCGCTAGAAACAGTATTGATTGTGCTGTAGCTTGCTCTATAGTATTCTTCAGTGCGGACGGTGGCTTATCCTTCAGAAAGGCTGCTTAGTTTCTGGAAGGCGACGTTAAGAAGGCAGGCGCGATTTGTGCTTTCAAATTACGCGCGATAGGCACACAAGCTGACCAAAATCCATTTGCTTCAGGTGAGTTGCCCATGTTAGGAAATCTCAAACGCAACAAGTCTCTTGCTGACGCGAAAGTTCTGACCGTCAGCGAACTCTCGGAATACCTCCGCGTGCATCGTTCGACCATCTATCGCCTGCTCAAAAAGGGCCAATTGCCCGGATTCAAAATCGGCAGCGATTGGCGCTTCAATGTCGAAGCTATCGATGATTGGCGGATGCATCAAGGCGCCGCTCAACTGGAGGAGTTGCGCCAGAGCGAGGCCGCCAATTAAGTTGTAGCGAGGCCCAGCCGCGGCTTGGGCTTGGTTACAAGTCTTCAGCTTTGGGCGGTCAATAATTTCCTCGCAACGAATGGCCTGATCAAGTCGGCGGCTAGCAAGTCGCCGACTCCGTGTGCACTGTTCGCTCTTACTGCTGTAACAGCTTTGGCACAAAGCCGCAAAATAGGAAGAAGGACGGTAAGCGGACCTTTCCTCAATCGCCCAGTAAGCGGCGACGGATGAAAACCTCACCGAGCATCAACACGATTGCGATTGGCAATAATGTCCCGTTAACCCCCCGATAACCGATAACTGTCGCCCCAACCGGACGGAGGTCTTCGGCTACGGGCGTATCGAAGCGTCCGCCGGTATTCTCCGCCAATGCTCGTAGTAAGCCGTAATTGGGGGGGCGCAGCCGCAATTCAGCCGCATCGGCGGCACCCCGGCCCGCTACCGCGATTGGCCGCTCCAGCAACACCCGTTCTGTATCGCCGGCCTTGACCATGAGGACTACATCGTACTTTCCGCGCGGTAACGGCGCCGAGTTACCCCGGTAGAGCGAATCACCCACCTGGGTCAACGCAACGTCAACTGCCCGCGCGGGTCCGGTAATCCGCGCGAAGAGATTTGTCACCGGTGCGGTATCCGCTTTTTCGGCTTCGATTGTTAAAGATCCATCGGGCGAATTGACCACCAGTAGCGTGAAGGGTCCGGCATCGCCCGGCCGCGCCACCCAGCAAACTAATTGCGACCAGAATTCTGCGTAATGATCCCATCGGATCCAGGCTAGCGATCCCAGCGAGTCCGGATCTCCGGTAAAGACTGCACTGCGGCCAAGTTCGTATTGCCACGTGGCCAAAAGCGGGGCGCTATTCGTACCCAAGGTTACCTCCAACGGCACCTCTGCCCCCTCCTTAGGGTCGGTCTGATCATAGAAATCCATCGGAGGTATCTTTGCCGGATCGATTCCATTCAGAATCGCGCTCTGGGACTCCACAGTCACCCGCGTGTGCTCATGACGTTTGAAGTTCTCGGCTTCATGGGTGAGATTGACCAGCAACTGTGGCAGCTTGGTGATGTCCTCTACTCGGTAAAAAATACCACCTGTGTTGCGCGCGAAATCCTGCAATAAGCGCAGATTCTCCAAGTCCGGGCCGATTCTGATCGTCGAAACCGGAATCTGTTCCTTGGCATAATCGGCCATCAACTGGTCGTGATCATGGTATTGCCGATTCGTATCGCCGTCGGTCAGCAGGATTACTTCGCGAACTGCAATCCCGCTGGCCAGGATCTCGCGTTCGGCGATCTCGAGTGCTTCTTTAAAGTCAGTCCCTCCGCCCGGTTCGAGCCGCGAAACCCGGTTGACCAGTTCCTCCCGGTCCTCACCCACTGGCCGCAAATGGCCAAGTACATACGGCTCAGAATCAAATGCGATAACCCCCGCGTAATCGGTATCATCGAGCTGGTTCAGCAGCGCGATCGCGGCCTGCTTCGCATAACGGATGCGCTCGTAATCGCGCACGGCCGGATAACGTGAGTTGTAACTCATCGAATTCGAGCGATCGATCAGCAGATAGACGGCGATCGGTTCGCGGGTCGGTGGTGGCGGCTGTGGGACAAAATTAATCGGCAGCGTCTTCTCCAGTTCGCTGCCTCGAAACTTGGGATCGCGCAAAGTGTCGCCGGTTACGATCAGTCCGCCGCCGTAATCAGCAACGTAACGGTTCAACGCGTACTGCGCATTTTCGCCAAGCGCGTCAGCCGTAACATTGGCTAGCACTACCGCTTGATAGGCGAGATAGGCGCGCGGGTCGGACGGCAGATTATGCGGTCCGGTTTGAGCTACATTGTAACCGCGCAACTGCAAGGCCTTGATCAGGCTCTCGGGTGCCACGGCCGCAATCACCAGAACGCGCGGCGGGGCGGACACTGATAGCGCCGTTTCGGCGCTCGCATTAACACTGACCAGGGGCGGCGGCACGCTCACTTCCGCCTTGAGCAGGTACGCTCCCGGTTTCTCGATCCGGTACGGAAGCTCGAAACGGTTCAAACCCGTTCTTAAGGTGATCTGCTGCCCGCCGACTGCATTGCCATCACTCAGCAGTTTGACTTGAGCATCGACCGGTGAGGTTGCTTCGCTATCCAGATCGAGCCGCAGCGCGAAACTCACTCCTGCGTGTACTACTGATGGCGCTTCGAAGTTAGTCAGCGCCACGCGCGCACTGGAGGGCAGCGGCGGGGCGGCGCTATAAACTCGCACGCCATCGGCTGCCAGCGCCGGCAGTTCATCACGGGCGCTGCCTTGGGTCTCATTCCCGTCGCTAAACAGGATCAGATGCTTTTCGTCGGCAGGTGGGAACAGGCCGATCGCGGTGGTCAGCGCGCCGCTGATATCGGTCGCACTGGGATCGGCGCTCAGGCTCAGATCCGCCGGCAGCCGTGGATCCCCGAGCGGCTTGATCAACTGCGCATCACGGCCAAAGCCGATCACCGCCAGTTGGTCATGTGGATTCATCGCCGCGCGAATCGCCGCCAGCCGCCCTTCCATCCATTGCATTTGTGTCGGTGCGATCGAACTTGATTGGTCCACGGCGACGACCACCGCCATCCGGTGTGCTGCTGATTGGACCGGCACCTGCAGCTCCGCGATCATCAAGACCAGCGTCGCGAACAATCCGACCCTCAGTAATGCGGATAAGCCGCCTGCCCGAATCCGCCCCGCCCGCATCGCCAGGATCGAGGGTGCGGCCACGATCGGCGCGGCCACCAGCAACCACAGCATTCCGGGATGCTCAAACACTGTTCATCCCCCAATGCTGTGCACGCCGCGCCAGCAGTAGCGACTCCCCAATCAGTGCGATCAGCGCCAGAACGATTAACGGGATCGTAAACGGCTGCACCTCGAGCCTGCCGCGCTGCATCACCGCCGGCCTTGGAGGCGGCTTCGTCACCGCCACCGCGGCGCTTTCGAGATCCGATTCACTCGCGTCATAATAATTCGCCAGCACCTGCGTTTCGGTATCGCCCTCGATCAGCCGATAGCGGCCTGCCATCATAGGACGGAAATGCACCTGCCCCCATTGATCCGGCATGATCGTCTGCACCGTTCCGTCCGGTGCGATCAGCCTCGCCGGCCGAGGTGCCGCCGCAACGTCAACATAGCTGCCGGTAGAGGCGACCTGTAGATGCACCGGTGCCACCATCCGCCGGAGCATGTCGACCGTGAGCACCAGCGCCTCCATGCGATCCGGATCAAGCAGCAGATGGTTGCGGACATCGAACGCAATTACGCCAACTACGCCATCCTCTTGCCGGCCGATCGCCGCCAGCGGGATCAGAGCATGCTGAACAGCGCCCGCTCCTCGCGCCGTCGCTGTCATCCAGCCCGGCAGTTTGATTACCCGCGAAGGTCCTAACAGAACCGGCGCGCTTAGCGGACCCGCACTGGTGGTTTGCTCCATCTCAGCTAGCGCGACCGAACTGACTACCTGAGCCGGGCCGTTATCATGAACTCCGGGAAATGGCGGTTCGGGGAAGATATACATCCGTGACGCAGCATCGATGCCGTCGCCACTGCAATCATGCAGGATCGCGAGTGCGTACTTCTGTGTTGCGTCAAAGGTACCTTTCTGGTTAGGGTCGCCCGCGCTAACGATAAAGTTGGGATTCACCGCGAGCAGCAGACGCGCCAAATCGTCGCGCACGGACAGCTCCGGTGATAGCACCAGTGCGTGCTCGGTTGCGATTGAAGGCGCAATTGCAAAACGCTCGTTGTCAGCTGCCAGCGCGTCGGACGTTACGATTCGCGCACGCACCAATCCGCCCGCGGTCAACGGCCCGAATGGCACCACCACTTCACCGCCCGGCTCGGCAATCAGGGCCGAATGAAAGACCTTGCGGCCGCCGGCGTCGATTTCCAACTCGAAAGGTTCCGGATGTATCGAGAAATTGCGGATCAGGCAACGGCCTTGAGCAGCCTTTGGCATCCCGGGATCAAGGCCAACTATCGCTAGATTAGCCGCCGCCTCTCCGGTTTTGTGAAACTCGACTGCGACTGGCAGCGCAGCATCGGCGATAATATTCTGCGCCAGTGGCCGATCACTATACAGGTCGATACTGTTGGCGTTCCGCGCTCGGATTAAAGCTGCCCGCGCCGCCGCGGGACGAGGAGCCACATCCACCACCCGCAGGGCCGCGATCGCGGCCCGTACATCCGCTTTGCGGTTCGTCATGGGCAGCGGAGTCTTGGCTTCGAGCGCATAGCTGATTACGCTGAACTCGTCACCAGCCGCCGCGTCGTCCACGAGCCGAACAGCGGACTGCCGCGCTTGATCAAGCCGCGTGCGGCCATCAACTGTCGCACCCATTCCAGCGCCCAGATCAAACACCAGCGCGTGACGCCGGAAATGGCCTTGCTGGTGCATGGTCTTCACGTAAAGTCCAGCGACCGCCAGCGTCAGGGCGGCGAGTGCAAGCGCCTCGAGCCAGAACGGCACATCCAGCCGCAGGAAACGGCTCTTCGCCACCGGCGCCGGCACTTCCTCGAACAGGATCAGGGAGGCGACTTCTATCGTTGGCCGCGAACGCGCACGCAGATAGATCAGCACCAGCGCCGCGAGGCTCGCTGCGTACAGCAGGTTGATCGGTTCGAGCAGCCCCATCCTCAGGCCATTATCCCAAAGCGCGGAAACTCGTTAGTTAGTATTTCGTCAAACCGTGCCGCCCCGAAGGCGGGCATATAGGTGATACCGTGCCGGACACAGAAGCCGCTGACCTGTGCCGCGTGCCGTTCTGCCCGTTGACGGCAAAGCGCCGCGGCTGCCGGACCAAACGTAATTTCGCTCGTCACGCCGGTCTCGCAATCGCGCACCCGATAGCTCCCGGCAGGATAATTGCCTTCGCGTTCGCGATCGCCCATTACATGAATCGCTTTCACTTCATGGCGTGCCGCGAGTAGTTGACCCAGAGCGTCTGCGTAATCGGCCGCATTCACGAGAAAGTCCGAAATAATTACCACGATTCCAGGCAACCGCCGCTCACGCATCAATTGATGGACCGCGGCGCCTAACTTCGTCTCGCCGCCACACTTTGTAGCGCTGACAAAATCCCGAAACTCCGGATAAGTCTCCCGCCGACGTCGAAACGGCGTCAGGACAAGGTCCGGCGTACCATGCCGCAATGCGAATGTCGCCAGCCGCACCGGGTCATTCTCATTCATCCCGATATAGGCCAGAGACGCGCCCAGCAGTAGTCCAAGTCCCAGCTTGTCATCATCACGCGGCAGGCCCATCGAGGCGCTCGCGTCAATCAGAATCGTCATCTCGACCTGGCGTTCGACGCGGAAGGTGCGGATCGTTAGGTCGTCGAGCCGCGCGTAGGCGTTCCAATCGAGAAATCGCAAGTCGTCGCCGATCCGGTATTCACGAAAATCCTCCGGCTCGATACCAGTGCCCTGTACTCGGCCAAGCACCCGCCGTCCCGCCCGAACCGTGCGCGCACGCCGCGCCCCCAGTACCAGGCCGTCCAGCCGCTCCAGATAATCGGGCTCGAAGGCGCGCTTCTCGAGCATGAACCTCCGCCTAATCGCGCGCTGCGCGAACCGCCCTGACGACCTGTTCGACGATATGACCGGCGCTGACATTATCCGAATGAGCCGCGTAGTTGAGCATCAGCCGATGCTCCAGCGCTGCCGCCGCGATGCTGTCGATATCCTCATAAGATATATTCGCACGCGCGTCGAGCATCGCCCGCACCTTGGCTCCAAGGATCAACGCTTGGGCGCCGCGTGGACTCGCGCCGAAGCTTACATAGCGGTTCACCGCATCGACGGCTAACGCCGAGCGTTCGCCGCCCATAATTCGCGCGTTATCAGGCTGCGTCGCACGCACCATCCGCACCGCGTATTGCTCGATCGGCGGCGCGACCATTACCTCACGCACCAGCCGCTTCAGTTCCTCGATCCGTTCGGCCGCTTCACCGGCTGCAAACACCGGTTCGATTCCAGCCTGCTCCGGCCCGGTAGTCGAGCTGACAATCCGCACCAGTTCCCGTTCGCCCGGATAGCCGAGCTGGACTTTGAACAGAAAGCGGTCGAGCTGCGCCTCCGGCAATGGATAGGTTCCTTCCATCTCGATCGGATTCAGTGTCGCCATAACGAAGTAGGGCGGTGCGAGCGGATAGGTCGTCCCTGCCACCGTCACCTGCAATTCCGCCATCGCCTCGAGTAGCGCTGACTGGGTCTTCGGGGTTGCGCGGTTGATCTCATCGCCGAGCAGCAGATGCGCGAAAATCGGCCCAGGCTGAAAACTGAATTCACGCCGCCCATCAACCGACAGGATTACCCGTGTCCCAGTGATATCGGCTGGCATCAAATCAACGGTAAACTGAATCCGGTTGAAACTCAGGTTGAGCGCCAGACCCAGCACCTTGACCAACGTGGTCTTGCCCGTTCCCGGTACACCCTCAATCAATACGTGCCCGCCGGCGAACAGGGCGCTGAGGAGTTGCTCGACCGCCTGTTCATGGCCGACGATCACCTTGTGCACTTCGCCTTGAATCCGCCGAAAGAGACGCGCGAAATCTGCGATCGTCACCCGCTCAGCCGCAATTGCTGCTGCCTCGCTCATCGTTCAAACACCCGCTTGATCGTCATCTGATCGGCGGCCGGAATCGACCCCCGCGCCAACGGTTCGTCAGGGTATTGCGAGGGATTGATCGGTATTCGCACTCTCGGCGGCAGGTAACCGGGGCTACCCGGTCCCGAAGCTTCGGTGGAAGGCTCCGCATCTATCGCAATTTTGAAATTGTCGCTGCCGAGCTCTTGCGCACTCGGTTGGCCAAACAAGCTCGACGGATCGCTTCCCGAGCCGTGATCGGATCCTTGCCCCTCGCCGTCTGTCAACTTTGAATCGGGCGGCTGGCCATTTGGCGTATCAGCGGGATTCTGCGGCCCTGGTACTCCGGAATTCGCCGCTAGCCCATTACTTGGTGGTACTGCGCCGTCAGGTGGTGGCTGATTTGCCATATCGCCCTGATTGTCCTGACCCGCGCCTGATGCGCTACGGTTGCGTGAATCTGCTTGCGCGCCCGGGGGATTGCCTTCCCTGCTGGCATTTCCATCATCCGGCTGGCCACTTTTATCGGTCAAATGCATCTGCACCGGCGGCTGATTCTGTGGGCGTCCCGCGATATCGCCTTGAAGGTTGCCAGCGAAGCTGCGTGCCTTGTCCACCAGCTTGGATAATCCGCCATTCCGTGCGTTTTCCTGGGCTATGCGATCCTGCAACTTTTTCAGAGTCGCGGGATCAGCGTAAATCTCGGCGTTTGGCGCTAACGCTGGATCCGCTGAACGAATATCTAAATTATTGATGTCAGCCGTGACGGTTTCTGGAATGGTACTGCCGCTCGCCGCAATTGAGGCCCCCCGTATCCGGCTCATCAGGCTATCATCAAGCACCAAGCCTGCAAGCAGCAATGCGACAATAAGCGCCCAGACTGAGCGCGAAAACCATCTTGGCTCGACCCGCGACGGCTCAAAGCTCTGGCGCGCTCCGTAGGTATCTTCGACCAGGTAGGGCCATAGGAACGATTGATGCCCTCTTGTAGCCAAGGCATGAACCGTCGCGAGCCGGCCTTTCAAGTCCGTTCGGCTGTCGGCGATAGCGGCCGCCCGTGCCGGACTCGCGAGCATCCGCCACGCCGACCGCGCAACGGCAAAAATACCAGTGCATGCGGTGACTGCCAGCATCACCGCAATCATGAGAAAGGTGAGCGGACCCAGCGTAAGCGCCGCGCCCACGATTCCCGCCGCGGCCCCAATCGCCAGCGCCAGCGTCCAGAAGAGGCCGTGCTGAACCGCCAGCGAGTTAAGCCGCGCCCTGATCGCCTTGATCTGGAACAAAATCAACCAGAGCTTTTGTTCGTGCTGGATCGCTTCCGCCACGTATTTGCTCGATTCGCGCCCGGGCCGACGGCACGTTGGCTAACAATAGTTCACGCCGCCCGATCAGACAATCAGATCTGAAGTAAGTTTAATGTGTCAAAGCGTGTGTCTAAGCCGTCTCACACGGCGTGACAATCACAGTCAGTTACGTGCTACGGTCATTTTATTCCGGCTTCGTCCAACACGCCCAACGCCAGCCCCGACCAGTCCAGTTCCTCGCGCCCTTTCGCAAGCGCAGCGAGCAGACGATTCTTGACGAGGCCTGCGATCGGCATCGGCACTCGTGCCTCGCTTGCTGTCGTCAGCACCAAATCGAAGTCTTTCAGTCCAAGCGGCAGCTTGAATCCGGCTGGCAGATGGCGTTTTTCGGCGACCATCGAACCATAGTTCTGAAAGACCGGGCTCGCAAACAGCGTCTGAGTCAGCATCTGCGCCAGCTTGAGCCGGTCGACGCCGCTTTTCTCTGCCATTGTAAAAGCTTCGGCCATCGATTCGATAGCAGCTCCGATTAAGAAATTTCCTGCGAGTTTGGCGACATTGGCGGCATCCGGCGTTTCACCGAAGTCATAGATCGCACGTCCAATTGCCTCATGCATCGGACGTACGCGCTCCTTCGCCGCCCCTGCGCCCGAGACGCAGACCACTAGTTGTTTCTTCTCCGCATTCTCCGGCCGCCCGAACACCGGCGACGCGAGGTAAATACTGCCGCGTTCCGCATGATAACGCGCAAGCTCCCGTGCGGTAGCTGGCGAGATCGTGCTCATCGAAACGTGAATTCCACCTGGCGCCAATCGCGCCGCCAAGCCATTATCGCCCTCAGTAACGGACCGCACCGCAGAGTCATCGGAGAGCATGGTAAAGACAATCCCCCCTGGTACCGCGGCCTCGCCTGCTGTCCGTGCCTGCACAGCGCCCTTCGCGACCAGCGGCGCTGCTTTTGCAGCGGTGCGGTTGTAAACGCACAGTTTCGTTCCGGCGGCGACGAGGTTAGCTGAGATCGCCATACCCATTGCGCCAAGACCGATAAAACCGGCTTCATTCGCCATTCTTCACCTCGCTTCGCTGTCCGCTACTACGCTCTAGTTTCCGTTATCGACATCGATTTTATATGCCGCTAACGGCAGCCGAAAGCCAGTATCTCCGGTATTTGATGATCTTAACCATGGATTGCCCAAACTTGCTTCAGGTGGCGCAATCTCAGGTTTGTAACGATTCTAAACTGGAACTAGCCGCTGTGCCGGTGGCAAGATACCTATCGCATGCCCATTGCCGCGCCGAGCTGTGTTAGGTTTTCCGGACTGGCAAGAAACAGGCACCTCAAACCGTGGCAGCGCATTTAATTCCATTAAATTATATAGCGTAAGCGGATGTACTCGGCTGGCAACTTCAGCCTTGCGCATTCCGGAAATACTTAGATCTGACTAATCACTGGCGCCAGCGATTAGTCAGTCATCTGCGTAGCCGGATATCAGTCCACATTCTGAGCGGCTACGAAGCCCGCCTGGCCCTTCATCGCGCCCTGAGTAATTTCGACCTCACTGCCGTTGCTATCGCTCGACAATATTTTCACGGGCGTCTGATTGTTGATTTGCTTCGCGACGAAGCTTTTCTGCACATTACCGGCTACCCCTGTGATTCCGCCCTCCTGCGCCGAATGCGATACCTTCAAATAAGTTTGCTCATCAGGATAAAGCGGGACTGTGCTTTCTCCTGAAGTCGCAACCAGTTTATGGGGCAGGATGCTCGCCGACGAATTACATCCGGCAAAAATAGCACCTGTACCGCCGACCAACGCTGCGGCCGTCAACACTTTGATTGTCTTCATCATCTTTATACTTTCGCCTTTATCAGCAGACTCTCGATTCTAGTGCGACGCGTTTCTAACATTTCGCTCCATAGAGGCCGAACCAACTCCTCGATTAATATTGACCCCTTCTGATAGAACCCCAGTTGAGAGAACGGCGGCGCCACTTGGCTGGCGCCGCCGTTCTCAACTCCCGGCAATTCAGCTGCTAATCACAACCCATTGCCATCACAGGAAATGCTATTTTTAGTCGCCGCCTTTGGCCGCATCACGCGCCTTGTTAACGACATGCTCAGTGGCTTGCTTGACCTTGCCTGAGGCCTGATCAATCTTGCCTTCCCGCTTCATCCGTTCGTCATCGGTAAGCGTACCAGCAGCTTCCTTTACTCGACCCTTTATCTCTTCAGCTTTACCACTCATACTCATCTCCTTTTGTTTTCACGCACAGCCGATGCTTTCAGTCTTTCAATGCAACCGCTACTCAACAGTAGTATCGATAACTGCTCTCACGCGATCACATATCCCATGCCTCGCTTCTCTCGGGCCTTGCTCCACGAACCCGTACCCCACAGCAGCCACGGATACACTCGCTCATGCGCTGATAGGTGACAGAGTCGCTGGCTTAAATGAACTACGAGTTAACTGTGGCAACACATGGGCCAATGACGCGGCCCACGTGAACTGACTGTTCGTTGGGAGCGGTGCTCAATCAACTGATGGGGAGCGGCAATTTTTTCCGCCCTAGCTGAAATGGTCAGACTTGGGTGGTCAATCGGCCTGAAATAGCTGCTTAGGTGCTATTGAAAGTATATACGCACCTATAGTGACATGCGTCGCAGCGGACCGGAAAAAGATACATTGGCCCACCGCAGGGTTGAATTGGCAGCGCAAGTGCTGCATCGTTCGCCTGGAATAGTGATTTCTCCGATCGGAACGGATGGTATAGAGGCAACACGCTCGCGGCGTCTAAACCACGGGACGTGCCTCACGGAGAGAAGACGAAATCTAGCGATTCTGATCGGGCGTCATCGAAGGCTTGCCAGTCAACTTCGGCTTGCGAATCACCAGCGTCTCGTGTCCGCGCACTTTAATCGTGCGGGCCGCATCAGCCTGAAAGTTACCGTTGCTCTTGCCGCCATCAAATCGATGCGGGCGCCCTGAAGTCCTGCGCCGCCGCCAATTGTTCAGTTCCTTCGACAGCTTCGACGCTACCGCCTCGCCGTCACGATCTTGGGCGCTCTGCGCCTGTTGTTCCTCGTTCATTGATTCCTCGTTGTTTTCCTCGGCGCTCATCAGAGTCCTTTCACAGTCCGGCAGCGGTTGATAAGGTCACGCTCTTAATATGTTTGAAGATTCTATGCAAATCAGACAGTGAGTTCAGGAACGCCTGGCACCGCACGCTCATCAGCAATAGTCGATTGTATAGTTCTCTGCGCTAACCGGCCAAACCGATTTACACTATCGTATGAAACCGCGGCTTCTCCGCTCCGAGATCTTGAGACCTGCCAATAATTATTTGTTCGTTGCTACGCCGAATTGCGCTCTGGCTGTTTCTTCAGGCGGGTAGTTATCGATCAATTCAAGCCCTTATAGCATGTGAAACTCGCCGGAGGCCGCCTTTCCGTCCTTAGTTGAAAAGGCTCTGCAACTTAAGCGCGAGACCTAAGTCACCAGCGATCCGCAGCTTGCCTGTCATAAATGCCATCTGCCCGTTCAGCTTGCCGGCCAGCATATCCAGATAGTCCTTCGCTACCATCGAAAGTGTGATGTTCGGCGAGGGATGCGCGCCTTCACTGACGGTACACTGGTCATTATTGATGACGATATGCCATTTGCCGCCGCCGTCACCAGACAGATCGAATTGATAAACCGCATTCAAGCCTTTCGCCGCTTCTTTGTTGAACCGGCTAGGCGATTGCTCGAAAGCCTCTTTGCAGGACGTAGGCGCGTCAGCCATTAGTTGTGAGAACCTCTCTGATACGAAAGGACGGACAGGTGAGCCTCTTCACCTCATATAGCCATCGCACCGTTACAATGTCAACAGCGATCGGCACGCTTAGGAGAAAAATCCTGGCCTCTAAACCTTCTGTGAGCCAACTAAAACTTCTAACATTAAAAGCCAAAAATATTACCTGGCACCACTCTGATCAAGTTGCCTCTCACGTGAACCGGCGCTGCCGACATCGTGATCGTAACCGCACGCTCCTTATCCAGTTTCGTTTTCACCTCGCCGTCAAGGTAGGCATCGCTTCCGATCACCCGCACGGTCACCCCGTTAAGCCCTGCGTTGCGCAGCTCCTGCTGGATTCGGTCCTGATTTATCGCCCATTGTGCTGTCTCGACGGTCATATCATCGATTACCGTGCTCACACCATTGACGTTACGTGCGATCCGCTCCGCGTACGCCTTGTCCTTCTGGTCAAAGACCTTGCCTGTCAATGTCACTACGCCGCCCGAACCGGCGTAGGCCCGGACCCGCCGCGTCCTCCGGTTCGCCCGCAAAGCTGCCGTCACCTCGTCCGTCAGCGATGGCTTGCGCCGTGCCTCTACATGATGGCGGTTGTGCGCATGGTGTGAGGCCACCCGCGCCGATGCGGCAGGCGCGGCCGGTGCCGTTGGCGGGAGGGTTGCTGGAGCGGTTGGAGGCAGGGCTGCGACAGCCGGCGTGGGAGCCGGCATCGGGGCCGAGGTGTACTCCGGCGCCTCGCTCGGCCCGACGCTCGCCAGCTTCGCATTCAGCGCGGAGCCGAGCGAAGCCATATCAGCAGAATTGGTCGCGAAGACAACCGGGTAGTCGATATTAACCGGACGGCCGCCGCTCACCGGCGGAAATTTCCACACGCTCATCTTGTTCACGACTTCAGCATCGAGGCTGGGATTGGCCGCCGTTGACGTGATCACGCCGCCGCTCGCCACCTTTCCATCCGGGTTTATGCTAAGCCGCACAACCATTCCGTCGTGCAACGAGGGATCGTCTGCCAGCGCCTGTTTATACGTATCAAGCAGGCCTGCTTTATTGGCCTCAAACACCGTCTGGGCTGACGAAACGTTTCGCTGCAACGACGCTGCCAGATCGGGACCGGTGATCCGGATTTGCATATTCGTCGCAAGGGTGGCTTCAGGCCCTGACGGCAGCGCAGCGGCCGCCGGTGACGGCTTTGGCGAAACCTGCGCGATCGGCGCTGGCGGCCCCTCATGCCGCGTGGTTAGATAGACCGCTAAACCTGCACCTGCCGCCAGGGCGACGATCGCCGCCGCAGCGTAGCCCAGTGTGCCAATCACCCGGCGCCGGGGTTCGCCATATTGAGAATGCTGCTCGTAATCCGGCTGTGAGCCGAAGCTGGGATCCTGACCGAAACCGGTATCCCCAAAAGCACCGGTCTGTTCATGCGCGGGCGCGTAATCCTCTGGATTAAGTCCTCGCCCTTGAGCCGCAAGGCCGCTATTGCCAGACCCGGCGGACGGTACCGTTCCACCAGTGTCAAGCGCCAGGCGAGTGCCGCAGTAGTTGCAGATCGTCTCGCCGGGCTCCGCTCTGCCTCCACATTCCGGACAGGTGCCGCCTCCGCCCGTTTCGGCGGATGCGTCCGGCGTCGCAACGGTCTGCCGAGCCGCGCTCGCGGAACTTACCAGCGCAGTGCCGTCAGTCTCGCAAAAACGTTCTGCCTCAGGATAGGTCTTGCCGCAGCGCGGACAGATTTTCATCGCCGGTCGCCCACCTCCACGCGGCTATGATAGGCGCGGCGACCGCACAACACCAACCCACACGGGATGGTCGCAGCCAGGTGCGGTGGCCGCTAGCGCTTACTTGCGTGGCAGCGAGGCGCGCACTTTCAGGTCACACTGGGGCACCTTCCAGCCGGAAGCCAATACGCACTTCAACCTGAAATTCAGGCTTGCCGCCATTCACTGCTCCGCGGATATTCTTTACCTCAAACCAATCCATGTTCCGCAGGGTCTGCGAAGCCTTGGTGATTGCGTTGCGCACGGCGTCATCGACACCTTCGCTAGAGACGCCCACCACTTCAATGATTTTGTAGGTTTTGTCCGGCATGACATCCTCCATAGAATCAGCGGCTTCATCGCATCTTTCTCCCGTCCAGCGTTTTTAGCAAGGTTCGCTTTAGAAGGCGCAGGTCTCATACTGGACGTTGTGGCAAGCTGATTGCCAGCAACTGCGGGTCTTCAATCGTGCGCATATCCAGGTAGACTGCATCATCCCTGATCCGCCCGATTACCGCAGGCCGCGCACACCGCAGCATTGCCGCTAGCGCGTTCGCACCTATCGCAGGGTTCCTCACACGTAGCGCTCGCGATTCGATCGGCTCCGCCGGCAAGGCTCCCGAGCCAATCTCGGCAGTTGACGGCACCACTTCGATTGTGAATCCGGCGCCTAATGTATGCGCAAGCATTTCGCGCGCCACCTCGGCTCTCCGCTCGAGTTCGGCGACCGGCAGGACGAGCATCCTCAACGTCGGTAATTGCCCGGCAACATCGTCACTGCGCAGATAGAGCCTGAGGGTCGCTTCGAGCGCCGCGAGTGTCAACTTGTCGCAACGCAAAGCCCTGCGCAGTGGATTCCGCCGAATCAATTCAATCAAATCGCGCCGTCCCGCGATTAATCCAGCCTGCGGCCCTCCCAGCAGCTTGTCGCCAGAAAAAGTCACCAGTGCGGCGCCCGCTGCGATCCGTTCAGCCACGATCGGCTCACGCGGCAAGCCATAGGCTTGCAGGTCGATCAATGCGCCTGATCCAAGATCCTCGATTACGGGCAAGCCATGCGCTTTGCCGATCTCGGCCAGTTCTTCCAACTCTACATCGGAGGTGAATCCTACTATCCGGTAATTCGACGGATGCACCTTCATCAGCAGCGCCGTCTCCGGGTTGATCGCCGCTATGTAATCCGGCGCGTGTGTGCGATTCGTCGTCCCAACTTCGCGCAGCCGAGCGCCGCTGCGCGCCATCACGTCGGGGATTCTGAAGGCGCCGCCGATCTCAACTAGCTCGCCGCGCGAAACGATCACTTCGCGTGCCTGCGCCAGCGTATTCAATACGATCAGCACTGCGGCGGCATTGTTGTTGACGACCGCTGCCGCTTCCGCTCCCGTCAGCGCGCAAATTTGCTCCTCGACCAGATTGTCGCGCTCGCCGCGTTCGCCGCTCGAAAGGTCATATTCGAGATTAACCGGCGAGCGCGCAGCTTCGGCCATCGCCGCGATCGCAGATTCTGCCAAACGGCTCCGTCCCAGGTTCGTGTGGATCACGACGCCGGTCGCATTGACCACGCGCCGGAGCGTGGGCTCATCGCGGCGCGCCGCCGCGGCCGCCCGCCGCACCGCCTCGGCGATCGCTTGCTCGCGTGATTCCCATTGATTCGCGCTCGCATGATTCTCTCTTACTTCGTTTCGCAACTCATCGAGCGCGCGCCGCACGAGCGTGCGCATCCACCTCTGGTTGAACCCCGCGAACGCCGCATCGC
>DATJUF010000280.1:0-14644 GCA_035502655.1 Binataceae bacterium (SeqCode)
TTTCATGGTGAATGGGAAACCGAGATCACCGGATTGGGTTACGATTCGCGCAAGATTCGGCCCGGCGATCTGTTTTTTTCCACAGCGCGCTCCGATGAACAGGCGCGTTCCAATGTTGAGGATGCGTTCAGCCGCGGAGCGCGTGCCGCGGTGGTGCGGAGTTGGGATGGTGCAAGCGCGCGTCCTGAGCAGGCTTTGCTAGAATGCGACCGGCCACGCGCCCTGATGGGCGTGGCCGCCTCGCGTTTTTACGGCGCGCCAAGCAGCAGGCTCGATTTGATTGGCGTGACCGGGACCAGCGGCAAAACCACTACCACTTATCTGATTCAGTCGATTTTCGCTGCCGCCGGGATTTCGTGCGGAATTATCGGCACGATCGGAATTTTTGCCAACAACCGCAAGCTCTACAGCGGCCTGACCACGCCTGAAGCGGCTGACTTTGAAAGCGCGCTGGCGGAGATGGAACAGGCAGGCGTCCGTGGAGCCGCGGCGGAAATTTCCTCGATCGGACTCGAAGAACGCCGCGTCGACGAACTGCATTTCCGAGTGGCCCTGTTCACAAATCTAGGCCGCGATCATCTTGATTATCACGGCACGACGGAGAACTATTTTGCCGCGAAGCTGCGATTGTTCACCGAGCTGTTGCCGAGGAGCCGTGCGGCTGAGCCTATCGCAATCGTTAATGGTGATGATTCCTTCGGACAACGAATATTGGCCGTGGTGAGCGGACGCAAAGTTAGCTTCGGCCTCGGCGCGGATCTCGATGTTCAAGCTGAGAGTTGGACTGCCGGAATCAACGGAATTCGAGCGAAAGTGCGCGCGCTCGGCCAAAGCTTCGAGCTGGTCTCCCCGCTGCTGGGTGAAATCAATCTACGCAACATATTGGGCGCCTCCGCTGTGTCGGTGGCCTTGGGTATCAGGACGGACGCGGTGGTGGAGGGTGTGAGAAGATGCCTTGGGGCCCCCGGCAGATTGGAGGCGGTGCCAGGACCGCCCGGAGTCAAGGTGCTGGTGGATTATGCGCACAAGCCGGACGCCCTTGAAGCGGTGCTGACGGCGCTGCGTGCGCTAGGTCCGCGGCGGCTGATCTGCGTCTTCGGATGCGGCGGCGATCGCGATCGGGGCAAGCGCCCAATCATGGGTGCAATCGCGGGACGGCTGGCCGATCTCGCGATTCTGACCTCGGATAATCCCCGCAGCGAGGATCCGCTTGCGATTATCGCGGAAGTCAAAGCGGGATTGCACACCGGTGGAACGGCAAGCTTGCGATTCGCGGACGCGCGCGCGCAGCGCGGCTACCTCGTTGAAGCCGATCGGCGCTCAGCGATCGCCTTGGGGCTTGAGCTTGCAAGCGCAGGCGACATCGTCGTGATCGCCGGCAAAGGACATGAGGATTATCAGCTGGCCGGCGGGCAGCGGCTGGACTTCGACGACCGCGTGGCCGTGCGCGAGATCACGGAAGCAATCCACCAGGGCGGCACCGGAGCAGGACGCGCGCGGTCTAATTAGAAGGCGCGCCGGAATCAGCGATGATTTACCTGGCGTTGTATCAACTGCGGGACCATTATCCAGCGCTTAATGTCCTGCGCTATGAGACGTTTCGCTCGGTGCTGGCTGGACTGGCTGCCCTGGCCCTCTCGATGGGACTTAGCCCGCTGTTGATTGCGCGATTCCGCGCTGCTCATATCGGCCAGACGATTCGCGACGAAGTTCCGCAGAGCCATCAGAAGAAGGCCGGCACGCCGACGATGGGCGGGCTGGTGATTCTGGTCTCGTGCATTGCCGCTACGGTGCTGCTGGCAAACTTGGCCAATCCTTTCGTTTGGGTCGCGATTTTTGTCACCTTGGCGTACGGCGCGATTGGATTCAGTGATGATTACCTGAAACTGCGGCGCGGACGCGGCCGGGGCCTGAGTGGACCGCGCAAGCTGCTGTGGCAGTTCGCCTGCGCCTTTGTCGCCTCGATGGTGCTGTTCGGCTGGCTTAAATTCGACACTCATCTGACCTTTCCATTTTTCAAGCACATCCACCCGAACCTGCACTGGTGGCTATATGTGCCTCTCGCGATGTTTGTGATCGTCGGCTGCTCGAACGCCGTGAATTTGACTGACGGCCTTGACGGCCTCGCGATCGGCCCGGTGATGACCACAGCCTTCTGCTACTGGGTTTTCACTTACGTGGCCGGCAACCTGAAGTTCGCACATTATCTCGACGTGCCGCACGTCGAAGGCGCCGGCGAGGTGGCGATTTTCTGTGCCGCATTGATCGCCTCGTCAATGGGCTTTCTGTGGTACAACGCCTATCCGGCCTCGATGATGATGGGTGACGTCGGCGCTCTGTCGCTGGGTGGCGCGCTGGGTACGGTCGCGCTGCTCGCGAAGCAGGAGATGGTCCTGCCGATTGCTGGCGGGGTTTTTGTGCTTGAGGCGGCGTCGGTTATTACTCAGCGCTATTACTACAAAATGACGCATAAGCGGATCTTTCGGATGGCTCCGATCCACCATCATTTTGAGCTTGGTGGATGGCCCGAGACGGTCGTCGTGATTCGCTTCTGGATAATCTCGATCGTCTGCGGCCTGGTGGCCCTGAGCACACTGAAGCTGAGGTGAAGGGCCGGCGATGGAACTCGAGGGCAAGCGCGTAATGGTGATCGGGCTCGGCGTCAGCGGACTCGCCGCGGCGCGATTGCTGGCCCATCATGGCGCCCGGCTGGTGCTGGCCGAACGCAGGACTGACCTTCCACGTGAAGCCTTACCCGCCGGCGAAATTCGCCTGGGAAATGAGGATCCGGCCTGGCTTGAAGGCGTTGATTTGGTAGTCGCGAGTCCCGGCGTCCCGCCTTCGTCGCCATTGATGCGCGCGGCCCGCGCGGCGCGGATTCCGCTAATCAGCGAGCTCGAATTGGCCAGCCGCTTTATCACTGCGCCAATCGTCGCCGTGACCGGCACTAACGGCAAGAGTACAGTCGTGATTCTGCTTGGCGAAATCTTCCGTAAGGCCGGGTTCAAGACGTTCGTCGGCGGTAATCTCGGTACGGCGCTCGCCGATGCAGCCATCGATGATTACACGGCAGTGATAGCGGAGGTTTCGAGTTATCAGCTCGAATTGATCGAGACGTTCAAGCCGCACGTCGCGATTTACCTGAACCTCAGTGATGACCATCTCGATCGTTACGCCAATCTTGAAGAGTACGGCCGCGCCAAGCAGCGCATCTTTGAGAACCAGGACGCGCATGACTGGGCGATTCTGAATCGCGGCGATCCGCAGGTGTGGCAAATCGCTCGTACGCTGGCGCCACATGTAATTAGTTTCGGCTTCTCAGCTCCCGCAATAACACCGGCGCTGTGGCGGCAGGATGAGGGGATCGCGTTCGATGATGGCACGCGGCGTGGGTGCATCAGCCTGGCCCAGTTCAGGCTGCTGGGCGCGCACAACTTTGCGAACGCGATGGCGGCTGCGGCTGGCGCACTCGCGATGGGAATCGAGCCGGCAGTGATCGAACGGGCGCTGGCGGAGAGCCGAGGCCTGCCGCATCGGATTGAAATCGTAGGCGAGAAAAATCGCGTTCGTTATATCGATGATTCGAAGGGCACCAACGTCGGTGCAGTAATGGAAGCGCTGGCCGCCTCGCGCCCGCCTGTGATTCTTCTGGCGGGCGGAGTGGACAAGGGCGGTAACTATGCCCCGCTTATCGGACCGTTGCGGGAAAAGGTCAAGCTGCTGATTCTGTATGGGGCGGCGCGCGAAAAGATGCATGCCGCCCTGGCAGGCAGCACTTCAACCGAAGTTGTTTCGACCTTGAAGGAGGCATTCGTGCTTGCCGTACAGCGCGCGGTAGGCGGCGACACTGTGCTGTTGTCGCCCGCTTGTTCCAGTTTCGATCAATTCAAGGATTATGCGGAACGTGGGCGACAGTTTCAGGAATTGGTTCGGGCGCTTTGACGGGGTTCCCTATCGGCGCCGTCCCGATCCGTGGCTGCTGATACCGGCCACCGCGCTGATCGCATTCGGCCTGCTGATGGTGCTCAATACGACCTATTTTCTCGCGCAGGAAAAAGATGGCGACCCGTTCCATCTTTTCAAGCTGCAACTCGGCCATGTTGTGGCCGGTGCTGTAGTGCTGGTGCTCTTGTCACAGTTCTCTGTGACCGGGCTGCGGCGGCTGACGCTGCCGCTGATGGCGATCGCGGTGGGGCTGCTGATCGCGACCTGGATTCCCGGGCTGGGCGTAACCCGCAGTGGCGCACGCCGCTGGGTGCGAATCGGACCTCTGCTGGCCGAGCCGTCGGAGCTGGTGAAGTTTGCGATTGTGTTTTTTCTGGCGGACTTCCTTGCACGGCGGCAGGAGGTGCTCGGCCAATTTAAGCGCGGGCCCCTGCCAGCCATGATCGTGACAGGGATTATTGCAGTCTTCGTGCTGATGCAGCCGGACTTCGGCACTACCGTAATGCTCGCCCTGATTCTGTTTGCGATGCTGTATGCGGGTGGTGCGCGTGCCAGCCATTTGGCGGCAACCGGGGCAGCGGCGTTCGTGATCCTGATGCTTCAGGCGGTAGCAAAACCGTACCGGATGAGGCGCCTCGAAAGCTTTATCGATCCATGGCGCGCGGCGCGCGGGGCTGGCTTTCAGTTGATTCAATCATTCATAGCGCTGGGTGAAGGCGGCAAGTGGGGCATCGGACTCGGCGCTGGACGCCAGAAGATGTTCTACCTGCCGGCGGCGCATACTGATTTCGTCTTCGCGGTGGTGACGGAGGAATTTGGCCTTGTGGGGGCGGCGGTCGTGCTGGCGCTTTTCGGAATCATCCTGGTGCGCGGCTTGCGCATCGCGCATGAGGAGCCAGACCCGTTTGCGAGCATGTTGGCGGTGGGATTAACCGCGATGATCGCGATGCAGGCGTTGCTGAACCTGGCTGTGGTCACTGGGCTAGTACCAACCAAGGGCCTGCCGCTGCCGTTTCTAAGCTATGGCGGTACTTCTATTGTGATAGCGATGGCGGCGCTGGGTGTGCTGAGTGCACTGGCCCATCGGCGAGTCGTGGAATGAAGGTGATTATCGCGGGTGGTGGTACCGGAGGCCATCTTTTCCCAGCAGTCGCGCTAGGTGAAGAGCTGCGGCGTGAGCGTCCCGCGACTCAAGTGCTGCATGTCGGCACCACTAATGGCTTTGAGGCTCAATGGTTCCCGTCGAGCGGCCTCCACTATGAGCTTTTTCCAGTACGAGGGCTGCGTGGCAAAGGCGTCGTGACGCGGATGCGAGCCATTGCCGAGTTTGGCGCGGCGTTGCGCCGAGGGCACAATCTGTTGCGCCGATTCTCCCCTGATCTGGTGGTGAGTGCGGGAGGATATGCCTCAGCGCCGATGGCGGTCGCGGCTCTAATTGGACGTGTGCCCTTGGTCTTAATGGAGCAGAATACGCGTCCAGGCCTTTCGAATCGCCTTTTGTGGCGTTTTGCGCGCCGCATATGTACTGGTTTTGCCGATACAAGAACCGGCTTGCGAGGCAACAGGGTAGCCGTCACAGGTAATCCGCTGCGGCTCGGATTTGTTCCGTGCGAGCTGCGCGAAATCCGTTCTCCTACGCAAATTCTTGTTTTAGGCGGATCGACTGGTGCGCACCGGTTGAATTTAGGCGTAATCGCAGCTTTCAAAACTTTAGCAAAAGATGTTATAAAATTTGAGGTAGTCCATCAGAGCGGACAGGCTGATGTGGAGTTGTTGCGGCGTGAGTATGCGCCGCTTGGGGTGATGGCACGGGTAATTCCTTTTATCGTTGATATGGCGGCTGCATTGGATCGCGCCGGCCTCATTATCGCCCGTGGCGGTGCGATGACCGTGAGCGAAATCGCCATCGCCGGGCGCGCGGCGATTTTTGTACCATATCCGTTCCATCGCGATCATCAGCAGGAGCATAATGCGCGGGTAATAGAGCGGCTTGGCGGTGCGATCATTGTTGATGACGATGACCGGTTAGCCGAGAAGCTTACGGCCATATTGCGTGAACTATTGAGCAATCCGTCACGCGTTATCGAGATGGGGCGTAAGGCGAGGCAGGCGGGCAGGCCGGATGCGGCGGCACAAATCGCACGCATCTGCTTTGAGGTGATTGAGGGGGATCAAGCGGCATGAGCGGACTGCCCACCGGATTGCTGACGCGCCACCGGCGACTGCACTTTATTGGTATCGGCGGCGCCGGCATGAGCGGTATAGCGGAGTTGTGCCAGCGCCTCGGCTTCGAGGTGAGCGGCTGCGACATGCACGACAGTGCAACTACCAGGCGGCTGGCAACGCTCGGGATTGCACTTGAACATGGTCATCATCCGAGTCACATCGGAGCGCGCGCCGGGGGCGACCTCGACGCGGTGATTATTTCGTCGGCGGTGAAGTTCTCCAATCCTGAAGTGGTCAGGGCCCGGGCGCTGAAAATTCCAGTGATTGCGCGCGCCGAAATGCTAGGCGAACTGCTGCGGATGGCGCGGCAGGGCATTGCAGTTGCTGGTACGCATGGCAAGACCACGACGACCTCGCTGGTGGGGTTGATTCTCGAAGAAGCAGGCTTTGATCCTACCGTCGCGATAGGCGGAAATCTGCGCGCGCGCGGCACCAACGTACGCCTCGGACGTGGCGATTTTATGGTGGCTGAGGCCGATGAGAGCGACGCTTCATTTTTGCTGCTCCTTCCAACGATCGCAATCGTTACGAATATCGACCCCGAGCATCTGGACCATTACGGCTCGATGGATCGAGTGCGCGAAGCCTACTTGAGCTTCATTAACCGCGTTCCGTTTTATGGCCGCGCGGTGCTGGGAATCGACAGCGTGAATGTCCGCGGGCTGCTGGCTTCCGTGCGCAAGCCGATTATCACGTATGGCGAAGCCGCCGATGCAGATCTGCGCGCTGAGCGAATCGTAATTGATGGGCTCTCGACGCACTTCGTGGTCATGCGTGGCAATGTGGCGCTCGGGACTGTGACAATTCCGTCTCCAGGGCGGCATCTCGCACTGAATTCATTGGCGGCGATCGCCGTCACATTGGAAATGGGGATCCCGTTTGAAGTCGCGGCACGTGCGCTCCGTACGTTCTCAGGAATCTCGCGCCGTTTTGAGCTCAAGGGCGAAGCCGCAGGACGGCTTGTGCTCGACGATTACGCCCATCATCCGGCTGAGGTACGGGCGACGCTGGCTGCTGCGCGGGCGGCTTTTGCCCGCCGGCTGGTGACCGTGTTCCAGCCTCATCGTTACACGCGGCTGCGGGATCTTTTCGATGATTTCTTGACCGCCTTCGACGACACCGACGTGCTTTATCTGGCGGATGTCTATGCCGCTGGCGAGGAACCGATACCCGACGTTACTTCGCGGCGCCTGTATGAGGCGTTGCGGGCGCGCGGCCATCTGGACGTTCATTATCTCGGCGATGAGACCGAACCGGCGGGGACGCTCGCACGCGAATCGAAGCGTGGCGACGTTTTCGTGACGCTCGGTGCCGGTGATGTCTATCTAATCGGCGAGCGCCTGCTGGCATTGCTCGGCGAGGAGCCTGCGGTAACGGCAAAAGCAGCGGTGTCCGAGGTAAAGGCCGTATGAATGCCCTCGAGCATGAATTGCGCGAACGTTTCGGCGGCCGCATCCAGCGGGAGTTTCCGCTAGCTGCCCTGACCTCGTTTCAAATTGGCGGGCCGGCCGATCTGTTTATTGCGGTTGAGAACGAAGACGAATTGATGGAAGCGGTTGCATCGGCCTATCGCCATGGAGTGAACTACTTCTGCCTTGGCGCGGGAACCAATTTGCTGGTGAGCGACCGCGGCATGCGAGGCCTGGTAATCAAGCTCGGCGCAGGCTTTGCCTCGCTTACGCTCGACGGTCTCGATCTCCATGCAGGCGCCGCGGCACAGTTCGGTGCGATGGTGCAGGCGGCGGTTGAGCATGGACTGGCTGGCCTCGAATTTGGTGAGGGTATTCCGGGAACAGTCGGCGGCGGCCTGGTGATGAACGCCGGTGCTTTTGGCGGCGAGATTGCACGCGTGGTGACTGCCGTGCATGGCGTCACGGCCACTGGCGAAGCGCGTACGCTCACGCGTGACGAAGTGCGGTTCGCCTATCGCCGGACCGAGTTGCCGCCGCGCTTCATCATCACAAGCGTGGATTTTCATTTGCAGTACGGCAATCGCACTGCGCTGCTGGCGCTGATTGCAGAGTTAAAGGCGAAACGCGCGGCACGCCAGCCCAACGGCGTCCCGAACGCGGGTTCAGTCTTCAAAAATCCACCCGGGAATTTCGCCGGACGGCTGCTTGAGGGCGCCGGGCTCAAGGGCGCGCAATTAGGCGGTGCAGCCTTCTCCGAACGCCATGCGAATTTCATCGTTAACCTCGGTGGCGCACGTGGCGAAGAGGTTCGTGCTTTGATTGATATGGCTCGGCACAAGGTCAAGGAGGCCAGCGGCGTCTGGCTCGATCCAGAGGTCAGGCTGGTCGGCGAATGGTGAGAATCAGGCCGTAGGAAAATTCAGGCCGTAGAGGGTTAGCGGGGTTGGTTGAGTGGCGGTGGCGGCGAAAAAGAAAAAGCGCAAGAGCACCTATAGCAGCAGCCAGTGGGGCGTCAGGCTAGCGGGCATAGTGCTGTGCGCCTTCTTTGTACTCGGCGTAATCACAGGTCTCAGCCGTCCCGGCCATGAGCTTGCACTGAGGATGCACGCGTTGTTCGCGCTGTGGCCCCATCACAGCGGCTCCGCACTGATTCCAGACGGTTTCGCGGGATTGCAGGGTACACCGTCCCGTTATCGAAACGATAACTCAATCGCGCTCGTACGGCGTGACGGCGGCTTTTATGTGCTCAACTCAGCCGGTGATTTACACGGACCGATCGCGCCCGAAGCTCAGCCTGACTTGCCCATTCTGAGCGGACCAGCCATCTCCGCCGCCGGTTCGGCTGAACTGATGCGGGATGCGGCGGTGATGGTGCGGGCGGAGGCTGGACTTAATCATCTGGTTTCCGAAATGGCCGCCGCCTCCGACGGTACCGCAACCTTGTTCCTCGAACATCCTCGCGTTGCGGTGTCCATTGAGCTGAATCGAAGCGAAGCGGGAATTCAGCGTGCCGTTAGGATTATGCATCTATGGCAAGGCCATCAGCAGCTACTCGCAGCTATCGATCTGACGGTGCCCGGAGAAGCCGTGGTGAGGCTCACGCCTGAGGCATTTGATCAAGCGCGCTCGGCCGGCCGGATGCGCGAAGTGGCGTTTACCTCAGCGCCGAGGATGTACCATACAGAGCGGAGACGAGGCCAATGACGAATATTCTCACCGGCCTCGATGTGGGCACCAGCAAGATTTGCACGCTGATCGCGGAGGTTGGCGCCGAGGGCGCGATTGCGATTCTCGGCTATGGCAATACGCCGTGTGCGGGGCTGCGCAAAGGTGTAGTGGTCAACATTGAAGCGACGGTTGATGCAATTCGAGCCAGTGTCGCCGAGGCCGAGCGCTGCGCGAGCCTGCGCATAGGACCCGCAACCGTAGGTATATCTGGTTCGCATATTCGCGGCCTCAACAGTCACGGAATCGTCGCGGTGCGTGGCGGCGAGGTCGGCAGCAAGGACGTTGAACGGGTGATCGAAGCGGCGCGAGCCGTTGCGATTCCGCTGGATCGGCAGGTACTGCATACGCTGTCACAGCAGTTCGCCGTGGACGACCAGGAAGGCGTACGCGATCCGATCGGGATGGCGGGCGTGCGGCTCGAGGCGCGAGTTCATATCGTGACGGCGGCGCAAAGCTACGGTCAGAATCTTGCCAAATGCTGCGAACGCGCCGGCATCACCACTGCTGAACTTATCTTCGAGCCGCTTGCTTCCGCCGATGCGGCTCTGTTTCCGGAAGAGAAGGAGCTGGGCGTGGCACTGGTTGATATGGGCGGTGGAACCACCGATGTCGTGGTTTTCCACGGTGGTGCGGTGATGCACACCGTTTCACTGCCGCTCGGCGGTAATCATCTTACGGCGGACGTAGCGGCAGGCCTGCGCACGCCGCTCAGCGACGCCGAGCAGCTCAAGATCAATCACGGCGTAGCTACCAACGCGATTGTTGGCCGCGACGAGCTGGTGCAGGTGCCGGGAGTCGGTGGGCGCGAGCCGCGCGTGATACCGCGTCATATCCTGGGTGACATCATCGAGCCGCGTATGGAGGAGATCTTTGCGCTGACGCAACGCGAGCTGATGCGCTCAGGCGTGATGGAGGGTCTCGCTTCCGGCATCGTTCTCGTAGGCGGAACCTCGCTGCTCGAAGGTACGCAAGAGTTGGCCGAGCAGATTTTCAATTTGCCGGTGCGTCGTGGCCTCCCGGTAAATCTCAGCGGCATGCCTGAAGAGCTGATGAAGCCGATGTACACAACGGCCGCGGGACTGGTTTTAGGCGCTGCGCATAACAGCGGTTATCTGAATGGATTCGCGCGCAACCGGCGCTGGGGCAGGCTGCGCTCACGCGTGAGCGATTGGGTGAGGGAAATCTTTTGAAACAATATACCAATAACGACGGGATGGCCGATGAGCGCGGCACTCCGCGCGGGACAGGTGGAGGAGGAGGATCTGAAATGATCGAACTCGTGGAGAATGCCGATCCAGGCGCTCGGATTAAGGTAATCGGTGCCGGCGGATGTGGTGGTAACGCCGTCAACCATATGATCGCGGCGGGGCTGCAAAACGTCGAGTTCATGTCGGTGAACACCGACACACAGGCGCTACAAGTCAATATGGCGCCGCTGCGGATGGCGATCGGGCAGAAGCTGACGCGCGGCCGCGGGACCGGAGGCAATCCTGAAATCGGCCGCAAAGCGGCGCTCGAGGACGAAGAAGTGTTGCGCGAAATTCTCGCCAACGCCGAGATGGTTTTCGTCACGGCCGGTATGGGCGGTGGCACCGGTACCGGCTCTGCGCCGGTGATCGCGCGGATTGCGCGTGACCTGGGTGCGTTGACGGTCGGGGTTGTGACCAAACCGTTTCAATTCGAGGGCCGCAAGCGAATGGGCCAGGCGGAAGAAGGCTTGCGCGAATTGAAAGAGGCGGTCGATACTCTGATCACGATTCCGAATCAGCGCCTGCTCTCGATCGCCAGCCGCAATACCTCGCTGAAAGAAGCTTTTCAGCGGGCCGATGACGTGCTGCTGCAGGCCGTTCGTGGAATTTCGGAACTGGTCACCGTTCATGGCTTGATTAATCTCGATTTTGCCGACGTGCGTTCGATCATGGCCGAGATGGGTATGGCGATGATGGGTGCGGCGCATGCCAGCGGCGAGAACCGTGCAGTCGAGGCGGCGCAGCGCGCGATTTCCAGTCCCCTGCTGGAAGACGTTTCGATCAAGGGTGCACGCGGCCTGCTGATCAACGTGACTGGCGGGCCCGATATGTCGCTGTACGAGGTTAATGAAGCGGCCAGCCTGATCCAGGAAGAAGCCCACGAGGACGCCAATATCATCTTCGGTGCGGTGATCGACGATAAGATTTCTGACGAAATCCATGTCACCGTCATCGCCACGGGCTTTGGCGAGCAGGAAACCCGCTACGCTCCGCGCTATACATCAAGCGGAACCGCTATTACTGCGCCAGTGCAGTCGGCGCCGACCCGCCCAATCGATCCGACGCAGCCGCAGCCAATGATGCCGCCCCCGATAATTGCACCGCAGCCATCGCCGCTGATGGCGTCGAATCCCGCTCCCATATTGCACAGTACGCCGGCGCCGGTGATGCACAACACCTCAGCGCCCGCCGCTCCGCAGCCTCCTCCGGCACCCCCGCAGGCGCAGATGTTCGGCGGCAAGCCGGTCAGACGGCTGGGGCTGATTGTTGACGAGAGCGGCCTGGATATCCCGGCGTTTAAGCGGCGGGCGAGTGAACGGAGCGGCGGACCGACTCACCTCGCCGCAGACGATGCGGCGGATAATGACGACAGGCTCGATATACCGGCATTTCTGCGCAAGCCGGCGGAGTAGCGGCGGGCGAAGGCCGGAGCATAATCGCGCTGCGTCCAGGCTCGGTGGCGAGTATTTGAGCGAACCGCGCAGTTTTGAGTTGCTGTGTGAATCAGCCGCGCAAACGGGGGAGTGCGCCCGGCGTGGTCTTTACGGCGTTTCGCCTGCGCCGCTATCTGGCTGCGCCAACGAGCGTCACCTGCTGCGGTGAATTGTTCGCGTCATCAATGATCATGAGGCTGCTATGATAGGCGGTGCCGGACAAGTCCGGCGCGAAAGTAACGCTGACGTTGCAACTTGCGCCGCTGACTAGGATGCCGAGACAGTTCGGTGAAACCGTGTAGCCAGTCCCTGGCGTGATTGCGCTGATGTTCGCATTGGCCCTCAGGTCTTTAGGATTGCTGATCGTAATGGTAAGCGTTTTGGTTCTCTTGACCCGCACTTTGCCAAAAGTAAGCCGCGCTGGTCTGACCTTCAGTGCGGCTACCGGCGGCAACGAACCGGCGAACGCTTGCGCGAACGTCGCGATATCGACGCTGCCCCATCCTGTCGTCTGGTCATAACCTGGACCGGCTTCGAAGCCGGTAACCCGGTGAACTAGCGAGTTGTTGAAGGAGTTGTCGCCGCTGATGATGTCGCGAAAGCCGTTCGCAGCAAGGCCGGAATTAGCCAGGGTGTAAAGCCGCGGATTGATGTTGCCAAGGCGCTCGCCCTGTATCTGCTCAATCAGCTTGACCACACCCGCAAAGGCCGGCGACGAAACGCTGGTGCCGCCGTAAGCATCGAAGATCACAGGTCCTTTCCCGCTGCATCCGGTAGTGACGCAGCTCTTATCGTCAGCCACAACCATTCCTGGATAATAAGGGCTGGCCATCAGCGAGATATCCGGTACGTCGCGAGCTCCGTCGTCGGGTACGCCTTCGCCAACCTGATAGGCGGGTTTGGCGAAAATTACGCTTGCCCCGCCCCCCGAGGCGCCGCCGAGCGGAAATGGATAGCGGCCGTTAGGATCGTCGCTGTCGTTCCAGGCCCGCTCCTCGAGGCCTGTCTCGATTCTGGCCTGGCCGTTAAAAATCGGATTGAAGGAGACACCGCCAACTGCCGTAACATTCGGGTCCGCCGACATTTCGCTAACGTTCTGGCTGCTGCCGATGACGCATTGGCTGTCGGCCGCCGCCACGATGCCGGCCGCACCCTGGTCTCCTGAGGCTACGAAGACCGACTGCCCTTGACTACTCGCCTGTTCGAAAATCGGATCGAGCGTCTCGGTGAAATAGGTGTTGTCTGATACGCAAAAACCATAACTGATACTAATTACGGCACACTTGTTATCGGTTACGGCGCCATCAATCGCGTTTAGCAAGTCGTCTGGCCCTGCGCCCATGTAGTAGCGGATTGGCGCACCGGGCGCCGCCGTGTGTGACCACTCCAGATCGATCAGCGCCTCTGGCTCCGCGCTATTAAACCCGGGATTGGCGGCGTTGATCGGCACTCGCGTGATTTTCGATGCGGGTAATCCAAACCGAGTATTGAATGAATTGATCGCGCGATTGAGGAAATCCGAAACCCCAACGATTCCGATACAGTCGCCATTCGAACTGGCGCCATCGATGTGCACGGCTTTGAGCGGTGTCTCATCATAGAACGAATAGAAATCGTTGGGACCGAAGTAGTCGCCAAAAGCAAGTTTGGCGTCGGGGCTTATGCTATTGCCGCTCGTGGCCGCAAAAGAAGTATCTGCAGCGGAATCTTGCGCGATACTCGCGCCCGAACCCATCTGAGGCCGCTGGAATACGGGTATGAACGAATGCATGTTGTCGAGGCCGTCGATCCGTGTCACCACGCCTGCAAATTGCGCAGGAATTACCGGATCGGTGGCGTTGGCGTAGGAACTGCCACCGGCAAATGTCTTGAGCGAAGTCTGAAAGGTTTGCTCCGCCTGCGACGAGGTTCCAGTGAAGGTAATGCTGCGTAGCGGAAGATTGATTCCCGTAATCTGAAAGCCTTTGCCGGCAAGCCATCGTGCGACTTCTTCAGCCTGGGCCTGGGAAGGGCCAAATTGCGCGTCGAATTCCGCCTGCGTGAGCCACTGATGATAACGTGGCGAGGTTGGATCCTGTTGGTCGATCACCAACTGGTCCAATGCGGCGCGATTCTGCAGTGACAGCGTCGCGCGCATCGTCAGGAGCATTTGCGGATCGGCTTCGCCCACAGAGGTCATGTGCTCTGCCAGCGCCGGATGGTTCCCCTTGAGCCTTATCTGTTCAGTCGGAATGGCGATTTGGGCGAAAGCAGTAGCAGACGCTAACAGTAGGATGGCCGCGGCGACGATATACGAGCACAGCGTTGACTTCATGCGACGTTAGTTGCTCCAATAGCTAAAATCCCCCCGCTAGAAGCTTATGTAGGTTATGCTGTGTCGTGATGATGCTATCAATTACCTGATATGTCAATTGATATTTCTTTATCTTATAAATGCGAATTTAGCCGTTACTGTGGCATTCAGCCGGTCGTTTAGCGGGCTATAAGCGATGTGCTAACGTAACCGCGAACAGCAATGCGCCCGTAGCTCAACTGGACAGAGCATCGGACTTCGGATCCGAGGGTTGGGGGTTCAAATCCCTCCGGGCGCGCAATAAAATCACGGTCTATACTGGAACGCAGCGCATTGTTTCTTGTATCTAGTCAAAAT
>DATJUF010000281.1:0-2420 GCA_035502655.1 Binataceae bacterium (SeqCode)
AGCCAACGCTAAGCTTAACCGTATGCATTCACGGCCGCTCAAGCGCATCGATATCCTCCGCCATGAGCTGAAAGCGCTGCGCTATATCCTCGATAACTATCACGCGGGCAAACTCGGCGGCTCAGCACTGCCACCACGCGACGATTTTCAGGCCGTTCAGTCACGCCAGCTTTACGACGCGATCATCGCCGCCCCGAGCCGCGCCGCCGCTGAACGCCGCATTTCTGATCTGGAACTCGACGATGTCGATGTTGCTTCGTTCCTGCGTCTGACTGGCGAGCATTACTACACTTATCCCGCGCTGGTCAGTGAGCGCGCCCGGGCGATCCGCGACGGTACCCTGCGGATCGAAGCCCCCTGATGGCGCTTCCTCGCGAACTTCATTTCCTGCTCGACCGCGAAGGCGCGCTGATCGCCTTTCAGGAAAAAGACCATTCGTGGGCCGGCGCGCTGGCCTTCTCCAGCGAAGATCTGGCCCGTCGCCTGGCCGATCAGAGCCGGCTAGAAGCCGCTGAAATTGCCGTAATCGATACCGGCGATCATGCAAGTGTTGCCGCCTTGATTACCACCCTGAAGCGCCGCCCCATTCGCTATCTCTTGCTTGACCTCGATTATCAGACCGGCCAATGCCGCCAGGTCGATTTTGAAGGCGATAGTTTCGGTGCTATCACCAGCCGCCAGTTCACGCCGGCACCGGATGAAAATGCGGCCACGCGCGCGCACTAACTGATTCACACAGCCGTTCAGCGCCACCTCTAACTCTCACCCACACTCCCATGACAGTCTCCCTTGCAGCCATCGAACATGCACGTCATCGGCTTCAGGGCATCATCCAGCCAACCCCGCTAACGCGCAGTGCCACGCTTTCCCGGATGCTCGAAGCGGAGGTTCTGCTTAAGCTCGAAAATCTTCAACGCACTGGTTCCTTCAAAATTCGCGGTGCCTATAATCGCGTTGCCGCTCTGACCCCCGCTGAATCTGCCCATGGCGTTATCGCCGCTTCGGCCGGCAATCATGGCCAAGCCCTCGCCTACGCTGCCACGCGCGCAGGTGTCAAAGCCACCATCGTGATGCCGCGAACGGCCGCTATCGCCAAAATCGATGCGACCCGCAGTTACGGCCAGCAGGTCATTCTCGAAGGCGCTAATTACCAGGAGGCCCGCGCCGCCGCCTGGGCTCTTGGCCAACGTACCGGCGCGCTCTTCGTCGACGCCTACGACGATCCCTACGTAATCGCGGGGCAGGGGACCATCGGCCTCGAAATCGCCGAGGAAACCGCTCCAGACTTCGTGCTGGTGCCGGTCGGAGGCGGTGGACTGCTGGCGGGTGTCGCGCTTGCGCTGGCGGAATGCTCCCCAGCCACCGAAGTGATCGGCGTCGAGGCAGCCGGCTCCCCGCAATTAAGTGTCAGCCTCGTGGCCGGCGCCGCCTCATCCGTTAGCGGTCCGGTTGACACGATCGCCGACGGCCTCGCCACCGGGCGCATCGGCCTGCTGCCGTTTGAAATCATTCGTGCGCATGTCCATCGCGCCGTTGCCGTCAACGATTTCGAGATCGGCGAGGCGGTCCTGCTGATGCTCGAGCGAATGAAACTCCTCGCCGAGGGCGCCGGTGCTACGGCTCTCGCTGGTGCGCTTAAGCTCAAGCCGGAATTGCGCGGCAAGCGCGTCGTCGTATGCATCAGCGGCGGCAATATCGATATCAACCTGCTTGATCGCATTATCAGCCACGGCCTCGCGCAAGCCGGCCGCCTGGTGCGGCTCGCCATCAGTCTCCACGACCGTCCCGGCGAGCTGCAAAAACTGCTCGCACTAGTCAGCGAATCCGGCGCCAATGTCCGCTCGATTGGCCACGACCGCTCGCGCCGAGACGTTCCCATCACCGGCGCGCTGGTCGAGATGGAACTCGAAACACGTGGCCCCGATCATGTCGAGGAAGTCCTGCGCCGCCTCGCACAAAACGGCTATGCGGTCGAAATCGGTGGCGTCCCCCGCCGCGAATAGTCAAAGGAGCATGAAAAGCAATCGGCCGATGCCCGATCAATCTCAGGTAAACATCGAGGCGAACCAGCCCTTGCGCATCATCTTGCCAGCCGGCCGCATCGCGATTGCAATCCGTTCCAGCAAGGCATGAAACTCCTCGTGATCCCGCCGCTGCCGTTCGCGCCAGCCTGTATCGTCATCTAGCTGCGCTAGCTCCTTGTGCGCCGCGCGGCGCCGCGCCAGGAAATCCTCGAATGCACTCCGCACCTCACGGCACATCGGCGTCTTCGGTACGAACGAACCATGGCAATGCGGACAATGGAACACCACACCAGCCTGGAAATGCCGGTACGGTACCTCGAAGCGTTTATCGCAGTCCTTACAGATCAGCGGTAGCTGCCACGCCATCGGATCGCAGTCGTCTGCGGGCGTGCTTCC
>DATJUF010000282.1:0-8662 GCA_035502655.1 Binataceae bacterium (SeqCode)
TGCTTCCACGTCAGGTTCGCGCACTCCCAATACGAAGGCATACCCTAGTCGACACAGGCAAATTTGGACAGAATTAAGGTCGAACTGCTGATGGAGAAGTGCTCCACCTTTTGATGGAGCGCCTCGGCCCGGCCTCGAACAGGATCGGGTTTGACGCTCCGTTCCGATTTCGCCGAATTTTAAGGCCTCTGAGAAGGTGATAATGAAAACAGCCGATCTCAATGATCTGGACCAGAACATTGCCGTAGCCCGCACAGTGCTGTCAGTACTTGCGCTCACATCATGGTACGTCGATCCGTCCGATGGCGGATGGTTCTCTATCGATACATCTTCATTGATCGTCCTGAGCCTGCATCTTGCGTACAGCTCGGCAACATTCGTGCTGATCCGCCGCGGCGTAGCGAGTGCGCTACTGCCGGGAATCTGCACCATTTTCGACATAGCGTTCGCCGCTTTGATCACGTTTCTCACCGAGGGTCCCACCAGCCCCTCTTGGCTGTTTTTCGTCTTCGCGATCGTGGCGGTTGATGCTCGTACCAGCTTTCGCGCTGCGCTCGCGGTGACTATTTCCAGCGCTCTGGTGTATTTCGTGCTACTGGCGGCTTTCATTCCTGGACCTAAGGACGAGTACCTGATGCGTTCGGCATACCTGGCCATCATCGGTTACTTGGTGGGCTTCATCGGCGCGCAACGCGCCAGGTTCGAAGCGCGTGTACACGATCTTGAGGCGGTTGCCGAGCGCCATGCGATAGCGCGCGCCTTGCACGACGGCTACGTACAGGCACTGGCGGGAGTGAACCTTCGACTCGAGACCTGCCGGGCTCTAATGCAGGCCAGGCACTCCGATGAGGCGCTGGCACAAATCACCGACCTGCAAAAGGGCGTAACGCGAGAATATGATGCCGTGCGCGACTATATCCGTTCGCTCGCGGCGGACGAGCAGATCTCAGAGCACAAAGATCACCCATTCGCGGTCGAGACACTTTTCGAAATGAAAGCGAATTTCGTGGGGCGTGCGCCAATAATCGAGCAGATTCTTCAGATCGTCCTCGAAGGAGTTCGAAATACGTGGCAGCATGGCAAAGCGGCTTGCGCGGCGATCACCATCAGCACCGCCGATCATTTGATCCGCATCGCGATGGACGACGACGGTGTGGGCTTTAGCAACCCTGACTATCCGCCCTGGACAATTGCGTCCCGGGTCGCAGAATGCGGCGGGCGGCTGAATATCAGCTGTGATGAACGCCGCGGTGCCCATATCGAAATCGAAATGCCGGTGGCATAACCATGAAGAAACGGCTTCGTCTAATCATCGCTGACGACCACTCGCTTTTTCGCCAAGGGCTGAAATCGCTGCTGCTCTTGCAGCCCGAGATCGAGGTCGTCGGCGAAGTTGAGCGCTTCAGCGAACTTACATCCATGCTAACCAAGACGCTCTGTGATCTGCTCTTGCTCGACCTACAGATGGAACGCTGGGTGATCGGAGATATCAACCGGCTGAGCCGGGTCACTCGCATCGTCGTACTGACAGCGAGCGAGCGCGAGGAAGACGCGATGGCGGCGCTGCGAATGGGCGCGTACGCGGTCGTGCAAAAACGTTATGCGGTGGAAACCCTGATGGAAGGGATTCGATCCGCAGCGCAGGGGCTAGTATGGGTCCCTCCTGCGTTGAGGAGGGAACTCGCGGCTCAGCTCACATCACCCGCGGCCAACCAGCTCTCTAACCGCGAGACCGAGATCGTTCGCTACGTCGCCTCGGGAATGCGCAACGCGGAAGTGGCCGAACAGCTCTCGATCGGCGAAAGTACGGTCAAGACCCACCTCAACAACATCTTTCAGAAGCTCCACGTCCGCGACCGCGTCGAATTAGCGCTCTACGCGCATCGCGTTGGACTTGCAGAAGGGCCTCGCAGCAAGGAGTAGCGGATCGTGCGGTGGACGCGCACAAGCGAAAGTCCGGACGGTTCAGCACCGTTGTGGCGTTCGACTTTTGCTTGATTGCTGGAATAACGTCCGAGTGGAACCTCGCTGCTGATCTAACGGAAAACTAGAAAGCAACCCTGCTGGGACCGGCTCATCGCGGTGCCGCATCGGTTCCCGGCGCCCCATCAGCCGAAGGTGACCACCGCAAGCCCCGACGCCATCATTATAACACCGGAAGCGCGGGAAAAGGCGCCGCCCCAGCGCGTCGCCTTTTCGAGCAGGACAAAGATAGTAAGTGCTGCCGCCCATGCCAGGTTCATAGCGCCGCCCACAAACATCAGAGCCATGAGTAACCAGCAACATGCGACGCAGAAAACGCCATGTTTTAAGCCCATCAGAAGGGCGCCGCGATCTCCCGAGCGCCACTCCGTCATGAAAAAGCCGAGTGGTGTACGGCACTTCATCAGACACGCTTGTTTGAGTGGAGTAATCTGGTAGACACCCGTGGCAATCAGCAGCACCCCTCCCGCAACCGGTCCCACGCGCATCGCGTCACCGATGATCCGGATCCGCTCTAGAGGGTACTGCACCGAGGTTGCGGCTGCGCCGAACCCAGTCCACGCAATCAGGTAACCTGCCGCAAAAAGCCAGGTGCGCAAGCCTCGCCCGATACCCCGGCCTCGCGCGATTCTCGCGTGCATCTCGATCATCGGACCCGCGCTCGGCAGCATCATTGCCGCCATCATAACCGTCCACATCGCAAAGATGAGTCCAGCTTCGCGAACGGACCACAGAGTGGGTCCGGCACACATGACTGCAGCCATACCACCCACGATCTGGCCGCTAATACTCGCAGACGGCATCGGCATCCGCACTAGCACAAACCAGGAGATGGCCGTGACGGACAATATGCCGGCCCACAAGATTAGGCGTTCCCGTGAAGGAAGCCGCGGTGGTGCGCCTATACGAGACGCAGAGGCCGCGTGCGAATCGCCCGGAGCCATTGATTTCCCTTGCTGAGCAATGACCGAGCGCGCCTCGACATTTTCCCTTGAGCCGGCGTGCGGGAGGATCACGGCTCAGCCTTCATAGGTGAATGGAGAAAACTGCCCGGTTCTGCCGGTGAGATCGAGCGTATAGCCGTGGTCGCGAAACTTGAGCTGCTTTGAGCGTGAGACGATGCTCGGATGGCCGGGAGCGATGCCGAGCGGATGGTTGCTGATCGTCACATCGGCGCCGCCAGCACCTTCCAGAGCTTCGATCTCCGATTCGGCGATATCGCGGATCGTCATATGGCGTTTGCGGCCATTTGCCTGATATGCGATTTCGGCGCTCTTTACCCCCAGCACCTTGCTGATCAGCGGATGGAGAGCCGCCGGCGCCCCGCCTGCCTGTCCCGAGAAAATCTTGACGAGAGCGTCGCTCTGTTGAGCTGAGGCATGCGAATCTAGATATAGGGCGGCGCTCCAGTTGCCGTGATACATGGGTCCGGGCGAATGAAAAAACGCGGCGACGTTTAATCCATCCAAGGAAGCATCACCGAATTGCCCGGACTCGATGTGCCATCCGACCAAAACGGTGCAGTTACCCTCGGTCGGAGGGCTAAGAAAAATACATGGGCACAAAGTCTGGCAGTTACACGTCTCGAAATAATCGCCTTTTGCTTGCCACTTCAGAGCCATCGAAGCTTCCTCCCAGGATTTATTCCGGCGATTTCTTTTTCTAACCCGTCATCCTGCTCTCCTATAAGGCGGATTGCCATCCGATGCAAGGTCGGACGATTGGCTGGCCGGTGGCGGCAGGCGAGCGAAAGAGCTTTGATGGCCGGTGGCTAGATAGTGAGGAGCGCCGTGTCGCGCCCCTGTTGAGGCTCTTCAACCATTTCGTATTGGGGTAAAGTTCTCGTCTAAAGAGTCCGGAAAGATACAAGGTCTGCCTAGGTCAGTATTAAATGACAACTGACGATAAACCTTCATTCTGGCTTTACAACTAACCCATTTGCCGTTGTCTACGCGGCATACTACTTCCCTGGTGTCTACTGTCAAAAAGGGAATGTCCTGCTCTCCCGCAGAATATCGCCAATGAATATCTCTAGCGTATGCTGCTGAAGTCCGCTGCCGAAAAGCGGAGACGGCGGTTGTAGCTCTTCAAAATACTTGCTTCACACCGAACATATTGACCAGGTTTCCTTGTCGTTCGGTTGCAGCGCCGGACCGTCCCCCATCACGGCGACGCCGCGCTGTACCCCAGGGCGCTCTTTGATGGCGTTATACCAGCGCAGGAGGTAAGGAAAATCGTGAAGATGCTGATCTTGCAACTTGTGTAGCCGGAGCCATGGGTAAGTCGCCATATCGGCGATAGAATAATCTCCCGCGAGATACGGCACTTCGGCGAGGCGCCGATCGATTACGCCATAGATGCGGCGGGCCTCGTTGGTATATCGATCAATTGCGTATTGAATCTTGTCCGGTGCGTAGCGGCGAAAATGATGCGCCTGACCAAGCATTGGGCCGGCACTCGCCATCTGAAACATCAGCCATTCGATGACTAGGTAGGCGGCGCGGACCTCCTTTGGCATAAATTGCCCCGTCTTTCCGGCGAGATATAGCAAAATCGCACCCGATTCGAAGATCGTGATCGGGGCGCGGCTTGGTCCCTCGTGATCGACAATCGCGGGTATTTTATTGTTGGGACTGATTTTCAGAAACTCGGGAGAGAATTGATCCCCTTTCGCGATATTTATGGGGATAACGTTATATTCGACTCCAGCTTCTTCCATAAAGATCGTAACCATGTGACCGTTCGGTGTAGGCCAGTAATACAAATCAATCATTAAGAACTCCCAGAGAGTAAAAGCTTTTGATAAGTGCTCTGCTGGAGACGCCCGTTTGGGTGCTTGGTTATTCGTTGACGGTCTTCCCGACGACGCTCCAGTCAACGACGGGCGTGAGCCGGCGCTTGGAGAAAATACCCTGAGCGACTCCGCCGCTGAATGCAGAGAAAGTCAGGGAATGGTCCTGTATATCCACTAGGAGTATGATTTTGGCCTCCTCATTCGAGGCCCATGGTCCCGCTTTTAGCGTCACGCCGGACGGAAAGCCAAGAGTCACGGCATTGTTGAGCAATTCGTAACCCCGCTTGTACCCTTCTCTCAAATATAGCTCAGCCAAGTATAGCGGCATCTGTTGTTTCTCCTGATTGTCACGAAGGAATCGGGCGATTCCCGTCTTTCCGACATTGGTTTCTGACTTATGTATACAGGGGTCTAAACGATCAGACTTTGGCCAGATCTAAATGCGCCTATTCATTTCTCGTTCCAGTGTTGAAGGCGATAACGGCGCCTGTGCCGGTTTCGTAGTGCTCTCCGACGCTTTTTTCTGTCGAACAGCACCTCACGAACGCGAACTAAGAGTGGACAAAGCTCGCCGTTCGGCTACACTTATTCTGCTTTCAGATATTATATAGACTGGTCTACTTGTCAAGAGACACGATGAAGAAACAATCAGCCAGAACCGCAAGTGCTGCAAGAACGCGCAACAGGCTGCTGAGCAGCGCCGAAGACCTCTTCCGCTCGCAGGGATTTCATGGCACAGGCCTCGACCAGATTTTAAAGCGCAGCCGCACTCCGAAGGGTTCGCTTTATCACTATTTCCCGGGCGGAAAAAATGAGCTCGCGATCGCAACCGTGCGCTATACTGCCGCTCTAATGAAACAGAGCATGACCGCGATGCTTGCTTCTAACACCGAATCGGCCGCGGCACTCGAGGCCTGGATCGGCAACAATGCGGCCATGCTCTCGGATTCCGATTTCCGAAATGGATGCCCGCTCGCAGCGATTACGCTGGATATAGCCAGTAGTCAGCCCGCAATCCGCGAGGCTTGCGCGCAAGGCTTCCAGATCTTATTGGATTTATTGAGTGAGCATTTGAAAGTGGCGGGATTTTCCCCGGCGCGCGCGAGAGCCCTTGCGACCCTGGTCTTCGCATCGCTGGAAGGGGCGCTTATCTTGAGTCGGGCGCAAAAGAGCCTGGAACCGCTAGCTACAATCGAACACGAACTCGCGATGCTCATTCGGTCCAGCATAAAAGCTCACGCCTAGACGCAGACTGGACAGCCTCACCCAGTTGCGCCAACTCACTTACTGAGAAATCCCCCATTGCGCTAAGCAGGCGCGAACAAATTTTACATTCTGGCAAGGTGCCCGGAGATCGCTTGAATAAGGGCGCGGGCAATTGAATTCGAAATTGAATGCCGTGAATTCCCAATTCTCGAACTGAGTAGCGGCCGACAACACATAATGTGATAGCGTGAGCCATCTCGGTCATTGCGATATCGGCGGCCGCCAGCAGATCCAGTGAAGCGTGCCACTTGGTTGATAGGCGACAGAGCTTTCGCCGCCTCGCGCCGAAGAGGCCGCCTTCGAAGCCTCCCGATCACAGCATTTGCGCTCATGCCTTCTGCTGCGCGAAACTATCGGCAGAATCTGAAGAATCGGAGTATACGCCCGCGATGAAAACCAAGCGCATGGGACGCACGGGTCTCAAAGTCTCGGAAATCTGTCTGGGCACGATGACATTCGGCCTGCAATGCGACGAAGCGGCCAGCTTCGCGATTATGGATACCGCGGCCGAGCTCGGTGTGGATTTTTTCGATACTGCTGACGGCTATCCGATGGGCGGGAATCTCGACACCGTAGGAACCACCGAGACGATTGTTGGTAAATGGCTAAAAGGGCGGCGCGACAAAATTGTCCTCGCGACTAAATGCTGGGTTCCGATGGGGCGGGGAGCCAACGATGGCGGGCTTTCGCGCAAGCATATATTTGACGCGGTTGAGGGTAGCTTACGCCGCTTGCAAACAGATTACATCGACCTCTATCAGGCGCACGCACCAGATCCCGAAACGCCGCTGGATGAAACGCTGCGGGCTTTCGATGACCTCACGCGGCAGGGCAAAGTCCGCTATGTGGGATGTTCCAACTTCAAAGCGTGGCTGCTCGCCAATGCTCTATGGATCAGCGACAAGCATGAACTCGCCCGCTTCGATTGCGTGCAGCCCCGTTACAACATACTATTTCGCGAAATCGAGCATGAGCTATTACCATTGTGCCATCATCATGGCGTCGGAGTTATCGCCTACAATCCGTTGGCCGGCGGCTTTCTGACCGGCAAATACAGGCCCAAGACACCACCATCTCCCGAAACGCGCTTCGGTTTTCTAACCGGACGTACACAATCGATTTACCACAAGCGTTATTGGCAGGATGAACAGTTCGAGGCAGTCCATCATCTGCAAAAGTATTTTGCTGGCCGGAACAAATCGCTTACGCAGGTTGCGATTGCATGGGTGCTCGCGCAACCGGATATCACCTCGGCGATTGTGGGTGCGACCTCGGCCGGGCAGTTGCGGCAATCCTTGCCGGCGACGGAGTTGAGTCTCGATCGAGACGAGATGGATACCTGTAATGAAGTATGGTTTCGGCTCCCGCGCTTGAGCGACCCTGCCGTAGCTACACGCTAGGTAAAGTTTCGCGCTTCTAGTTAATGATATGCGAAGGAGAACACTATGCCAGTGCTAACCGGCAATGATGAGTATAGTTACGCGATCGTTGAAGGATGGGGCATGTCGGGCAAGACCGGTATCGATGGCACCTTCGACGTAGCCGGCGTCGGCGTGAACTCGAAAGGCGAAGTCTATCTATTCAACCGAGGCGATCGGCCGATGATCGTGCTGGACCGGGACGGCGAATTTCTGCGCGGATGGGGTGATAAGAAAACCTATCCTAATGCTCATGCCGTGACTATCGATACCGAAGATAACGTGTGGCTCACTGATACGTTTGACCACACAGTTAGAAAATGCGCACCGGATGGAAAAATCCTGATGACGCTAGGGACCAGCGGCAAACCGGCGCCAGGGATGAGCGGCGTGCCGTTCTGCCGATGCACTCACGTGGCACTGCATCCGAATAGTGGCGAGATTTTTGTCTCCGACGGTTACGGCAACGCCAGAGTGCACAAGTATACTCCGGATGGGCGTTTACTCTATTCGTGGGGCGAGCCCGGCAACAGGCCTGGCCAATTCAACCTGCCGCACAATATCTGCACCGACCGTGATGGCTATGTCTATGTCGCCGATCGCGAAAATCAACGCGTTCAGGTATTTACGCCAGGCGGCAAACTGGAACACGTATGGACCGGGATGGCGCGTCCGTGTGCAATGTATATAGATACCGCCTCGTCTCAACAATGTTATATCGGTGAATTGTCGTCGGCATGGTGGGCCCAGAGCCTGAAAGAATTGTGGGAGATGTGCAATCAGCCCGGATGCGGCCCGCGAATCAGTATATATTCTCTCGGCGGTGAACTGCGCGCGACGCTCCTCGACAATGCGCAGGGCGAAGCGCCGAACCAGATGATCGCGCCGCATGGCATAGCCGTGGATCGCGAGGGCAACATCTATATTGGCGAAGTGTCCGCGACCGCTGGACGGTGGTTTCCGCGTGACGACAAGACGAAGCCATTTCGAACGGTAATCAAGCTACGCAAAGCGCATGGAGGAAAGCGGCCGGAATAGAAACAACAAAGCCCACAAGGCGATATGGCCGCCACTTGCGCAGCAATAGCCAATTGTGCTCATTAACTTTTACGCAGGTGAGATTGGGCCGGACTACAACAATCGAAACGAGGTGTCCACGTCATGAAAGCTATGGTCTTGGAAGAAATCGGCAAACCGATGG
>DATJUF010000283.1:0-30682 GCA_035502655.1 Binataceae bacterium (SeqCode)
TGCCAGATGCATTTGGCGGTTTGGGACGATAAACGGTAATGCTCGCGGGCCCATCTGGCTTGCCGTTCAAGACATAAATTTTGCCGCCGGAATCAAGCGCTATTGCTTGTGGGTGGTCGAGCTCTGTGTGAGCTCCCGAGATAGTCGCTACGGGAGGAACATTTGGATACCAAGGCTGGTCGGGAAGAAATACGTCGGGCCTGCCGGCCTGATAGGGGGTGAATTCGAGCCCAGGGTAGATTTTTATACTGCCCTTGGCGGCAGGTTGAAATCCAGGATCTGCAACATAGATTCTCCCGTAGGAATCCAGCGCGATTGCTCCCGTCGAATAAATATCCAAACCATGAATGCCAGCGATCGGGAGCGCCAGACCGTGGCTGTCTGGTGGATATATAGACAAATAGACCGATCGTCGATGCGGATCGTCATTAAAGCTTGCGACGTACATATTCCCAGCAGGATCGACGGCAACATTCGAAGGGAATGGCCCCGGCCCGTGAAAAGTAATGATCGCGTCCGGCCGCATGTCACCTTTCGCCGTCGAATCAAACACGCTAACGGTGCCAAAATGTGGTGCTATCTGAGTCACATAGATGTTCCTTTGAGTATCCAGCGTGATGCCTGCCAGATTAGTTAGTCCGGTCTTCGCGCCCGCGATTTTGAACAAAGGGGGCACATTACGATTGGTGCCTTTGGGATAGACCGTTATGCTGCTCTCATTGGCGACGTAGATTTGGCCATCCGCATTGACTGCGATACCGCGGGGAAAGTTGAGTTCAGTATCGGCACCGTCGGTGATCGTGGCTGCCGGCTTTACATTGCCGTCAGCACCGGCCGGGTAGACAGTGATCACGCCTGGCCGGGAGTCAGGGCACGAAGCGACATAGATTTCACCATTATCGCCAACCATTACACCTTGAGGGTTGTCCAGACCGGTAAGTGGACCACGTATTCTCGCCATTGGGCTGGCATCTTCACCGTCGGCATTGGCAGAATAAATTGTGACGCTCTGCGCATGGCGAAGATCCAAATCGGGCCCTGAGCTGTTTGGATCCCAATCGCCGAGATTTGTCACATAGATTTTGCCGGCGGAATCGACGGCGATGCCCTGAGGGTCACCTACACTACCAATGGTGGCTACAGGCGTAATGTTCCCATTCGCGCCTGGACTGTAAACGACAATAGTGTCTTCAGCACGGATTTGGCTGCCATCATTGATTACATAGATCTTGCCCACAGGGTCGACGGCTATGCCGTTGGGAAGCGTCAGGCCGGTTTTGTCGCCACCGATGGTGACGATGGGCGCGACGTTGCCGTTGCTGTCAGCGGGGTACACCATGATTCTTGGCGGCGAACTGGAGCTGTCTTCATTGCCAAGATCAGTTACATAGATGCGGCCGGTTGAATCTACGGCAACCCCCTGAGGATCTTCGAGGCGAGTTCGATCGCCGGAGATGACGGCTATCGGAGCCACATTGCCGCTGGCACCGGCCGCATAGACAGCAATACCAACTGCGGTACCCGGCGCGGGTCTGTCGGTCACGTCTCCCGCACCATTCACTACGTAGATCTTGCCGGCTCGGTCCACTGCTATATGGGCTGGAGAATCGAGTCCGGTCTTGCTTCCGCGAATAACGGCCACCGGTTGCGCCGCTCCTGTGGCGCCGCTGGCAAAGATCGAGAGCGAGTCGACCCAATAGTTAGTCACGTAGATGCGGCCCACCGTATCTTTCGCGAGACCCATCGGGGTCAGCCGGCGCCCGATCAGCCAAGCCGGTGAAGCGTCGCCGTTGGCCCCGGGTGCGTAAGCCATGATCGAATCGCCGCGGTAATTGGCGACGAGAATTTCCTCAGTGGGCGGAGTTGACGCTGAGCGGCTGGCCTGACCCAGGAAAAGTGTCGTCGTTGCCACTAGGATCAGGATCGCAAATGCCCGCTTGCCTATGCTGGCGCAAGCTACCCCCCTCCCCTGCTCCCGCCGTGCTTCCCGTTCGGTTGTTTGCGCTGCCGCTGAAGGGCGCGAAGCGTGTATCGAATCACTCAAAAGATGATTCATTTCTTTTACGAAATGAGATGGGGCGCCACGATGCTGATGAACTCACGGGATGTGATTATCTTGGTCGTCTTCCAGAACTGTGGAAAATGCCGCTGATTGCCCGTCACCAAATAGTCAGCACGCGCAGCATCGGCGCACTCCAGAAACTTATCGTCGGCAGGGTCCTTCGTGACCCGGAGGGTATGCGCAGGGCTGACAATCCGGGCATGATTCTTTACGAGCTGGAGCAGCTGCGCGCGGAGTCCCTTGCGGATTTTGAGTTCTGGGCGTGAGAGCACTTCGCGGTATTCCGCGAGAATGGCTTCGCTGACGTACAGGCGGGCTGGTTTCGTGATTGCGAGTAGAAAGACTGTTCTTTGAAGTCCATCCGGTTTGAGTGCCGCCGAGACAACTATATTGGTATCAATAACCAGCCGGAGCGGGATCATCCGCGCTTGCGTTTTGATGCACGCGTAGCCTGGATGACTTGATCGATCTGGCGCGAGCTGAGCTTGTCCGTACCCTTGCGCCGCGATTCCTCTCCGATTACGCGCAGCACCTCCGGCTCCGGGGCAGCAAGCCGCACGTAATCCCGAACGCTGAGCAACACGGCTTTAGGAATGCCGCGTTTCTCGATGACAAGCGATCGGCGCTCGCCCTCGACCCGGTCCAACAACTTGCCAAAATTGGTGCGGGCATTAAGCGCGGAGACCACGATGGTGTCATTCTTGCCAGTTCGGAGCATCGGAATAACTTTTCAGTCCAATACTTTGAACTCTACAGTTGAAAGAGCAGGTGTCAAGACCGGCGGCTGTTTGCAACGGTTGAGGAGTGACCCGTTAAACAGTCCATAATCTCCTTTATGTTATATTGAAAGAAGGGAACATGACGAAATTCCCCGGCGAGAGGGCTATTTGGCGACGAGTCTTAAAACTAGAGTTAGTTTTGCGCGGTGTTTGACCCCGGGCCGTCGGAATCGTGGGAAAAGGAGTCCTGATTCCTCTGGGTGAGGTCAACTTCGTCGAACTGGCTCATCAGTATAGCCGGGTCCATACACTGATTAAATGCGAGGTCGAGATCATCTGCTGCCTTAGCCTGAAAGTTCAGTCGACTGGCGAGTCGGCTGGTCCGTCGCAAGTCAGCGTTGTAGATCGGAACAAGGGAATTGTAGGCGTCTGGATTTCGAGCCCGATAGGTATCCGCCGTGTGCCCCAACTCCTTGATTGTTACCATCTGCATCTCGTAATTGCGTTGGAGATCGGCGATCGAGCTACCCGGCCGATAGTTCGCCATTACGGCATCGAGTTTAACCAGCAATGCTGAATAGGAGATCGAGAATTGGCTGGCCGATAGCCAATTCGATAGGAAACGGTCTTGGGCGAGTTCTTTCACTTGATTCACGTACTGCTTAATGTCTAGGCCAAACGTAACTCCGTTAACGATGTAGATGCTTAGGGTAAAGAGACGCGCGTTGAAATAGGCGCTTGCGATAAAACCATTCTTGTCCGAAGCGCCAGACGTCAGAAGCGCATAGATCTGGTTCGCCAAAGACATTACCTGATCGGGGTCAAACTTCGAGCGATCCAGCACGTGCTCTCGGACCTGCCTGGTTCCGTCAAAATGTGTACCAACGACTGGCGAGTCGGCGGCCACCAACTGGGCCAGTTGGCTGACTAAGTCATTCGCCTTCTCGTCGGCAGGAGAACGAAGTTTCTCCGGCGCTGCTGCGAATTGTCGAGGGGGTGCATACTCTGCGCGGTAACCAGATGGCTGAATCGACAGCACAAAAACGATGATAACCAGAACAGCGATAACTAACCCGGAAGGTACGGCATTAGCTACTCGCCAGAAAAAGGATGGCTGTCTTAGTATCGCGCCATTGTCTTCCAGATATTTCAGAAACTCGGCTGTCGCCGCATCGGTTTCTAGCCGTAAGCTGTTACTCAACGCTAATGCAGCCTCATCACGTTCACTTCGCGTGTACAGTTGATATGCGACGGCACGAAGAAGCGCCGCATTGTTTGAAGCGGATTGTAGTCCGCCCGTCGCGTTAACGAACAGCGCTTGCAGGGTGTAAATTGGACCCCAAGGGAAGCCCCACCAGCCGAGGAGTGCCGAAAGGAAGGTCCTTTTGGCGGCTTCGCGCGCAGTACATCTCTGGCACCAAATCCCAGATGCCGCGCGCTTGTATGTGACCACGAGAAACGATGTCACGTAGTACATTGCAACCAATCGCAGAGAGCTGTCTTTCCGGCCGCAGTGTGAGCAACAAAAATCCGGAACCGGCCGTCTATCACTTTCTTGACCCGGTTCCGCTGCCACTTTTCCGGAGCTCGAAGTCGCCGATGCTCTCAGCCACTCGTCGTAAAGCTGCCGCTTTCGTTCATTAGCAAGAACAGTGTGCGCCTCATTAAGCACCCGCGTATATTCGACAGCCGCCGGATCAGGATTTCTGTCGGGATGGTACTTTAGAATGAGTGTCCGAAAGGCCGCTCGAATCTCCGCCTTAGTTGCAGACGGCTTTACCCCGAGAAGCTCGTAATAATTTGGTGGCTTTGACTGCTCTTTCATTTCCGCCAGCAGTCTAACTAGGTGTCAGCAGAAGTATCGCGAGAACGTGATGTTTAAAGGGTGTGCATCCCCGTGACCGGAGGCGGCGCGGTCGTTGCCTGATGGTGGTGCTTGGTATGATGGCGCATGTTTTGAGCGTCGGCGATTAAACTAGAACATGTACTAGGCACGTTCGTGACGACGCCAGAAGCGAACTCAACTAGAGCATCGTAATCAGCCATCTGTTGATCAGTTAATCCGGCACTCTCTGCAGGCGTCCATGGCTTCTTGCCTACACCATCAAGGTCATTAGCGATAACAGGTGCCCAGTGCATGTTGCTGTAGGTACATAGAAGCACAAATCCATTTCCCGTCTGATCCGCTGTGATGGTGTTTAAAGCCGCTGCAATCGAACCCATTGCATTGGTTTCGTCACCAGCAACCCCTTGATTTATGAAAGATGATTGTTCGAGGTATAAAATTTTTGCGGCGCTCTGCAGGCTGTCGCTAGTGCTGAGACCTTTGAGGGATGAGACCGCTTGTTCTTGAGCTATTGCGCTAGGCTGAATTGAACTGTCGTCCGCTGAGGTGGTAGCCGAGTCTGGACTTTGTTCCGCTTGTGAAGTTGGGGCAGCCGTTTGAGGTTGAGAATTCGCATAGTCGCGTTCGATTTGTGCAGCTACTTCCTGAGCACTCGGAGGAGGCGGTTCTTGTATAACACAGCCCATCATCAGGAGCATAGGCAGGCTAATACAGAGCCAAAGCTTGTGATACCACCCCATTGCATCTTATTAGCATTAATTACGACTTTCGGGAATTAGGAATTTATCGGTTGCTGTCTTCCTATGCAGGCCGTAATGCCATGCTGGGTACGTCTTTTCGTTCGGTTCAATTAGCCATGAACTGGGTAAGATTGCGAAGCTGATGGGCCGCTTCGACGAAGCTGAAACACACCTCAAAGCGGCGATAGCGGCTAATCAGAAGATTCGGGCATTGGTTTGGATCGCTCATACGCAATACGAATATGCCGCGCTGCTTTTCGGCCGAGCGCGGACGGCCGATCGTGAATACGAGATCGAGCTCTTCAATTCGGCGCAGCGTACTGCACGAACGCTCAAGATGACAAATCTTCAGGCCAAGCTAGCTCGCCTCGCCGACGCCGCAGGCCTCGTTCTTGCGGCTTCCGAGACACCCCCAGCCAAGGCAACAAGCTTTGCGCGATCCGGTGATCGAACCGAGCAGCGATCATGCAGGCTCCCGTGGCGACGACCGTGCGCCTATTATCGAGGCTTTAGCAGTGGCGGGGATTGCGGAGCCGCGCGAGTTCCGGGCACATGTGGCACCGAATGGCATCGTCAGCATTCTATTCTCTGACGTGGTTGATTCCTCACCGATATTCGAGCGGCTTGGCGATCTTCGAGCCCAGCAAATTATCGACGCTCACAATGCGATCATTCGCTGGCAAGTCGCGCTCCAGCAAGGCTTCGAGGTCAAGACGATGGGCGACAGGTTTATGATCGCATTCTCCAGCGCCTGGCGCGCCTTGCAATGCGCGATCGGGATTCAGCGCGCCATGGCCGAATATCGCGATCAGCACCGCGACGAGCCAATCGAGGTCAGGATAGGGCTGCACATCGGAGAAGCGGTTGGCGAGTCCGACGATTTCTTCGGCAAAGCGGTGATTCTTGCGGCCCGAATCGCGGGACTAGCGCAAGGCGGCGAGATACTGATCTCTTCGACTATGTACGATGTAACTGCTAGCGCAGGCAGTTTTCGGTTTGCCGAAGCTGGGGAAGTCCCGCTCAAGGGGCTTTCGGGAACCCATCGCCTTTATCGCGTGAACTGGTGAATTACGCATTGTTACACAATTTCCGAAGCGTACTCTTTACGTTTTCCGGCCTGGCGGCCCGGCAAATTCCGCAAAGCCGCCTTAGTTGTCACTCCTGCCATGCACATCGAACAGATCGGTGCTGGCCCTCAGCTCGCCGCGGCCTTGTACCAGTTCGAGCGTTCTGAGCCGCCCCAGGGCGTTGTTGAAACCGCCGCCGCTGGCTTCATAACCCGCTTTGGCCGCCACCTCTTCCTTGCTCAAGGGCCCCGGATAGGCTTCCGCAAGGGCCTCCAGAATCAAGCGCTCCGCCCTGCCCAGGCGGCCCCGCCAATAATCGATCAGGGCAGCGCCGGTAGGCAGCGGTTCCCAGGAACCGAGTGTCTCTAGGCCACGGGCACTAATCGTCAGGCGGTCACTCTCACCTTCGATCAGGCCGCGCGAGCGCAGCGCACCCAGATAGTTATTGAAGCCGCCGCCGCTAGCCGCGTAGCCGCTCAGCAGCGCCACCTGCACCTTGCTGCGGCCCGCCGGATATTGCGCCAGCGCGGTCAGGATGCGGCGTTCTCCAGCAGCAAGTTTAAGCGCCCCATTCAGGTGGTTAGCCGGAACCGCGCGTGGGCTGGCCGCTGGCGCCCCGCGCTCCTGCCGATGATTAGTCACTACTGCGGTTGCGAGGGCCACGGCGGGCGCCGCCAGCGATGCGCGTTCGGCCTCCTCGACCAATTCTTTCAGCTTGCTCAGGGCTTGGCTGGCAACTGCCGCTGCCGCAGCGATCCGGCGGAAAGCCGCATGCTCCTGCCTCAGCCTGCGCTGCCACGCCAGGCGTTCGCGGCCAGCGGCGGCGCTGGCCGCCTCAGCGATGGTGGCTTCATCAATGGCCTTGGCCGTGACGCTGCTCTTGGCGGCGTGGACTTGGCGCTCCAGCTCGGCGATGCGGCGCCGCGCCTGATCCAGATCACGGATTTCTTCTTCGGCTTGGCGCGGCAGGTCGGCGAATTTGGCTAGCATGCCGCGTATGGCGTGCGACGGCGACGGGGCCGTCAAAAGATGCCGCTGGCCCGGCCGCGGATGCGTGGTGCGCACTTGCTCCGAGCGGAAATGCACCACGCCCGGTTGCTTCAGCGCCGGGCCGAAACCGTAAAACTCGCCCTGCCCCAAGTCGCGCAGCTTGAGCCGATCGGCCTTCGAGAGACCCAGCGCATCGCCCGCTCGCGCCTGGTCGGCGTCGAGCCAGGTGCGCCCGATGATGACGTTGTTGGCCTCGGCTGCCGCGTCCTTGTGCAGCTTCGACAGGCGCTGGGTGGCAATGATGCCGGCATAGCCGCGCTTGCGCCCCTGGCTCATCAAGCTGACCACCGCTTCCGTCGATTCCGCTTCGCCCGCGCCCCGTTCCGGGCAATAGAGATGCGCCTCATCGAGAATCACCAGCAGCGGCCGCCACAATTCACGTGGCAGGTGGATCAGCGCTTCCAGGAACAGTTTCACGAAACGCCGCCGCTCCGGCAGCTTGAGTTCGTACAAATCCACTACCGCGGAAACCTTGTATTCGAGCAGCCGCCGCGCCAGCAGCGCGGCGTGGCGTGGATTGGCCGGCAGCTCGCCGTCCGCACCCACCAGCAGCACGTCCACCGCCTCGCGTAAACTGGCAAACTCGCCCTCGTTATCCAGGACGATGGTCTGGATGCCGGCGCGCTCGGCAATCAGCCGCAAGAGCCACGACTTGCCACCACCCGAATTGGCCTGAATGAGCAGCCGGGTGTCGACCAGTGTCGGCAGGTCGATCGCCAACTGCTCGCCGGCGGTTTGCCCGATAATCATTCCCCTGCCTCGCCCCGCCACGTTGCCGCTGGACTCCCCCTACTCCGCCTGGCGGATCGCCTTCACTGCGGTACGCTCGGCATACGCGCGCTGGCGCCTGGCGCCGCCTTTCTTGGCGAGGTCACGCGCTGCCATGATGGCCGCGCGAATCTCGTTGTTGGATAATCCCATGCTAGCGGCTTGGCGGGCCCAGGCCAGGTCCGCGCGATGGAGGTCGCCGCCATAGCGCGGATCGTTATGAAACTCCGCGAGCGATCTTAGCGGGGGCATCTCGGCAGCGCCCTGCCCTGCCCCCGCCGTGCCGCTGCTGCCGGCCTGGCTCGCCGTCTCACTGGCCAGCGCCGCTTTGACTTCCGCGATGAACACGGGCGCCTGCCGGTAGACCTGGCCGCTGGCTTCAAGCAGCCGCGCAAACGGCTGCAGCCCCGAGGCCAGGCGCCGCGATGGTTTGGGATTAGTAAACCCCGCGAGCCGCCCGAAATGGCGCCAGTCGGCGCTGCCGGGGTCGCCGCCAAATCGTTCGGCCAGCAGCTTGGCCGCCCTGGTACTGGACGCCTCATCGAGGGTCGCGCCGTGCTTGAGCCAGGCCTGCAGATTGCCCGGCGAGGTTTCGACTACCGCGGCCGGTTCGAAGCCTTGCGCCTTCATCCGTACCAGCGCGTCAGGTTTGAGGTCGTCGACTAGGCTAAGGCCGTGGAGGCCTGCGGGGCGCACGTAGATATGGCCGCGATTAAGGTTTTCGCGCCGTAGCCACAGCAACGACTTGAGCACTTGCTTAGCGCCCCACCCCTCCCGCAGCAGCATGGTGCCATCGAAGCGCTTGACCCCGATATCGAAGGCTGCCGCGCCCATGGCCTCGAGCTGGTCCATGGCCACCCGTGCGGCAATCACCCGGCTATCGCGCTGCACTTCCATGGTTTGGCTCATTTTCCGCCGCCAGAGGCGGCGCGCGGTGGGTCTAGAGGGTTTGGATTCGCCCGCAGGGCGCTCCATATGGGGGTGAGGCGGGTTGGGTGGGATTGAGATGGTATGGACCCAGCCGGTGTCGTTATGACCTCGGTGAGGTGAGAACTGAGCCAATCCCAACAGGAGGGTCCGCCATGAAACTCGCGATTGTGGGTATCGATCTGGCCAAGAGCGTCTTCCATCTGCACGGCGCCGATGCGCGTGGGCGCATGCTCTTGCGCAAACGTTTGAGCCGCGCGCAATTGCTGCCGTTCATCGGCAATCTGCCGCGCTGCGTGGTGGCGATGGAGGCCTGCGGCGGCGCCCATCACTGGGCCCGCGAAATCACGCAACTGGGCCACACGGCACGGCTCATCAGTCCGCAGTTCGTCAAAGCCTTCGTCAAGAGCAACAAAAATGATCGCAACGATGCCGAGGCCATCTGCGAAGCCGCCGCCCGCAGCTCGATGCGCTTCGTGCCGGTTAAGACGCTGGCCGAAGAGGAAGCCCAGGAACTGCACCGCGCTCGCGCGCAATTGCTCAAGAACCTCAACGCGCTGGCGAATCAGATGCGTGGCTTTCTGGCCGAGCACGGCATCGCCGCCGCCAAAGGGGCGGGCCCCTTGCACCGCCTGTTGCCGCTGGTACTCGAGCGCCCCGAGTTGAGCGCCCTCTTCCGCGAACTGCTCAATGAGATGGCCGAGCGCCTGCGCCTGCTGGAAGAACGTCGCCGGCATTATGACAAACTGATCGCGCAGGCCTTTGCGCAAGACGAACGCTGCCAGCGCCTGGGACAAATCGAAGGCATCGGTCCGATGACGGCCACGGCCCTGGTCGCGGCGGCCGGCGACGGCTCGGGCTTCGCCACCGGGCGTCATCTGAGTGCCTGGCTGGGCCTGGTCCCGCGCCAATATTCGACGGCCGGCCGCACGGTGCTGCTCAGCATCAGCAAACGGGGCAACCGCTATCTGCGCACCCTGCTGGTCGAACGGGCACGTTCGGCGCTGGTGGCGGCGGCACGCAAACAAGACCCGCGCCGCCGCTGGATGATGGCCTTGGCCAGCCGCCGCGGCCCCTATGTGGCCGCCGTCGCGATCGCCAATCACAATGCGCGCGTGAGCTGGGCGCTGCTGGCAGGCGGAGAAGCTTACCGCCGCGCCGCCGCCGCTGGTTCCGGCCGGCTGCGCGTCAAAATGATCGGCGGCGGCGCGAAAAATCGGGCCTGAGGGCCCTTGGCCTGCCACGTGTTGCGAGGCATCTCTCATTGGTGATGACTCACCGGTCAGACCGGCACCCGTAAGCGTTCGTTCGGCGCCTCGGCCGCGAAGAGGCCGCGTTTGAGAAATGGGCGATGGGTGCGCAGACTTCATCATGGCCACGGACTTAGCGCGAAGCGCAGTCCAAGCAAGGCCGGATACAAGGCCGCAACCGGGTTTCATCACTGTTTGCATTTTCCCGCCGCCAAGGGCGGCGGCGCGGTGGGCTGGGATGGTTTGTTGGTGCCCGTAGGGCATCCTTTTGGGGGTTTGCCGGGTGGGTTGGGTTTGAGCCGGCAGGGGGCGAAGCCCCCTAAGAGGCGGAGATGTGGTTGCGTTAGAGGCTGGGTCCATACAAGGCGCCGAGGGGGCGGAGCCCCCTCTTGAGTCGGCGGATTGGGGTGACGTTAAGAGAGTTAGTTCTAAGTTAAGATCGCGCGCGCGTGTTACGGGGTGTGGATAAGTGGGATAAAGCAAGGCAGTGAGAAGCAATTTTTGGCACTCCGGTGTCTGATAGACCGAAGCATGGGTGTCTGATAGACCGATAGTTTGGTGGCCGATGGACCGATATCGGGTGTCTGATAGACCGATAATGAGTGGCCGATGGACCGACACGGTGGGTGATGGACCGAACCTCATTAGGAACTCACCAAACTTGCCACAAGTTTCATCGAATCTTTCGTATAGAAAAGCACTTGGTCGTTAGCGGCTTCATAGTGCAGTCGATAATCAGGAAGAACGTCATTCTCGACGACCATCTTGACCTTGCGGCGAAACTCTTTGAGCGCGGCGGTTGAGCCACTTTTCCTGTGCAATACTTCCGTGCTGACCGTCCATCGCGCCTGATGCCCACAATGCTTGCGGGCAAGCTCGTAGAGCCGCCGCTCGAGGCCGCCGTCGAGACGGAAGTAATCACGATTGAGTGTGAGTATCTCGCGCGCCATAATCGCGTTGAAAAGCCATTCGTTAAGCGTGATCTCAACCGCCACCATCCGACTATTGCTCGGTGATTTTTCGACGATCTTCCAGTTGTCGACCAGCCCGAACCCCTCTCGAACGCGGACTCCATTGGTTGCAATATTGGTCTCGATGCGCGTCCCTGCCAGCCGCCTGAAACTCTCGGCCAGGCGTTCGTAATTCTTGCCGCCGGTATGGCGATTGGTCGCAACCAGCAAGTCGTACGCCTTGAGCCGCACTATGCGACTCACCGGCCGATTCTGATTCATGGCCTCGACGAGTTGGCTAACTGCATAGATCAGAACGTCTTTGTCCCAGATAGTAGCCAAGCCATAAGCGCTTGGCGCGATGGTCACCCGGACTTCCTTGTATTGGTAATGCCTAATCCGGTGATCTGGATTTTTGGACAGGCTGAACATTGGATGTTCCATGCTGTGCCGGTCGTCCTTGAGCGCCCAATCGACCAGGTCCGCGAGAAAAAAGTCGCGAACCGGATGCCGATCCGGCAGAAGGCGCGCTTGGCCACCCTGCCCTACCCTTGTTGAAGCCGCCGCCGATCCTTTTGCAACGGCTTTGTCCCGTAACCGGTCCAGCAGATCGTCTATCTTTTCCATCACTCCGCCACCTCCTCACATCATCCACCTCGCATTTTAGGCGGACGCCTGCTTTTCCCCTTCCCTTCCCAGATACGCTGCCAAAGCCTCACGAATTACTGCTGAAATCTGGGCGTCGGCCACCTTGGCCAGCTTGCGCCTAGTAACTTCAGCCATCGCCAGTTGGTAGGTCTCGGGCGACAGCGTGGCCGTCACCTTGATGAACCCACCCTTGGCGCCATGTGGCGGATTTACATCTATCGGAAAAACATTTATCGGATTTACATCTTTACGTTTTTCGGAAACTTGCCGAGCTAACGCCTTAAGCCGATCGCTTTCCTTGCTCATCTGAGTGCCTTTTCAACCGCCTTTGCCAGCGCTTCGAATTCGTCCGCCGAACGTGAGGTACGGGCAAATTCCCTCACCGTGAGTCCAGTCAATGCCGCCTCAGCCACCACAGCGCGCTGCCCTATCGGAGGCAACACAACTTCGCCCAACTCGCGTAACGAGCCTTCCAATTCATGGCCGAGGCGCGTGTTCATGACCTTGGAGGGCACCAGTCGTAGGACTGGTTTGCCATTGCCTCGCTCTTTTCTGGCCTGCCGGGCGAGCTCAATGGCGTCGCGTGCCGCCATGATGTCCAGTGACGATGGTCCAGCAGGAAGGAGAACCAGATCGGCCAGCAAGCCCGCCAGCAAAGCAGGATCAGTAAAACCAGGAGGCGTATCTATTAAAACCCGTTCAACCTCTTCCGTAGCCGCATGCGCCACCTTGCGAAACTGTGCCGGATTGCCAGCGTCCACAGCCTTTACGAGCGTGGCCAGAACGCCCTCGCCAAGGCCAGCCCAGGCCACCAAGCTTCCCTGAGGATCAGCATCTAACACCATCACGGACCGCCCAATAGCCACCATTTCAGCGGCAAGGTTTGCCGTAATCGTGCTTTTGCCTATACCGCCTTTGCGGCCCGTCACCGCAATTATCGCCATATCACCACCCTAAAGTTATTTATCGGATAATCATATAAAAGGAAAAGACATATTTCCGAAAAACGATTTTCGGATACAGCGATTTTTAAACTCATGTTTGCTTAGGCGATTAAGATTTACTTGTCGGGACGATCAGGCCTTGATAGCATGATAGCAGAGGTGTTATGGCGCAATTCATTGTTCGCAATCTCGAGAATGAGGTGAAAGACCGGCTGCAACAGCGCGCGCTTCGCCACGGCCGCAGCATGGAAGAGGAGGTCCGCGATATTCTGCGCAATGCGGTCAGGGACGAAGGCCGCCAGCCCGCAGGCGGGCTAGGCAGCGAACTCGCTGCCCTGTTCGCCGGTAGCGGCCTGGACGCCGATATTGCTGAATTGCGCGACCACGCAGTCAGACCGGCGAATTTCGATGATTGATGGTCATCCTTGATACCAACGTGCTTTCAGCGCTGATGCGCAGTCCCGCGGATCAGGCGGCAGTGAAATGGCTAGATCGGCAGCCGCGCCTGTCAGTCTGGACGACTTCGATCACAATTCTCGAGATCCAATTCGGTATCGCGATTATGCCGAACGGCAAGCGGCGGAAGCTGCTGGGCGAGGCATTTACGAAAGCGATCGGCGAAACGTTCGAACGGCGAGTGGCGGATTTCGACAGTGAGGCCGCGTACGAGGCCGCAGCGCTCATGTCAATGCGCCAGCAAAAGGGCAGGGCGGGCGACTTGCGCGACGCCATGATCGCCGGCATTGCGCTGGCCCGCCACGCCACCCTGGCCACGCGCAACACCCGGCATTTCGACGACCTCTCAATTCCCATCCTGAATCCATGGGAAGCAGCTGATTAATCATCGGTCATTTGCTCAATTCTCCCCTCATCGCCGGCTGCCCACACTGGCAGTTTTGACCTTTGCGACCATTTCAGGCCGCCGGAAATAGATGGCGCGTCCGCAGCGCAGCGGCGGGGCGTTCTGGATCAACACGATTTGTTCGTCGTAGCGCAGGCGGTGGAGGACCTCTTCGGGCTTGATCAGGCGGCGGGCGACCTGCTGCTGCCTGGTCGACTGATGGGAGGAGCGGGAGCTGTGCTCCCAGCTTGATGAAGAGCCGGAACCCTCGGTAATGGAATCGCCGAGCGCGGTGAATTCGCCGCAAGCCTTCGACAGGTACTCAGCGGCCTCGTAGTCCTGGATGTGGGAGAAGAGCCGCAAGAAGGCGGCATCGAACCAGGCCTGCCGCCCATGGGCGCCCCAGCCTTGAGTGAGCTGGCCGAGCGACTGGTAGATCAAGCAGAGATTGATGCCGTACTTGCGGCCGGTGTCGCGGGCGGTCTCGAGAATGCCCATGTAGCCGAGCCGGGCGACCTCATCGAGCAGGAACAGCAGCCGCCCGCCGCGCAGCGTACCGTGGACTTCGTAGACGGCGTTGAGCAGGGCGCCGAGGATGACGCGGGCGGCCTGCGGACTCGACTGCAGCACCTTGAGCGGCAGATTGATGAAGACATCGAGCTTGCCCGAGAGCAGATGGCGGGTCTGAAAGCCTTGACCGTTACCCTGGCCACAGACCAGGCGAGGGAGGGGATGGCTAGCCAGGAGGTGGCATTGCCGGCTTCGCCGTAAAAGCCGGAGAACTGCTTTTCGGTGATGTCTTTCAGATTGCCAGCCAATTGGGCGGGAAAACCGAAGCCGTAGCCCGGACCCTTGGCATAAACCGCTTCGAGCAGCTCCTTGAGCTCCGGGATTGGCAGGGCGACCCGCTGGCGCAGGAGCGCCAGCGTTTTGCGTTCCGGCGGAATGGCAGAGTCGAAAACGATATCGGCGAGCAGGCAGCCGAACAGGGCGCGGGCGGCGTGCTTGAAGTAATCGCCGTGACGCTCGCCCGGGGTCTCGCCGCAGAGCCAGCCGACCACCGCCTGAATATCGAGCAAAGCGCGATCGCTCGCGGTCTCGATCCAATCGAGGGCGTTGAAAGAATCGGGATCGGGATCTTCGGGGTTAAGCGCCACCACGCGGTGGTTAAGGCCCCGCCGGGCCGCGTAGACCAGCCGGACGACGTCGGCCGAGGGATCGAGGCAGACCAGGCCGGAACGCCACTCCAAGGCTGAAGGAACGACCGTGCCGGTGGTCTTGTAACCGCCGGAGCCGGCGAAGACCAGGAGATGGCCGGAACCTTCGCTGCCGTCATAGCGGAACAAGGGCGCCTTGCCCGCGAGCTTGGGCTGCAAATCGGGACGGCAGGCCTCGCCGATGATGATGCCGCCTTTGCTGAACCAGGCTTTCGCCGCCGAAAGCGGCAGCCAGTCGCTCTCACCGTGGAGCGCCGAGGCGGCGCGGCGCACCGGCTAAGGAATAACCAGGGGCAGGCGCGCCTTGCGCAGGGCGGCGATGCTGAGCAAAACCGGCACCACGGCGCCAACGACGGCGAATTGGTCGGTGTAGCCGAGCAGGGTGAAGAGCGAAAAACGCGGATAGTAGGGGGCCAGGCGGAGGATTTCGCCGTAGGCGGTGGCCAGGCCGGAGGTGGCGGTAGCGATGGCGGCGGCATAGAGGGCGAAGTTGTGGAGCCGTTCACGGACGCTCCAGACCAGGCCGAGGATCACGGCCGGGGCGATGGAAGCGGCGGTGATAGCGCTGCGGGCGAGGAAATAGCGCAGCCAGGGGATGCGGGCCTGATAAGCGAGGTCCAAGACGAACAGCTCGGAATAATGGTTGATGACCACCATCAGGGCCATGGCAAAGGCGAGCAGCAAGAAGTGGCCGAACAGTTCGCTCTTGAAGAAGGCCGCGCCGAGCACCAAGACGCACAACAGCAGGAGCAGCGGATAGACAGCAGCGGGCATTAAACGGTCACTCCTGAGTGAAAGCTTGATCCCCCAGGTTCTTCCAGCGCTGGCGCGAGGCGGCGGCATGCGCGCCGTTCAAGACCCGTTTGGCGGCAGCGAGCAGGCCAAGGATGACGGCGGGCTCTTCATCGGCGAGGCCGGCCTTAATGACGAGGCCGCCGAGCTGGATCTTGCGCCGGGTGTCGCGGCGGCGCTCGGCGTCAGCTACGCGCTGCATCCGAGTTTGATGGCGCCAGACCAGCGCCCGCGCGTGATGGAGCAGCTTTGCGGTTTGGGTCTTTGTGGCGAAAGGCGGCACCGGCGGCGCGCCACCTCGCGAGGCGCTCATCACCGGGCTTGGCAGAGGCCTCTTTGAATTCGAGCAACGCACCGGCCAGGGCGTCGTCATCGGCTTCGAGCAGGCCGAGGCGTTCGACTAACTTGCCGATTTCAGCGCGGCGCTTGTCGAGCAGTTCGGCCTGCTTGCGTTCGAGGCGCTGCTGTTCTTGTTTGAGGGCCTTGAGGCGTGAGCCGTAATCAGTAGCATCTTTCATTTTTTCTGGCTCCAATCTGGATCGGTAGCGCGCAAGCGCACTTTCCGCCGCCGCGGCGCGCGGTAAAAAAGAAATCACGCCACCGGCAGAAGCTATGGAACGCAGTCGAAGCGCGCGAGCAACGCCAGGACGCGCAAGTCGCACGCGAGGTGGAATTTGCCCTGCCGCAGGAGCTGAGCCAGGCCGAGGCTATCGGGTTAGCACGGGATTACGTGCGCGCGGAATTCGTGGAACGCGGCATGGTGGCGGATCTCAATATCCACTGGGAACCGGATAATCCGCATGCGCACGTGATGCTGACCATGCGCGAAATCACGGAGGATGGCGGTTTCGGGCGGAAGGTGCGGGAGTGGAACTCGGTTGGGCTGTTGCGCGAATGGCGCCAGCACTGGGCCGAGCGCGCCAACCAGCGGCTGCACGAGCTGGGCTTCGATATCCGCATCGATCACCGCAGCTATCGTGATCAGGGCGTCGAGTTCGAGCCCACCAGCCATCTGGGGCGGGCGGTCGATGAGATGCGTCAGCGCGGCGAATACGCCGAACGGGCGCGCGAGCTGGAAGAGGTGCGCGAGCGCAATGCGCGCAAGATCGAGCAGCGGCCCGAACTGGTGCTGGAGCATCTGACCGGGCGGCAATCGACTTTCACCCGTAACGATATCGCCCGCGAGATCTTTCGCTACTTGGATGACGAGGATCGCTTCCGCAACCTGATGGGGCGGATCGAGGCCTCGCGCGAATTGGTCTTGCTGGCGCCGGAGGTGAAGGTGCGCGAGCGCGAACTCGAGGAACCGGCGCGCTACACCACGCGTGAGATGCTGGGGATCGAATCGCACCTGGCCGAGCGGGCCCTGGAGCTAGCGCAAGAACGCGAACATAGCGTCAGCGAAGATCGGCGGAAACGAGTACTGGAGCGGCATGACTATCTGAGCGAGGAGCAGCGCGAGGCGGTGCGGCATATCACCGGCGAGCGCGCCATCGAGGCCCTGACCGGGTTCGCCGGCAGCGGCAAGTCGGCGGCCATCGCGGCGGCACGCGAGCTGTGGGAGGAGGAGGGCTACCGGGTCTGGGGCGCGGCGCTGTCGGGGATCGCGGCGGAGAATCTGGAGAAGGCGGCACAGGTAAAAAGCCGTACCATCGCTTCATTGGAACTCGGCTGGGCGCAGGGCCGCGAGCAGCTTAACCAACATGACATCCTGGTGCTGGACGAGGCCGGCATGGTCGGCAGCCGCCAGATGGAGCGCATCGTGCGGGAAATCCACGAGCGCGGAGCCAAGCTGGTATTAGTCGGCGATGCCGAGCAGCTGCAGCCGATCGAGGCGGGGGCGGCGTTTCGCGCGATCGCGGAGAGGGTAGGGTACCGCGAGCTGGCCGGCATCCGCCGCCAGCACGAAGAGTGGCAACGCGAGGCTTCGCGCGATTTCGCCCGCGGTGAGCCGGGGCGGGCACTGAAGCTCTATCGCGAACATGACGCAATTCACTTCGCCGCCTCACGGGAACGGGCCAAGGACGAACTGATCCGGGAGTGGAGAGAGGACCGCGCCGCCCTAGGGGCGGAAAAAGCTTCGCTGATTTTGGCGCACACCCGCGCCGACGTGCGCGAGCTCAACGAACGAGCGCGCGAGATCCTCAAGGAGCGCAAGGAGCTCGGGCGGGAGGTAACGGTCAGAGTCGAACGCGAGCTGAGGAGTGCCGACGGCACGCTCACGCTGGAGCGTGGCGAGCGCAGCATGGCTGAAGGCGAGCGGGTAATGTTTCTCAAGAACGACCGCGAGCTCGAGGTCAAGAACGGCACGCTCGGGCGGGTGCTGGAGATTGATCAGGAGCATGCACGGGTCAGGCTCGACGGCCGCGAGGAACGCGAGGTCGGGTTCAGCTTCAACGATTACGCCGCGCTCGACTATGGCTATGCGGCGACCGTGCATAAGGCCCAGGGCGCCACGGTCGAACGCAGCTACGTGCTGGCCACGCCGGGGATGGATCGCCACCTGGCCTATGTCGGACTGACCCGCCATCGCGAGGGGGTGGAGTTATTCGCCGGACGGGACGACTTTGCCGGCTACGAGGCGCTGGAGCAGCGGCTCAGCCGCGCGCGCCTCAAGGATTTCAGCCTGGACTATGCGCAGCGCCGCGGCCTGGAACTGGATCGCGACCATACGCCGTTCGATTTGCGGCTGGAGGCCGAGCGCGAACTCGAACGCAAGAGCGAACTGTTGCGCGAGCATCCCGAGCTGGCCTTTGGCCGCGGCCCGTTCGCCAGCAAGGAGCAGGAACGTACGATCACCGTGCTCGACCTTGGCCGCGAGCTGGAACGCCAGCTGCCGGAATTCAATTTGCGGGTCGCGGAAAAAGAGCGGCAACGCAGCGAATGGCTGGAACGCGAGCTGGGCGAGCGCGGCGATCACTTCCGCGACCGCGCCATCCCCGAGCACGAGCTGTATCAGGCCGCGCGTGGCCTGATCGGCGGCCGGGCGCTGGAGCGTGCCGAGCGTGAATTGATCCAGGCGCGCGAGCGGCACCTCGAAGCCGAACGTGAACTTAGCCATCATCGTTGGGAAGCCAGCTACCGTCAGGGTCTCGGCCGTGCCATTCATGCCATCGGCGATATGAACCGCGAGAAGCGGCTCGCCACCCATGAACGGCATGCCGCGCTGGAACTCGATCAGGCGCGCGGGCGCCAGCAGCAACTCGAACGCTGGCTGGAGCAGCCGGCGCAACAAGAGCTGATTCGCGAAAGGGCAGGGGAGCTGCGCCAGCGCGATCAGCAGCTGTTGCGCGAACTGCAACGGGAACGCGGCGAACGCGAGCAGGTGCGCGAAATGCGCCAGGAACTGGCCCGCTGCCCGCAGCAGGAACGCGAGCTGAAACTTACCGGCCGCAGCATTGAATTGCGGGAATTGCAGCGTGACGCCGGCCTGCAGCGCGAGCTTGGCACGATGCGCGAGCAGCGCCTGGCCCATGAGCGAGAACTCGCCCGCGGCCGCGAAATCGAACGGCGCGGGATCACCCCGCTGCGCGAGTTTCGGCGCGATCCCAAGTATGGGCGGGAGCGCGCTCGCGCCGACGAGGCCTGGGCGCGCCATGCCGCCGGCAAAGGCCTCGACATGGAGCAGATCCGCGACGAGCTGATGCAAGACCGTAAACTCTCGCGCCAGCAGAGCCATGAACGCGAACTGGAGCGCGTCACTGAACTGGCCCAGCGCGAGGTCAAACGCGCACGCGGGCTCGAACACGATCGCGGCTTCGGCTGGAGCCGCTAAGATGGTTTTGCGCCCATCACGATAACACGTATAGAATACGTATTATGACAGCAAAGCCCAAGCCGCACCGCAAACTGACCATCACCGTGGAAGACGCGGTCTATCGCGGGCTCCACAAGATTATCGGACCGCGCAATATCAGCCGCTTTCTTAATGATCTGGCACGGCCGCATGTAGTCCGCGACGACCTGGAGGAAGGCTATCGGGCGATGGCCGACGACGAGGCGCGCGAGGCCGAGGCTGCCGAATGGAGCGAGGGACTGGCGGGAGACGTGGCGGATGAGCGCCGAGGCTGAAGCACCGCAGCGCGGGGAAGTTTGGTGGGTAGCGTTCGATCTTTCACTGGGCGGCGTGATCAAAAAGACGTGGCCCGCGGTTGTAGTTAGCAACGATGCCGCCAACCGCACGCTCAAGCGGGTGCAGGTGGTGCCGCTGACCAGCAACGTGCGGCGGCTCTATCCGGCCGAGGCCTATGTCACCGTGGGCGGTGCCCGCCACAAGGCGATGGCTGATCAGATCACCACCGCCGGCAAGGCGCGGCTGCACGAACGCATGGGCCGGCTCACGCCCAAGGATATGGCCGGGGTTGAGCGGGCGCTCAAAACTCAACTTGGCCTGAGTTAATTACTAACATCAATCTCTTTTGGAGCCGTTAATTATGAATGAAAACGGCCAGCGGCATAGTGACAACGAGGAACTCGAGCAGCGCATCTATCAGGTGCTGGCGCTGCTCGAACGCGCAGGCGAACAGCAGTGCGCGGCGGCCGAACTGGTTACGCGCGCCAGCGCCCTGCAGCAGCGGCTCGATCAGGCCATGCAGATCGCCAGTAGCGCCGCCGCCAGGCGCATCGCCGAAGAAGCGCATGTGGCGCTTGAGGGAACCGTCGCCGACGCCGCCGAAAACCTGCGCCAAGCCGCGCGCGGTGCGGTGGCGGCGGCCGAGAATCTGCGCCAGCCCTGGTGGGTCCATCTTGTGATGATCGTGATGACCGGAATCTTCAGCGCCACGCTCGCGTTCTGGGCCACCCATACTTCCGATTTCGCCGCCTATCAGCAGGATCAGCGCAATCAGCAGCTAATCCGTGAAGGACAGATGCTCGAACGCGTATGGCCGAAGCTCACTCCCGCTCAGCGCAAGAGGCTCGAGCAACTGGATAATGAATGAGCATGAGCTGACGCGCATGAAATCGATCACAGCGATTGCTCTGCTGATGGCCTTGGTCACGCGCAATAGCTAAGTGACTGTCCGTCAGCCACATCTCAGCCATTCGGTTGCCGCGTTCCCAGAAACGAGCTTAGTGTAGAATTTAGAGAAATAATTTATGCCCCTGCAGCACAAGCGTCGTTTATTCCGCCTGCTCACCTATCCAGAGCCATACCGTGCGCGTCTTTTCCGTGACATCATCAGGCGGTTGCGTCTCGGCAACTACCTGCAACGACTCGAGATCGATGCAGTTGAGCGCCCATGGTACGGATGGTGCGTTTACCATGCCGCGATCCAGGCGCAGGCACTCGGGCATACGGCTATCACGGTCGTAGAGATGGGCGTGGCGGGCGGTAACGGCCTTTTGTGCCTGTGCGACCATGCCGATGAGGTGAAACGACTCACTGGCGTTGATATTAAGGTTTACGGCTTTGACACGGGCCGCGGTCTTCCACCGACCGATGATCCGCGCGACTTGCTCTACTGCTGGCCAGCGCGTTCGTTCGAGATGAACATTGATCGATTGCGTGAACGCATGAGATCGCGCACTACCCTTATGCTCGGGGACGTGCGCGAAACTGTCGCTGGTTTCCAACCTCCGAAAACGGCGCCACTTGGCGCAGTGTTCTTCGATCTCGACTTGTACACATCCACGATAGCGGCGTTAGGCATTCTCGATGTCTCTGAGCGCTTGCCCCGAATGTGGTGCTATTTTGACGATATTATTGGCTTTCCTGAAAATCTTTACTGCGAGCGTAACGGCGAACGCGCCGCGATCAACGAATACAACGCTCTTCGATGTAATCATGCGATTCTGTCGCCGGCCCATTGCTTTGCGGACAAACCGATACCGCGATACTGGCATCACCAGATCTTCATCGATCACCGATTCGAACATCCCGCTTACAATCGCTGCCTCTCCAAAGAGCTGCATCAGTTGCCTCTGACTGATACTTAAATCCAAATCCGCGATGTCGAGGTCTAGCGAGCGCAGCAGCTGATTGACCGTCAGCAGGAACCGCCTTTCCATCAGGCAAGACCGTTTCCACAGAGCCGACTTGCCAGCTTCGTCTATAACGTAACGGAGTCAGGCGACTTAGCCTTCGAGTCGCGTCACGCTAATGCGGTAGTGGTTGGCTGAATAAGAGCGTGCGGCTATTGCTGGTAACGCGGCGGGAACGCCCACATCACGCCGGTACGCAGCAAGTCCAATCCCTCCCGGGTGCCCGCGACCACCCCCGGACCTGCTTGTACGTCCCAACCTAATTCCAGCAAACGTGAAGAGAGATCCCGCTCAGCTGATGGATGGACCGATGACTCGTGCCATTCCATCACTAGATTGCGGACATCAAGCCGATCAAAGCGTTTATCCATCAATAAATCAAACTCGGCGCCTTCACAATCAAGCTTCAACAAGTCAATCGGCGTGTCGCCTATAACCTGAAAGAAATCAACAACTTCGATCGGGATGACACCGTCCGCAACAACTTCCGAATCCGATTCTCTGCCAACCACCGCCGATGCCACCGAACAGTCTATTAGTTCGGCCCGGCCGTTGGTCGTTCCCGCCGCGGCCGCATGAACCGTAACACTATCCGTCAGGTGGTTAAGAGAGATGGTTTGCCTCAGCCAGTCGAGATGCACCGGATGCGGCTCAAATGCGTCAATCCTAGCGTCAGGGAAATGTGCTGCCCAGTAGAGGACCGAATACCCAACATTTGCACCCACATCAACTATTCTTCTAATTGACGCGCTTTCGATGGGCCTTGGGGAGCGGTAGGGCTCATTTACGAAGATATCAGAGGCGGTGTCCACCTCTAACCACGAGCCAGAAAAAAGGAGGCGCTCACCGGAGGTGAGTTTAACCGTCACTTTTTTTCCGAACATACCGGTCCGCCACATCAGAAAACGCAGATGACTCGGCAAAGTCATCCTATTACGTAAAGGTGTCACGCAATTATACCTTAGTTCGAGTGAAGTGATTCCTGACAATTCTCATCGATGTGGGTAATCGCGCTTGTTCGGTTGCAAGTTCCATCCAAACCGTTTCCGCGAAGACATTCCTTATCCATCTGCATCACGAGACGCACTCGGTTCCAGTCTTGCTCCTTTCGGTTCCGGCTCGACTGTCGGACGTCCAGCGGCGGCGTACCGGTCCGCTCCGATCCACTGCATCCGCGCCTGATGTCTATCCTTCTCGTTGAGCGTGTAAAAAACGGAATGGCGCCCAGTAGCGCGGCCCTTGAACTCGTGCATCAACATTCGGAACACATTACAATCGGAGTCGGTCATGGTCTGCGAGATGCGCATGGGGATTGACCACCACCGCAGGACAGCCTCGCAGACCTGCTTGTTGATCGCAAGGCAGTTCGGGTCGACCCAGCCGCCGGAATGCCGGAACTCTCCGCGGCCAGGGCCTACCGACACCCACTCGTCCTTGCAGATCGGGCGGCCTGAGTGCGGATGCACGAACCAGCGCAGGGAATAGGCCCAATCCGCCCCGCTCAACGCTTCACGCATCGACGCAAGATGATCGGGCGACCACCAGTTGTCGTCGTCGAGATAGGCCACGAAGCGGCTGTTGGCCAGATAACTGAGAACCGTTCGCAGCGCTCCACCACACCCGTCCGCATGCGGGCCCCCGTGGCGCCGGGAGGTGGAGTATCCAGGATAAAGACAGAACACGCACTGCCGTTCCGGGACCTCGCGACAGATTTCCTCCAGCCCATCCCGCGAACCGAGCGGCACGTCCACTCCGATCAAGACCTGCACCCGGCCGTCGAACTGCTGGCTAAAAATCGACCTCAACGCCCGATTAATGGTGGGCCGCAGCGTGACCGGCATGACCACAGCGAAATCGAAGCTGTCGCGCAAATCGACGCCACTGCCTTGGAAGACCTTCAAAAACGGTGTCTCGTTGCTGGAAGATGATGTACCTGGAAGGGGCCAACTCGCCAGTTGGGCGGCGGTCGGCCCCCAAATGTCACTGTAGCGGCCCATGTGTAAGTCAAAGGGGCGTAGTAACCGATTAACCGTCCACAGCAACTGTCCTTTTGAACTCATCAGTCAAGATCGGCTGTCAACTTGCAGCCATTTGTGCATAGTTATAGCATAGTGAGCGCGTTCAACGAACCCTCGATGGTGTCCCCGGCAGTCGTGGCAAAGATTCGCGATATCGCTCGGATCAAGAAGACCGAGCGAGAGCTTGTCGCCACGCGCGAAGCGGCGTTTGGACGCCTCTCGCGCCAAGTCCAAATTTCTCTCCAACATCTCGCATGAGACAGGACGCCTATGTATCTGAATCCTTGGGTGCGCCGCCGCATTTTCTCGAAGACACTCGGCTTGATTCGCAGCAGCACGAGTATAATCCATTTCTTAGTCCAATATGGCGAAGGCCTTGCGCTTGGTTAGGTGTAAGTGGATTTGTAACCATGTGGAGGTATTTTAAGAGCTGTCTGGAACTGAAATAGCTGGCCCAAACGCGTAAAACATGCCGACATGAATCAATATCCTTTATGCAGTGGAGAATTCGCAGACCCCGAAGTGAAGATAAGGCGCTGTATGTCCTCCGGCACTGCGCTGACTGCGCAACAGCCAGGCCGTTCTCTTTAAACGTTGAGGCGGCTAAAGCTTATGGTTGGACGTTTGCCCTGACGGAATCGGGCATACAAGACAGCTATCCGCTTCAGGCACCGATAATGCTCGGCCCGATCAGGCTCTATTGGATCGGCTGGCTCTGTCCGGATTGCAGCCAGAAGAACGTGCACTATTTTTCTTAAGGGATTCGCCCCCGGATTCGGGAACTTCGTGCGACGGCCCAACTTACCGATTCATTTCATGTGCGATAATTTATACCTCAGACTTTTTAGTGTGATCCGATGATATATATATAGTTCCGTCATTGACGATCGTTGGCTTAGCATCGGCCTCCAGCCCCACCAATTTCTTCCATTTTATGCTACCGTCCGGGTTCCCTTTCTTGAGGTGCCCCCGTTTAGCCCGCGCGACTGGAGACAATGGAAACTATAGGGGAGGCTGGCGTCTGCTTCCGGCTGGCGCCGGAGACCTTCTCGCGGAAGATCTTCTTGCAGCCCATGTTCAGCGTGACACATCTGGCCGATCAGAAATTCATCCGAGGCGACTGAGCAGGCCGCCGTCTGAAAACCCTAACTGTATTTTCTGTACCGCTTCTCCCCAACACCCTATTTCAAGAGCTGGAATTCTTGCCGCCTTATCGCGCTCACGTGGCAACGGACCGAGCTCCGCCCTTCACTAAATTTGCAGCCGGTTCCAGCTGAGTCAGTTTATCCTGGATGATGGCTGCGAGCCGCTGATGATATTTGCTCCATGAATATTCTTCGGCCCTTCTCCTGGCGGCAAGACCCATCACTCGGCGCAGCTCAGCATTGACCGCCAGCTTCTGAATGCTCTGCCGCAGCGCGTTTACGTCACGTGGCGGAACAATTAAGCCTTCGATTCCATCCCTCACGACCGAGCCGCTGTTCGGTGTTGTAATGACCGGCAGGCCCGAGGCGAGGGCTTCGTAGATGACAAGTGCGGATCCCTCTACAAGAGACGGGAGGACGAAGAAATCCGCTTCGCGATAAAGACGGGCAAGTTCCGTTCTTGGAGCAAATGGAACATGCTCGAAAGGCACTCCGTATCTTTCCAGCACTTTCTTGTCCCTGCTGGCTCCTCCTATCAGCAACAATCGGCAATTGAGACTGCTGAGTCCTCCGAAGGCTTCCAGCAGATAGGTGATACCTTTGCGAGCGCCGAGGTGGCCCACGAACACGGCGGTTAGTCTACGGCCCGGCTTCTTTTCGGCAGCGGGCGAAAACAATTCGAGATCCACACCATAAGGAAGAATCACGACTTTGTTTGCAGCAACTCCGATCCTCATCAAGGATTCTTTCACAAAGACCGCGCCGGCGAGAATTAGATCTGCACGCCTCGCTTCTTCGCTGTACTTGTTCAATACCCATTTGGGAGGCAGCTTTGCGCGAAACTCAGGTGGACTCGTCAGGTTCTCCTGCTCCATTACCTCGGCGCCTGTCGTTAGGTGGCAGACCGTCTGGTCCAAGACCTTGAGGGTTCCCACGCGCGCTGCTGCTTCGAAGCTCTCGAGGGCACAACTGTCATAACAGATCACTGCCGCTGGTAGGGTAGCCGCGATGCGTCTACCTACGAGACGGCTGAATATCTGATTGCGCAATAAGAAAGCACGGTCGAACAACCACGATGGCGCCCCAGAATTTCTTGCCGCAATAAACGCGGCTTCCACCCACCAATGAGTACGTACGATCTCATCGCGCAGGCCAGGCCTGCGCCGCTTCATCAGTTGTTTGTCGAAACGCAGCCGGGCTTTAGCCGGTAGAAGCCGCTTTAGCCTGTACGGCAATCCACTTTCCTTGAAGTACAGGCCCGTGATGTATTCACGGAGTAATCCGGCGTCCTGCAAAGCGATCGCCGCCTCGTAGGAGTGCTGCGTTCCCGGGTGAGCAACTACGACGCTGGCGTCAGGCACGAGTTTCCTTGGCCGAAATGAATGCATTCGGTGATTCGCTGGGCTGTAAGAGGCCGTCTCCATAGCGTGGCCAGTTGCGCGCGGCGCTGAAATCACCTGCGTGCGTGACAGCTTCCTGCCTGGCAACTCGGGGTAACGAAAACAATATTCCCGCAAAGAGCCAATACTGCGAGATCGGAGGATCGAGGCTCATGATGGGACCTTTGTAGCTATAAACGAGGCATATGACGGCAAGCGCCGCGATTGCATCGCAGTACGGCTCCAGGTCAGTTCCACGAAAATAACTACGCGCGCGCAGCGCCAGGATGATCAGCGCTAATTGGAAAGCGATAGTAAAGATACAGCCGGCAATCCCGAGTTCAGCTACGGCCTTCGCGTAATAACCCTCGAACAACGGGGTCCCTCCCGAATCACCGCCTGCGTCTCTAACTGCGCCAGTGCTGAATCCTACCCCGCGTCCAATCCAGGTGAGGTGGAGTGCATTCTCGATTTCGCCGGCCTGCGTGCCGCTATACTGATCGGTTAAATTGCTCTCCATTTGAAGCAGGTTGGCAGGATCTATTCCGCTTATTGGCAGCGCAACCATCAGCGCCGCGGCGACCAGAACGCCCACCCAAAGCACACCCGTCAGGCCACGCCGAAGCAGATAAAAGACCGCGAGCATGATCGGAATCATCACGAAAGCAGAGCGCTCACCTGTCATGAATCCCGCAACACATATCATCGGCAGACTGACTGCGCGGAGCTTTTTCCAGAATCGGTTATGCTCAAGGCCAGCGCAGCCCAGCACCGGCACAAACATGCAGAGCAAGTAGTCGAGATACTGCGTGGCGAATGAGAAAGTCGAAGGGATCCTCATCAGGCCCACGCTCTGGAATCGTGTAAACTCCTGAGTGGCGGCAACAGCAGCGGCACCGTAAAACATCTCAATGGCCGCGCGATAACCGATCGCTAATGACAGCAGCCATTGGAGGATGCCGACCCCGCACGGCAACCAAATCAGGCCGATCATCAGACGTGAAAGCCGCAGCAGGCTCGCCTGGTCGCGAACATAGGCGATCCCCAACAGAAATACGGGTACATAAAACAACCAGACCTTGAGGCCAATAAGCGCTGCGACAAGGCCCGGGCCGGCCGGGTTCAGTGCCTGCACCAAAACGATGCCAACGAAGAGCAGGACCCAGGCGCCGAACAATTTGGGGACGCCACGAAGAGTTGGACCCAATTCGCCTGACATGGCGAAGCCGATATAAGCCGGTATGATAAAGAGGATATCTTTGATGAGCACTGCCCAGTGGGCGGGATAGAGCCATAGCTGAACCGCGCCGGCAAAGGGCATAAACAAGAGAGCAAGATCAATTCCGCGCTGCCATTGCTGAAGCACGGCAACCCAAGGCACGGCAACGAGGATTAGTACAACGCTTAGCTCAATCAGTTCGACATTCATTGCCTTGCTCGGAGAGAAGGCTGCCTTCACGCAACTCCAGCAATCCGTCGAACATGGTACGGCTGGTACGCGCGATTACAGGAATATGGCGGACAGACCAGAAGAACGTTGCAAAACCAGGAAACAGCGCAAAAAATCGACTACCAAGTATCGCATTTCTCAACCAGCGCATTGCGGCTACTAGAAGTAGCAACAGCCGCAATTCATTCTGCGATGAATCGAAGTGCCAGTCCAATCGTGGATAAAGAATCGCTAGGGCCATCAACCCGAATGCCCATCTACGTGGAATTTTGGAGTCTGGCGTAGCAATAAAATAAGCGTGAGCACAAACGCGGCCAAGCAGGGAGCGAGCAAACGGGTAATAGCCAAGCGGCTTTCCGTCAGCCGCACTTCCGTAATTCGATTTGCACCCGCAGAAACGAGCTTAGCGTAGGATTGGGGGAACATTCTGCGATGACTTCATAACGATGGGTTCTATGTAGATCGGATTTGGCCGACTCTCACGCCATGCACCAAGCTCTATGCCCAGCAAGGCCTCGACGGCGACTATCTCTCCTGCCAGCAGGTTCCTGGCACAAGCTGCCATTGCGGGCGTTATCTCCGGCAATTGCTTGCCAAAAGTCAGAGACGGATTCGGAAGGCCGCACTGACGCAAAAGCTTTCTGAAGCGGAGCCTCCAAGCTGCCTCGGCCGCCGCGCTGGTCGCGAGAGGGAGTATCGCCTGCCGCCATCCCGCGCTGCTATTCACCCTTTGCCGGAGCACTTCTTCACTGAGTTTTGGAGGTGCTGTGCCGCAGAGCTGGCAAAAGTCGGCGACAAACCGTCTGCTGTCGAGCAGCAGTGAATCATAAAACAGAACGTGAACTTGAGCCGGGCCAAAGGACGAAGCCCACGCCGCTAAATTGAAGGCGTAACGGGCTGACATCATCAATTCTGGATCATGATGGAGTGCGTCCTCGAAGCTCCCTCGAACCGTGCCAAACGCCAGCTTCATTTTGTACAGGGAAAAAAGCCGAGCGACCGGTTCGCGCAGAATAGCGATTATCGTGCATCCCGGCGATAGCTGCGCGATACGCTTGCGGGCGAGGTGCGAGTGGAAGTAAGTCGGACCGAACTCTCCGCGCGGCGCCCCAGGTACCAGACGCATTTGCGATTGATACCAGACCGTACCTCGTTTGTACTTCAGATCGAAGAATTTGGTTTCCTTTTCCTGACCCGGCAAGCTCAGCGTGCTCGACAGCCGTTCGTGCAGCCAGGTGGTTCCGGTGCGCATTGGCCCGATGCAAACGAAATCGATCATTTTATCCACCCATAGCTTGCTATCTGCCTCTCTTTTAACGCAGTGCTCACAAGTAGTCTATCTGCTGGAGACTCCCGGACAATTCAACCTCAACACTATCTAATCGCCGAAATCAGCACGGCGCATCCGCAGAATGAGGCGGATGCGTCGACCAACGTAGCAGTCGGACAGATTCTGTAAGCGGACAATTAACGATGCGGCGAAGCGGAACGGGGGGTTCTCTCGGCAGCCCATTGTGATGCCCGTCCACATCAGCACGCTGCGGCGATTGCTCTCGCCAGAACTTGATCTTCTTTTTATAGACGATAAAGCTAATTATCGTCTATAATATGGGAGCAGGGACAGGGCGTGGCGGAGGCGGCATGAAAGCGATCGTTCCGGTTAAACGTGGCCAGCTGCAGGCGGAAGTTCCGGCCGTTCTGGTGCGGGCCGGGGCCAACGCGGTTTTCGCCGCCGAGGAGTTTTTCCAGGCCACCCTCAACAACCCGCACACCAGGCGCGCCTATACCCGCGCCGTGGCGCGCTTCCTGGCCTGGTGCGAAGAACAAGGTATCGAACTCCGCCAGGTCACCCCGGGACTCGCCGGTGAGTATTTGAGCAGGATCGAAGCGTCCGCCCCGACCAAGAATCAGAAGCTCGCGGCGCTGCGTCACTTCTTCGATATCCTGGTCACCCGTCATGCGGTCGCGCTCAATCCCTTCGCTTCTGTGCGCGGGACCAAACACAGCGCGCTCGAAGGCTCCACCCCCGAAATCAGCGTCGAGCAGGCGCGCAAGCTCTTGCGCTCGTTGGATACCAGCCAGGTCGTCGGCTTGCGCGATCGTGCGGTGCTCGGGGTCCTCGCCTATACCGGCGCGCGTGTCGGCGCAGTCGCGCGCCTGCGCCTCGGCGACCTTAAGAACCTCGGCGAGCATCGCACCCTGCGCTTCCGCGAGAAAGGCGGCAAGCGGCGCGAAATTCCCGTCCGCCACGACCTCGACGCCTGGCTGCGTGAGTATCTAGCCGTCGCTGGCATTGTTGGCCAGGATGACAAGGCGCCGCTCTTCCGCGCCGCCGCCGGCAAGCGCCGGCAACTTACTAATGCCGGTTACGCCGCCCATTCCATGCGGCAGATGCTGAAGCGCCGCCTGCAGGACGCCGGCCTGCCGGAACTATTTTCGCCGCACAGCTTTCGCGTCGCGGTCGTCACCGATTTGCTCAAACAGGACGTGCCGCTGGAGGATGTGCAGTACCTCGCCGGCCATTCAAATCCGCGCACCACGCAAATTTATGACCGCAGGCGGCGCCGCGTCACCCGCAATATTGTCGAGCGGATCTCGATTTGATGGCAGTTTTGAGACGGAACCGTGCTGACGTGGTCAGCGGCTGTTCATCCTGCGCGGCAGTGGGTCCCAAACCGCTATAGAAGTCGCGTCCATGTCGAGCGCGGTGTCTGGGCCAGCGATCCGCGCCTCAGGTTCTTCATCGAAACTGCCAGATGCATTTGGCGGTTTGGGACGATAAACGGTAATGCTCGCGGGCCCATCTGGCTTGCCGTTCAAGACATAAATTTTGCCGCCGGAATCAAGCGCTATTGCTTGTGGGTGGTCGAGCTCTGTGTGAGCTCCC
>DATJUF010000284.1:0-5118 GCA_035502655.1 Binataceae bacterium (SeqCode)
TGATAAGCGGTGATGCCGTTAGCCGCAGGAACGTTGTCAGTGATGATCCGCACTTCGCCGTTCGGACTGCGCGCACAAACCCGTGCGCTCATCACCTCGGTGGCGTAAAGGGTCCCGCGCGAATCAAAGGCGAGGTCGTCAGGCGCGACGATAGACCCGCCGATTCGGCTGATCGTACTCACGGCGCCGCTGACGATATCGATCGCGCTGACCTGGCTGCCGAAAGCCTGCGCGACGTAAAGGCGCCCATCCGGTCCGACGCGCATCCCGTTGGCGCCGAACAGGGTGCTCGGCTGGGTGAGCGATGTCAGTTTCCATCCGGCAGCCGCGCGGGCGCCGCCAGCATCTTCTTCGTAGCGATTCGATGTTTCAGCCATTTTTGCTCCGGGATAGGGTTAAAATTCGAGGGAACAATTCGGCGTAGCGCGGATAGGGCGCATTTGTAAAGCGCCCCCCGTAGCCGTTGCAATCGCCCTCCTGTGGCTCAGTGAAAGTGTACGATGATTAGGCCGATCACGATCGTGATGATCGTCAGCGGTGCGCCAAGCTTGAAATAATCCCAGAAAGTGATCGTGATGCCAGCGGCCCTTGCTACTTGCACGACGATCAGATTCGCGACTGAGCCGAGCAAGGTGAAGTTACCGGCCAGCGTCGCTGCCATCGCTACCACCAGCCATGCACGCTGAGAATCACGCAACGCGGTGACAAATGGCTTCAGGACGAGAACCGCTGGAACATTGCTGACGAGATTGGATAATGCGGCCGTGACGGCGGCCAGGACCGGCGCACGCTCGAGCTGAAGGCTGAGAATCGCCGCGACGACGCGTGGCGATAGCAGCGTATGTTCCATCCCTGCGACGACGATGAAGAGGCCGCCGAACATCATAAGCAGTGGCCAATCGACCTCGCGATAGATATCTTCGCTCCCCGCGCGGCCGACTATAAGCAGGATTGCGCCCGCAACGATCGCGGCGAGCGACGGTGTTACGCCGAAAAAGAAGGCGACGATCGTTCCGGCCAGTACGGCGAATGATTTGTAGATCAGAGGCGGGTTCAGAGGCTCACCCTCCGGGACGCTGGAAGTCATCGACGCGGAAGCAGGCGAGATTGCGTCCCGTGTCAGCTCTGCACCGAGTCCGCGTACTGGGAAAAACTCCCGCCTGAAGGTGATGGCGATGGCGGCGGCTACGACCATCAATCCCACGGCCGCGACTGGAGCGAGTGCCGCAGCGAAAGTTACATATGGGATGTGCGACAAGCCGCCGATAATCATATTTTGCGGGTTGCCGGTCAGCGTCGCCACACTGCCGGCATTCGAAGCCATGGCAACCGCCAGCAAGTATGGCCGCGGTTCAAGCTCAAGCCGAGTCACCAGTTCAATTACCAGCGGAGTCAGCACCAAGCATACCGCGTCGTTAACGAGAAAAGCGGACAGCAGTCCGGCAACCACAACAATAAGGATCAGAAGCATCAGCTCGCGATGTGCAAGTACAACTACCCAGCGGGTGATTAGCTGAAAGAAGCCGGAGAGACGCAGATGGGCCACGACGATCATCATGCCCAGAAGTAATATTAGCGTATTGAAATCGACCGAATCGCGCGCCTGTTCAAGTGAAAGAGCGCCGATTGCCACCATCAGGGCGGCACCGGCCATCGCGGCGCCGCTGCGGTCGAGATGCGAGCCGGGCAAGCGTCCAATCGCCACCGCAAGATAAGTCGCGGCGAATAAAATCGCGGCGGCGATCTCGCGCACCGTATCCCAAAAAGCGATTGCCCGTAGGCGATCGGCCACCGAGGAATCGGTAAAAGCCGAGAGCGCAAGCATGAGGCTCGCTGTAACGATCAGGAGGATCGCGGTGGTAACAGGGGATCGCAGTCGGCGCAGGTCCTATCTCCTCGGCGGAATTTCAGCTGGCTGTTCGCACTCGGCGCGGCCATCGGACGCATACGTTCGTTGCCGATGTGGATTGGCCGATAGCGTGATGCATTTAAGCTGACGCATCGGCGGCAAGATCTCGCAGTAATCACGCGGTGCGAGGAGACTGTTTGCGCTCCATCATAACGGCGCCCTCCTTGGCCCTGATCTCGCGCTCCTGCCAGCGCACCCACACTTGCGTCAGCTCTACACCGAGCAGGAATACCAGCGCCGAGTAGTAAGTCCATAGCAGGATTAATGCGAGTGAGCCGGCCGCTCGATAAATGCTGGTTCTGCCCAGATGACCCAGATAGAAAGCGATCAGGAATTTGCCGATTTCGAACAGGATTGCGATGAACAATCCGCCAACCCAGACGTCCCGCCATTGAATTTCAACGTCAGGCATCACCTTGAGGATTGCAGCAAAGACGACGGCGAAGGCCAGTAACGAGATTACAAAAGTGAAGAAATGAGCAGCTCCGGCATAGGGCAGCATCCGAGCTAATGCAGTTAAGCCGGAGGTGGCGGCAATCGAAACAATGGCGAGTAATCCTGCGCCCAAGAGCAGAAAGCCCGAATGCACATATCTCATCACGAAACCGCGCACTCCAGAGCTGGTAACGGTTACTTTCCAGGCGCGATTGAGGCTGGCCTGAAGTTGTAGCAGCACGCTGGTCGCGGAGAGGATCACTCCAGAAATACCAAAAATCGTCGCAATAATACCGCCAGCGGTATCTTTGGCGATATTTACGACTATAGTTTGGATTTCCGCCGATACCTGCGCACCCATCACGCTTCTGAGCCGGGCGTTAATCTCTCCGCTGGCAGCCTCTGGCCCAAGGACCAGGCCTGCTACGTAAATGATGATCAGCAACATCGAGGGCAGCGAGAAAAGCGCAAAATAGGCGAGCGATGAGGCCATGGTAAAGCAATCATCTTTGGAGAAATCGTTAAAAACCTGCAATAAGAAATCTTTGGTTTGCGCGAACATCGTTTTTCCTGGTTCGCCGAAGCGACGGCGCGGCAATACCCACATGCAAGCATCTTGCCGCATCCCAGGCTAAGACTAATTGACACCGGCTAAGCTGCCCGAGTGAGAGCCTCCTACGCTCGTGAGCATGCGCTAACCGCGAGGCGGCCTTTGTGCCAGTGCAACTCGCCTGACGAGGGGAGCTTCGGGTCTCGCTCAGCGATTGCGATGATCGCGCGCGAGGTTCGGCTGCTTCGGATGGGGATACGGATGCGGCGTGTGCACCAGTTCGCGATGAAACGCACGGGCACGGGTGATCGTGTCACGCGCGATCGCCGCAAGCTGATCTTCAGTAGCGTAATCGAAATTATCCTGGAGCCGCTGCTCTATATCGCCGCCACGTTCAGGCTGATGCTCGATGTACCATCGCGCAGTGCGGCGCAGGGCCTCAGCCGGCGGAATCGGATCGCTGTAACCCAGTTGCTGCTTGATCTTGTGCAGGTCGAGAAGCTTGTGATGGGGCGTAATTTCAAGGCTGATTCCTCGAGCGGGATACGCAACTTCTGCAGGCAGGCTCAGGATCTCAAATTTGTGATTCATTTCGCCGGCGATAATTTCGACGATCTGGCGGATGGTAAATTGGTGGTCGTCACCACAATTGTAGATTTGCCCTGCCGCGGCGTCCGGATGGTCAACAGCCAGCATGACTGCATGCGCCAAGTTGCCTGCATAGCCATGCGTCATCAGGCCGAGGCCTCCCTCCGGCAGAATAATGAACGGACGCTTATCTAGCACCCGCCGAATCACACACCACTCGCGTGGCAATAGCTGATAGGGTCCGTAAACGTACGGATAGCGATAGACCACGCCGTTCGGGTGGGCTGAGAGTACAGCGTCTTCAGTGCTCGCTATCAGATAGGAAAAGCGATGCTCCTCTTCAGTTTGAACCTTTGGCAAGCTTTCCTCGGCCGGGATCGGCAATCCAGGCGGAAAGTAGGCTTCGGGACGAAAATAGCCGCGATAGGCCGGCACGCCACCGATGGCGATGAACTGTCCGGTTCGTCCGGCCAGCGCTTCCGCGATGACGCGGATACGGCCGTAAGTCGCAATCACGATGTCAAAGTTGCGGCCGCGGATAGCGGCTTCCAGCGTTTCGCGGAAGTGCGGGTCGGCATGAATGTGCTCGACGCCCTCTGGAATCTCGGGAATCTCGTGCGTGCCGCGATGAAAGATTGCGACCTCGTAACCGCGCTCGCGCAACCCGTTGACCAGGAAGGGTCCGCTCGGACCGGTTCCGCCAATCACTAACGCTGTCTTCATCAAAACACCTTCTTACTCCAATCCGATCATGTACCGCGGCTGGCCCGGCCTCGCTGCTACTTCAGATTAAAGCGTACACCGCAGATATTGATCTGATTGTCGCTGATCTTGCGTCCTCGCTGTGCTGCCGCCTGCACGACCCGATTGCGCTCAGGGACGACAATATCGATCGCGCCGAGCCCTTCGCCGCGGCCGTCGGTTGCCTCGACGAAACGAACGCTGGCGTTGTCGAGCGGCATCTCCAAACGCCCCTGGCTGTCCTTGCGCAGAGGAATCTCGGCGATACTGCTCCAGCGTTCCGCCAAGCCCTTCGGATCCGCGGCCTGCAATTCAACCGCCGAGTAATACTTGACCAGGTCAGTGCGCATCGCACTCACCCACCCACTGCCGCCGGCTGGCTCCCAATGGCCTTCCGGCTCGCCTTTCGCATCCCAGTCGATCTCGAAAAACGCGCCGCCGGTATCCGCCGGATGAAGCTGCAAGCCGTGGAAGTTCTTGCCCTCGTGCTCCCAGACGGTGCGAATATTGAGCGCCGCAGCCCGTCCCTTGCGAGCTAACTGCGTCTCATGCGAATTGCACTGGCAAATAACCATGTAGCCGCCATCGCCGTTGCGGCGTTTGAGATAACGGCCTGCCGCGGTATTTTCCTTGATTGGCGCAACCACCTCGACAAAGTTGCTGCCGAACGGCATCAGCGAGTTTTCGAGGCCAAAGGTTGCAACGGCGGGATCTTTGAAGCATACATCGACGCCGAGAATCTCTTTGAAATCATCGATCACCGGGGCGAGTTTTTCAGCAACCAGACAGATCTGACGCAGGCGGATTGACATGGCTTCCTCCATTACACGGCATTGGCCGCGAGCCGCGAAGTGGTGCCCGATTTATAGCTTAGTGGCGGAGCGAACTGCCAGCG
>DATJUF010000285.1:0-12983 GCA_035502655.1 Binataceae bacterium (SeqCode)
GCACACGCTGGCCGATGGGCAGAAGACCGCCTTCGTCTCGCCGCGATCGGCATTCGGCGTACTGATCCAGCTATGGCAGCCGCTCAACTATGATGTGCCGGCCCCGCGGCCGGTTGACGATGGCCTCGCGCGTTTGGACCACGTTGCGATAGCGGTACGCGATATCAACGCCGCGATGGAATTTTTCCGGCGTTATTTTCCAGCCGAGGTGATTAGCTATCCGGTGCATAGCAGTTCCCAAGGCAACTTCGTGCTGGGTCATCTTGATGTTGCGGGTTTCACGCTGGAATTTCTGCAAAGTTCCGGACCACATGCTGAGGATGATTTTGTACGCCGCTTTATCGAACGCTACGGCGAAGGGATGCATCATCTGACGATTGACGTGAAGGAATTCGAGTCGATAAGGGAATCGTTGCGCCGTGATAATGCGCGGCTCGTCGGGCATGATACCAACTATCGCGGCGAACGGCAGTTTTTCATCTCGCCGTCCTCGGCATGCGGAACGCTGGTGCAGGTTTGGGACGGCCTTGCGGGTCCCGGGCCTGACAGTGAGTAGCGGCGGCGAGTGGCTATAGGCGAGTAGCTATAAGATGCTGCGAACAATCTTCTTTGACGCCGCAGGCACGCTGTTCGAGCCGCGCATACCAGTCGGCGATAGCTATGCGCGCGTTGCGAGGAAACATGGCGTAGCCACGACGGGCGCGGCCGTGGGCGAAGCGTTTCATCGTGCGTTTCACGAGAGCGGGGGCCTGGCCTTCGGTCCGGGGCATGCGGCGGCAGAGTTGCGGGGGCTAGAACGAACGTGGTGGCGCGAGCTGGTCGCGAAGAGTTTCGCAAGCATCGGAAGCTTTGATGATTTCGATAGCTATTTCGACGAGCTATTTGCCTATTTTGCCGAACCAGCCAACTGGGTTCCGGATGAGGGCGCAGTGCAAATGCTCGAGCAGTTGAGGCAGACTGGCTATCACCTCGGCGTGGTTTCAAATTTTGACTACCGCCTTTACCGGATACTCGAGGGCCTTGGGCTGAGCGGCTGTTTCGATTCGATTACACTGTCGTCGGAGGCGGGATGGGCCAAGCCCGATCCGCGCATCTTCGCGGTGGCGCTCGCGCAGCACGGTACGGCGCCAAATGAGGCGCTGCATGTTGGGGATTCGGCCCATCTTGATGTTGTTGGCGCGCATGCAGCAGGTCTTGCCGCAGTCCTGATTGACCCGAAGGCGGCGGCGCCGATAACAATTGATGGCCGGTTGGCGACGGTCAAATCATTGCGGCTGGTGATAGAGGCAACAAATCGACTGTCCTTCGGTTGAGGCGATGCATCGCCGCACTGACCCTGCGATGAATTTGCATACTGAGTATCGGCACTGGCTAAGCGCATTCGCGACTACGTTAACGCTGTTGCTGGCGCTGGCGGGATTCGCACATGCTCAGACGCTCGGTGAATTGAACCGGCGGCTCGAAGCGCTGGAGCCGCAAGTGGAAGAGGGCATATCGAATCCGCAAGTGGCTAGTGAGGCGATTACACAGTTGGACGCAGCGGAATCGGAATTCGGCGAGATCGCCGATAACAGCCGCAATACGGCTGCACTGCTCGATACCTACGAGCTCCTTGAACCGATGCTCAACCGGATGTACACGGCCTATCAGAGGAAAAAAGATCAGTGTATCAACGTGATCAATAGCGGCGGCAACTGCGATTACGACGAGCCTGAGCAATTGGCTCTGCGCGCACTCTATCCACTGTCATGGCTGTGGTACCAGGGCGCGTCGCTATATAGTGACGATCCGGCGCGGGCGCGCAGGCTGTTGAGCCAGGCAGTGGATGGCTTTACCGACAGCACACTGTTGATCGTCTCGCCGGAACTGGTACGGGAGAATCTGCTCGGACGGGCCTTTGCTGAACGGGCGCTCGGCCAGTACGATCGCAGTGAGTATTCGAGGGCCGTTGCCGATTTTAAGCAGATCATGGCGGACGGTGCCGGGACGCGCCAGTACCGGGCGGCGGAACAGGGACTCGCGGCGACTTACGCGGCGATGGGCCGGACGCAGCAGGCGCAAAATCTGAACGCGCGCCTCGAACCGGGGGCAACTGGCGAGCAGCGGAACGGGCTTGAGATGCTTCGCCTGCGCGACCTGTTTAAGCAGGAGGCGGTGGCGGCGGACGTGTCGAAGCGCGCCGATCTGCATGGGCAGATTATGCAGATACTCCGGGATAATCAGAATGATAAGAACGGCTGGGCGATCGCGGTCGCGGCGGCGGCTGACTATGCGGCGGACCCGGTTGCTGAATTCGGCGGGACCGGCGATCCATTGTCGAACTGGTTTCTCGCCAATGTGCTTTACTATAAGCATCGGTCACTAGAGGCGGCAAAATACTATTGGGCGGCAGCGCGCAGCGGCAAATATCCGAAGGCGTATAAATACGCGGCAGACCTTTATTACGTGTCGGGACGGCTCGATATGGTTGAACAGGTGGCGCAGGATATTGCGCGTCAGCCAAGGAATCCGGACGCGGCGTGGGCGGCCTATATGCTTTATAAAATTCCGCGCGTGCAATGGGAGCGCAGCGGGATGCGCAACGCTGGGCTGGAGGCGCGATGGGTCGCGGCAGCCCAGGCCTACCTGAAGAGCTATCCGCACGGCCAGTATGCATTTGAGCCGCGCTTCCGGCTCGGCGAACTATATCAGCATAAGGGTGAGTATCTGGAGGCGGCGCATCAGTACGAGCAGGTTGCCGGGAATGCCGACTATGATTTCACGGCGCGTTTCAACGCAGCCGAATGTTATTATCGTGCCTTGACGGCAGCTAATGTGGCGTCCGCGGCTATGAGCGGACTAGGTACGGGTAAGGCTCAGGCGGCAGCTAATAATAAAGCGCTTCGGGAACAGACTATCGCCGCTCTGACTAATGCAGTCAAACTGGAGCCGGCGGCTGAGCATGGCGTTCCGGCGGCTCAGCGAAGTGCACTGCATGACAGCCGCGGCCGCGCGATCTTCATGCTGGTGACGCTGCTCGAACGCCAGCAGCCGATAGGCTATCAGCAGGTCGCGTCGCTGCTCGACGGGTACGAGCAGCAATATCCGGCAATGAGTGCGCATTTCAGCGAAATCTATACCTGGCGGCTCACTGCGCTCGATCAGACCGGACAATACGCCGCGCTTGATCAACAGGTCCAGGCGCTCGCCAATCGTGCTCTGGCGGCTGCCCAATCGCACGCAGAACCTCCGATTAGCGAAGCGGCGAACGCGATGGGCAAGACCAATGACTATGTGAAAGCGATCGGACTGGGCTTGTGGCAGAGCGGCAAGGAGAAACGCGATCGCGGCGATGACAATGGCTATCGGGAAAACGCGAAAGCAGTGGTTATCGCCTATAGCTATTTCGAGCAGATGGTGAACAGCAAGCAGATACCGGCCAAGAATCTTACTGGTACGCTGTCGATCTTAGGCCAAGCCTATCTTGCTACTGATCAGGTGGCGAAGGCCCAAGCGATCTTCAGCCAAGTGGTGGCAGCCGATCCGGGTTCGCCGGACGGCAATGCCGGGCTCGCGCGGATCGCGCAGGCGCAAAAGAACTACAAAGATGCGATGGACCTGTGGAGCCGCGTAGAGTCAGCCGCGGCGCAGTCGGATAGCCTGTTCTACGAAGCCAAGTACAACATAGCCAAAATTTTTGTTCAGGAAGGCAATATCCCTAGTGCATGTAACAAGCTTATGGCGACGCGCAGTGAGCATCCGGGGCTGGGCTCGCCTGCGATGAAGCATCAATGGGATGAACTGCAAGACCGTTTATGCAGCGGCCATGCGGAGAGTTGATAATGCTGAAGAAGATTCATCATGTGGGCGTGGTGGTGCCGAATCTCGAAGAGGCGATGAAGTTCTGGTGCGGCCTGCTGGGATTGCATCTCACGAAGAGCGCGACGATTCAGGATCAAGGGGTGAAGGCGGCGCTGCTGCAGGCTGGTGCGAGTGAAATAGAATTGCTCGAACCGATCAACCCGAATAATGGCGTCGGCAAGTTTCTCGCGCGGCGTGGCGGTGGATTGCATCACCTGTGTTTCGAGACTGACGACGTGGCGCGAGAACTAGAGGATGCGCGGGCCAAGGGCGTCGAGCTAATCGATCAGAAGCCGCGGCCGGGTTTGGCCGGAATGATTTGCTTTCTCCATCCGAAGGCAACGCGCGGCGTGCTGGTGGAATACGCGCAGCCATTTGATGAATAGCAAATCGAATAGCCAGCCAGAACAAGCGGGAGTGACAGATGGCTGCTGGCCCTTATGGCGTTCAGCGGCGGCGAGCGGTTTCCGAAGCATAACGCCGGCCAATTTCAGCGGCGTTTTGATGAAGCCATACACTGAACCGATTGGGGGCCGTAGGAGGTTCGCGCGAAACGAGTAAATCTGCCATCAGGCCTGCGATTTCGTCTTCAGTGAGTGTAACGTCACCGGTTATCCGGCTGGCGATTGCTGCCAGAAGGCGCATGAGGAAAGGGGTCACATGGACAATGATGGCTCTGCTTCCGACGGCACGCTTGAGGCTCTCGACCAGGTTATTGAAAGTGTAAGTTTCCTGCCCGACCGCGTCGATGATGTAGTTGTCGCGACGGTCTGATGCTTCGATTGCGAGCCGCGCCAAGTCCTCGACAAAGACCGGCTGTACACGATATTGACCCGAACCCGGAATCGCAAAAAGCGGGAATCGGCGCAAAAGCCACGCGATATTATTGAGTAATATATCTTCGGGACCGTAGATGAGTGCCGGGCGCAGGATGGCGTAGCTCAAGCCCGACGTGGTGAGCGCCTGTTCGGCTAATCCTTTGCCGCGAAAATACGGTAACTGGAGTGCTGCCGAGGCGCCAGTGATGCTGATGTGGACGATGCGCGGGACCTGCGCCGAGTGGGCCGCGCCGAATAGTGTCTCGAGATTATTTACTGCGCGATCGAAATCGACGCCGCGATAGGGAAAACGGATCCAGTAAGTATTGAACAGGGCCGAAGCGCCTTCGAGATTCCGCACCAGCGATGAAGGCTCGGCAAAATCCAAAGGGGCAGCCTGTACACGCCCGCCAAAGCGCTGAGGATCGCCAGGATGATTAGTGAGCGTTCTGACACGATCACCACGATCCAGCAACATGCGGGTGATATAACTGCCGGTGTAGCCGAAGGCGCCGGTTACGACGTGGAGTTGGCCATTGCTCATGCAGCATCCTTGGGGCGAATGGCTGCCGTGTTCTCAATACTCATTGCCGTAAACAGATTATTACGTTTACCAGGTGCGTTCGGGCGCTACCACTACGGCGAGGGCACATCGCGCATTGCTGAGGATATGCTCGACTTTGGGGCCAAAATAGAGGCGGTTATCGGCCGCGCGGCACAGTGTACCCATGATTATCAAGTCATATTCGCCCTTATCCGCGATGCTCAAAATCGCTGTTTCCGGCTTGGCAGCAGCGGCGGTGAGTGGTTCGACCTCGACACCTAACTCTTTGCCCAGTTCGCGAATCTCATCCGCGATCGGCACGCCGTCGTTGATGCCGGTGCGGCGCCGGAAGCGGCTAACCATACTAAAGGAGAAAGGCGGCTCCTCAGCGACGTAGAGGGCGGTGAGATGGCACGCAGTGGCCATCGTGTAGAGCAATGCTACAGAGGCTCCGAGCCGTGAGAAAGAGGCGCCGGTGATGGGAACGAGGATGCGCCGGAGCGGCAGGGTGGAGCCGGTGTTGCGTGCGATGACCAGGGGCACACGGGTGCGCGTTACCAGTTCCTGTAAGACTTCGCTGCCGAAAGTATAGTCACCCTCGAGGCGCGCGGCGCCGGCGAAGATCGCGTCGTAGCCGCGATCACTTTCCTTGATGATGGCCTCGGCGATGGTATCGGCGGTGCCGCTGCGTTGAATGACGTTTCGCGCGCCGCTCATCTCGGCGATGGCCTTGATACGCTCGAAGTTGGCTTCCGTTCCGGGATTTTTGCCGCCCGCGCCACTGGTAGTTGCGTTGAACACTGTGATGGTGGCGTCGTGATGATTGCCCAGCGAGGCTGCGATATGAGCGGCGAGCTGGGCATGCGGACCGCCGCCATTGAGTACCAGCAGCTTCGCTCCTTCCTTGCTGAAGGGCAAGCGGGCAAGAAGCTTTTCGCGTTCGAGGCGCTCGGTTTCTTCGGGCCTGGGCTTAACACCGGCCAGCAGCCAGTTAAGCAGCGGGGGCGTCATGAGCGAAGTGACAATCGCCACCATCACGATTACCGCGTACATCTCGGCCGTCAATACGCCGAGGCTTAGGCCGATCGTCGCGACGATGATTTCCATGCCGCCGCGGGCGTTCATGCCGGCGGCAACCGTGAGGCCTTCGCGCAGCCGCAGGCCGGTTGCGAGGCCACCAGCGGTGCATCCGATCAACTTGCCGAGGACAGCGATGGCAAGGACCAGCCCGAGCATGCCAACGCCATGCATCGCGAATAGATCGACCTTGAGACCGGAGTAGCTGAAAAAGATTGGAGCGAAGACCCCGATGGCCGCTGCCTCAAGTTCGATGCGGTCGCCGCGGCGCAGGCGGGTCGATCGCCCGAGCATCACACCCGCGATAAAGGCCCCAAACACGGCATGGATACCGATGGCCTGGGTGATGATGCCGAAGATTACACCGAGGCCGACCATCATGCTCATACCGGCATGCTCGGCTGCCGCGCGATCATCGACCCAGCGCATGACGCGGACGACGAGGGCGCCTGCGACGTAGTAGCAAAAGGCCATGAACAGGCTGACTGTGATCAGAATCACCACGATCGATTTCACGCCGATCGTGCCGTGGGCTGCGAGACCGGCGACTACAGATAACAGGAGCCAACCAATCGTATCGTCGAGTAGGCCCGAAGCGAGAATCAATAATCCGAGATCACGCCGCATCAGATCGAGGTCAAGCAGGATTTTAGCGATGACCGGCACGGCCGAGATGGACATCGCCACGGCCATGAAAAGGCTGAAGATAAGGCGGCTGTTGGGATTGGCGAGATAACTTGCTGGTGTGATCCAGCCGAGTCCGAAGCCGGCTGTGAGGGGAACAACGATTCCGCTAAGCGATACGGCGGCCGCGCGCCGCCCCATGCCTTGAAGGATATTCAGATCAGTTTCGAGGCCGGTATACAGCAGGAGCATTATGATACCGATCCATGAGACTCCTTCGATCAGATGGTTCAGGGTCTGGTCCGGGGGAAAGATCATCGTGCTTATGCCTGGGGCGAAATGTCCTAACAGCGAGGGACCGAGGATGATTCCAGCGAGCAATTCGCCGATTACGGTTGCCTGTCCGAGGCGCTTCATGACGTCGGCCAACAGGCGCGCAAGCACGAACATCAGCGTGAACTGAATCAGGAAATGGAGGACCTGAACTTCGCTCAACGGAGACATGCAGCGATGGCGCTCCGGCGCCTGCGGGCCGTGGATATCGGGATAGTTAGTTAAGCGTGCGCCGGTGCTTCAGGCCAGTCCAGCAGGCGGCGCAGCAATCTTTGAAATTCTATTCGGCGGCCGAGGCCGGAATGAACCCTACTGTCCCATTGCGCATCTTGATGCGCAGATAATTGCCCTCAATTCCGATGACGTGAACGTAGCGCCGCCGGTGGACCTGTGCGAGTACCTGCGAGGACGAGTCAGCGTCCAGATAAACCGGTGAATCATGCGTCAAGAGGAATTTGCGATTGACCTGGCGCAGCGCCGGGACAGCATGCGTGACCGGAGCCGGCGCCGAGGGTACGGCAGCGGCGGCGACAGACGGGGCGGCCTCGGGTGTAGCAGCAGCAACCGGGATCAGGCTCGGATCGAGGGCGCGCACCTCGCCGTATTCGGCTTGCGCCTCGGAACGACGGTCCGGCTGGACGTTAAGCAGATCGGCGAGGGCCAGATGCGCATGGGCATTCTTCGGCTGAAGGCCGATCGCGGTCAGAAATTCGGCTTCAGCGGAGGACAACTTGTTTTCTTTTTGCAGGGTGGTGCCCAGGTTCAGGCGATAGCCGGTGTTGACCGGATCGAGCGCAACGGCGGCCCGATATTGCGCTTCGGCAAGCTCGAGTCTCGATTGCGCAGCGTAGACGCCGCCGAGGGCATCATGGGCCTCAGCATTTTTGGGATCGAGATCGAGCGCCTTCATGAATTCGAGTTCGGCTGGATCACTCTTTTGCTCAAGCAGATAAACCTTGCCCAAGGCGACATACGGGCGTGGATCGTTCGGCGCGGTGCTGATGGCCGCCTGGTAATCGGCTTGCGCGTCGGGGAGCTTGTTGGCCTGGACGGCTTGATCGCCGGCCGCCATGTCCTCCTCGGCGGTTTTTGGATGGCATCCAGCAATGGCAATAATCATCACGGCAGCCAAGCCTATACGAAGTGCCGTGACGATCCTGAGAGCGCCGCCAGCTTGCGTCCCGTGCTGATTGTCTAAGCATTGCCACCGCATACCATCCTCCGTCCTCGCCCTCATTTGCTAGCCACTCCTTGCCGCGCCAAGCCGTTACATATGGTGAAGTAAACCGGGTCCGATTGAATATAGCGGCGTTGTAGGTGCGCTTCCATGCTTCGCCTGAAATGGAGAGCATAAGCTGGCTATTGGATAGTGTGGCAGAGTCGTTCAGCGTCGGTTGATTGCGATTTGCATTCGGCGCAACGAGTTGGCGAACTCTCCCGCGTAAGTTATAAGTACGCCGTGCGTGCCGTGCTCATCGCCGCAAAGGAGCTTGCATTTGCCAAGACGCGCCTGGCTTCGGCGCTGCCCTCAACGGCGGAGCGTGAAGCACTGGCGGAGGCGATGTTCCGCGACGTGCTGGGTGCGGCGCTGAGCAGTACAGCGCCCAATCAAGTGGCCGTGATCACATCTGATCGGCGACTCCTCGAACTCGTACGCCAGAGTGGCGCGCTTGCACTGGATGAGGAGTATCCGCGCGGGCTGAATAATGCGGTCCGGATTGGAACGAACGTATTGATCGAGCGTGGTGCTGTCACAGTCGGCACGCTTTTATCGGATTGTCCTTTGACCAGCGCCGAAGATATCGACAGTGCATTCAAGGCGATGCCGGAAGCCGGGAGCGGAGCTGTGCTGGTGCCTTCGGGCGATTTTTCAGGCACTAATATGATAGTGCGGTCGCCGGCGGACGTAATCGGAACCTATTTTGGACGGCTCAGCCTCGCACGCCATCTAGAAGCCTGCCGCGAGCGGGATGTGCCGTGCCGGGTGCTGCGGCTGAACCGTCCGGCGCTCGACCTGGACGGTCCTGATGATCTGATTGAATTCACCCGCACGCCGTCGATGACGCACACCTTCAACCAACTCGCGCGCATCGGTATGATTCACGGCTGATCGTAAGTCCGACAAATGGGATTGGTAAGTCTTATCGGGCGTATCGGCGCGTACGTTATCGACACGGTGACGAGCGTAGGCGATTTCGTTTCGTTTCTGGCGTCAGCGCTTATCTATACCATAATGCCGCCTTATAAGCCGCGTCTTCTGATTCGGCAATTGCGGATTATCGGCGCTGATTCATTTTTTCTGATCGCGCTGATCGGCCTGTTTACCGGAATGGTGCTGGGATTGCAGGGCTACAATACGCTGGCGCGGTTCGGGTCATCGGGAGCGCTTGGGACTGTGGTCGCACTGGTGCTGGTCCGGGAACTGGGTCCGGTCCTGGCGGCTCTGATGGTGACGGCGCGGGCCGGGTCGGCGATGGCGGCTGAACTAGGGTCAATGCAAGCGACCGAGCAGATCGATGCTCTGAGCGTGATGGCGATTAATCCTGTGCAATACCTGGTCTCGCCGCGTGTACTCGCAGGAGTCATCAGCTTTCCACTGCTGACCAGCATTTTTGACGTGATCGGGATCATGGGCGGCTGGGCGGTCGGGGTGCTGCTGATGGGCGCGCCCAACGGCCCTTTCTTCAACGGAATCGCCCAGAATATGGGCGCTCATGATATCGCTACGGGCCTTTACAAGGCGATAGTTTTCGGCCTCGTGGTGATGTGGGTGTGCTGCTACAAAGGCTATCACGCTCAACGTATGGCAACCGGGGTCAGCCGTGCAACAACCGAAGCAGTAGTGCTTTCAAGCGTGCTAATCCTGCTTTGGGACTATTTCCTAACGTCGGTTCTTCTGTAAACTCGTGGCTTTAATGGATGGAACCAGAACGGCGGACCGCGCCGCGATCAGGGTGCATGACCTGCGCCACCGCTTCGGCCGCCAGCAGGTACTTAATGGCGTCAACCTGGAGTGTCCGAGCGGGCAAATCACGACCATCGTTGGTCCTAGCGGATGTGGCAAAACGGTGCTCTTGAAGCATCTCAACCTGTTGTTACGGCCCGACTCGGGCACGATCACAATCGACGGAATTGAAGTGACGCTGCTCAGTTCGCGAGCACAGAACGAGGTGCGGGAGAAGTTTGGAATGCTATTCCAGGCCGGGGCGCTGTTCGATTCGATGAGCGTGTTCGATAACGTTGCGTTCCCGCTGGTCGAATTGACCCATCTAAGCCGGCAGGAGATTGCCAAACGGGTACGTGAAACGCTGGAAGCGGTCGGTCTCGATGGGATGGAGAATAAATATCCGTCGGAAATCAGCGGCGGGATGCAAAAGCGTGCAGCGCTGGCGCGAGCGCTGATCCGGCGGCCGAAGATTCTGATGCTCGACGAACCTACCACCGGACTCGACCCGACCCGGACTCATCAGATTCACGAGCTGGTGCGGCAAACCCAGCAGAGGTTCAACCTGACCGCGGTGATGGTGAGCCATGACGTGCCGGCGGTCTTCGAGGTGTCTGATCAAGTTGCCTTTATGCATGGTGGCAAGATGGCGTTGATGGGCACGGTAAGCGAAATGATGGCAGCGAAAGATGAGCTTTTTCAGCGATTTCTGGAAGGAAGAGCGAGTGGCCTCGACGAGCGGCCGGCTCCTCAGCCCGGCGGCGCACCGAAGTAATATCTCATGTACGCGAGCCGAACGACGCAGTTAATCGTAGGTATTTTCACGATCGTGGGGATTGCAGCGCTGGCGTACCTGTCGGTGCGGCTCGGCCGTATCGACCTGTGGTCGAAGCAGGGCGAAACGCTTTATGCCAATTTCAACAATATAGGGGGGCTTAAGACAGGCGATGAAGTTGAAATCGCCGGGGTCAGCGTGGGCAAGGTCTCAAGCATATCGCTGCAGGACGACATGGCGCATGTCGGGCTGGCGCTGCATCCGGGGGTAGAGGTGGATTCGGACGCGATCGCCTCGGTTTTCACCAGTGGCTTGATTGGCGATAAGTATGTGTCAATTGCGCTGGGAAGCGGGGAAAATCTTAAGAATGGCGGCACGATCCGCCAAACGCAAAGTGCTTTTCAACTGGAAACCGCGGTTGGCCAGTTAATCAATAATTTCAGCGGCGGCGGATCGTCTAAATCGAGCGGTTCCAGCGAAAATCCCTCTGGCGGCGCAGCAAGTAATCTCGGCAATCCGCCAGGTGTGCAAGGCAATATGAACACAACTCCGTCCAATGGGGGCAACCAGGCCAAGGAGAACAAGTAAATTAAATGAGTATTGATAATTATATGCCACATGCCGCGCCCAGCTGCTTCGACTTGTCCTTAAGGATCAACGCGCGCCGCGGGTTGGCCATAGCGATCGCATTCGCAGTACTAATCGGTGCAGGCTTGGCGCCAGCGGCGGTCCGTGCCGACAGCGGTCCGATGGACGTCACGAAGGCAATGGTCAATCGGGCGCTCCAGATTCTGGCTAACAAATCGAACCCGCTGCCGGAGCGCCGCCGCGAATTGCGCGCGCTCGTGGAGCAGAACTTTAACTTCAGGACGATGTCGCGATCGGCGCTTGGCTATAATTGGCGTTCACTCTCGCCTGATCAGCGTGCGCGATTCACAGAGCTATTCACCGCATTTATTGAGGTTGCCTACCTCGACAAGATTCAGGATTATTCGGGTCAGCGGGTGCAATTCGTTAGAGAGCGGACGACGGGCGCAGGATACTCCGAGGTCGACACGAACATCGTCGGGGGCAAAAGCCCAATCCCTGTCAACTATTTGCTGGAACAAGAAGATGGGAGCTGGAAAGTCTACGACGTGACGGTTGACGCGATCAGCATAATTGCGAATTACCGCAACCAGTTCAGCCGCGTTATCCAGGAAAAAGGCTTCGACCAGCTTCTGGCTGACTTGCAAGCCAAGCAAAAGCAGCTTTCATCGCTGCTGGGCGAAGGCTAGACCGTGACTGCGTTTAGTTGCTATAGCCACGGAATGGCGAGCGATAGCGGCTGCAGAGTGGCTTTTCTTGGCGCCTGGATTAACTCAGTCGAGAGCATGACACAAACGCGCGCCAACGGTATTATCGCTCTCGTTAAGGCCAGTGGGCTAAGGGATGTGGAAGAGTGACCGGGAGGAACCTTCGTTTGGTTAACAAACTCTGCGCCATGATGCTATCGGCAATATGCCTGAGCGCTACGGCAGCATTCGCCCAGAATAGTAGCGCTCCACCGGAGCCTCCGGGCGCCTTTGCCCCCGAGTATTCCGATCCGCTGGCGCCATTCAATGAGAAGATGTTCTGGTTTAACTTGAAGCTTGACCAGTACGTTCTTCATCCTGTGGCGAAGGGCTATGCCGACGTGCTGCCGCAGCCGGCACGCGAGAGTGTTGGACATTTTTTCGCCAACGTAAATTTCATTCCCCGCTTTGCCAATAATCTGTTGCAGCTTCACGTCGAGAATGCCGGAGAAGAGCTGGCGCGTTTCGGAATCAACAGTACACTCGGGGTGGGGGGCTTCTTCGATGTGGCCGATAGCTGGTTCGGCATAAAGCAGCATGACGATGACTTCGGCCTGACCTTGGGCCATTATGGAATCCCGGAAGGCTATTATGTGGTATGGCCATTCTTGGGACCATCGACGATCCGCGGCACCGTTGGCCTTGCGGCGGACGGTGCGATGTGGCCGCTGGACTATTTCGTGCCGTGGTACGT
>DATJUF010000286.1:0-6816 GCA_035502655.1 Binataceae bacterium (SeqCode)
GACGCAGTGACACGTATCGATACAATCCTACTCAGCTTTTCCCGCGACATCTGGGGTTATGTCTCGCTTGGCTATTTCATCCAAAAGTTAGTAGCTGGCGAAGTCGGCTCTTCCGTGATGCCGCATAAGGTCAATCCGATCGACTTTGAGAATGCCGAAGGTAATCTGGGATTGGCCAATGCAATGTTCCAGCACCTGGCGATCAAATTGCCGGTCGTCCGATGGCAACGCGACCTCAGCGACAGCACCGCGATGCGCGCGATTGGCAACGCCTTCGGCCATGTGATGGTCGCGCTAAGCTCGCTCGAACGTGGCCTGGGCAAGCTGGAAATCGATCAATCGCGCATCGCCGCTGGCCTCGACGACGAAAAATCCTGGGAGGTTCTGGCCGAAGCGGTCCAAACCGTCATGCGCCGCTATGCCTGCGACCGCCCGTACGAACGCTTGAAGGATCTGACGCGCGGACGGGCAGTCAATCGCGAGACGATCGCCCGCTTCGTCGCGGAATTGCCGATCGATGATGCCGCGCGCGCTGCTCTGCTGAAGCTTGAGCCGCGCAACTATGTCGGACTGGCAAGTGAACTGGTCGCCCGTTATGCGCCGCGCGCTAACCCCGGCGAAAAATAGCCTGATCCCGGCATGTTCGAGACCGGCTGTGAACTAAAGCCTTAATTTTGTGGACATCAATCCGGCGCAAAGCCGGTCTCGAGGTTTGCGCGCGGCTCGTTGCCACGTAAAATAAAATTCACACGAAGCTAAGGAGGCGGTCTTGGAAAACGCGCCAGTAAAGCTCGAAATGTTCTACGAGGGCAAGGCGAAGAAGCTTTATTCGACACCTGACCCCGGCTATGTAATCGCCTATTTCAAGGATGACGCCACTGCCTTCAACGCCAAAAAGCGCGGCACTATCGAAGACAAGGGCGTGATCAACAACCGGATGTCTGAGCTGTTCTTCACTCTTCTTGAGCGGAACGGCGTCAAGACTCATTTTGTCCGCCGCCTCAACGACCGCGAGATGCTGTGCAAGCGCCTTCAGATAATCCCCGTCGAAACCGTAGTGCGTAATATCGTGGCTGGCTCGATGGCGCGGCGGCTCGGCCGCGAAGAAGGCGAGCAACTCCGCTATCCCATCGTCGAGTATTATTACAAGTCCGACCCGCTCGATGATCCGCTCATTATCGCTGACCATGCCATCCTTTTCGGCTGGGCAACCAAAGAGGAGCTCCGCCAGATCGACGAGATGGCCTTGAAAGTCAATCAAGTCCTCGGGAAATTCCTTGACGAGCGCGGTATCCTGCTGGTCGATTTCAAGCTCGAATTCGGCCGCCATCAGGGCGAGATTCTGCTCGGGGACGAAATATGCCCCGATACCTGCCGCTTCTGGGATAAGAAAACGCGCGAAAAGCTCGACAAAGATCGCTTCCGCCGTGACCTCGGCAATGTTGAAGAGGCCTATCAGGAGATGCTGCGGCGCGTCGAGGCCTGAGTTCAGCCTCCTTAGGCGATCGAAATGCAGGCGCGTATTTACGTCACCCCTCGCAAAGGGATTCTCGATCCGCAGGGCCGTGCGGTGGAAGGCGCGCTCAAGAGCCTGGGCTTGGCCGGCGTTGAACGCGTGCATGTCGGCCGTTACATCGTGGTCGAGCTCGACGCGCCCTCGCGTCCAGCGGCTGAATCGCTGGTTCGCAAGATGTGTGACGAGTTGCTGGCTAATCCAAATATCGAGGACTACCGCTTCGAGGTCGACGCCTGATGAAATGGGGCGTCGTCCGCTTCCCCGGCTCCCTCGACGATTTAGATGCGCTCCACGCGCTGCGCGATTTGCTCAAACAGGACGCGGAACTGCTATGGCATAAGGATCCCAGCCTGCACGGCGCCGAATGCGTCGTGCTGCCCGGCGGCTTCAGCTACGGCGATTACCTGCGCTGCGGCGCTATCGCGCGTTTCGCCCCAATCATGCAGAGCGTCGCGGAGTTCGCTGCCGATGGCGGTCTCGTGATTGGCATCTGCAATGGCTTTCAGATCCTTTGTGAGGCCCATCTGCTGCCCGGCGCGCTCACGCGCAACCGCTCACTCTCCTTTATCTGCGATAACATTTACGTACGCATCGAGAATGCGGCGACGCCCTTCACCCGCGCTGGCCGTCTCGGCGAGATTTTGCGCCTGCCGATCAAACATGGCGAGGGATGTTATGCCGCTCCGGTTAATGAACTCGCCGCTATGGAAGAGCGCGGGCAGGTGCTCTTGCGCTACGTTGATGCCGAAGGCCGCGAGACTGACGAAGCGAATCCTAACGGTTCGATGCGAGCGATCGCCGGCGTTGCTAACGCTCGCTTTAATGTTTTCGGCCTGATGCCTCATCCGGAACACGCCGTCGAAAAGCTGCTTGGCGGCGAAGACGGCCTGAAGATCTTTCACTCGATTATCGGTGCCGCATCATGACCGTGGAGGCAGACGCGTTACCGATAGCTTTGCCAGGCGAACCTGTCGTCGATCAGTTACAGGCGCGTGCTCATGGCCTCACGCCCGACGAATACCGCCAAATCCTGAAATGGCTCGATGGCCGCACGCCGACCTTTACCGAGCTCGGCGTTTTTTCGGTGATGTGGTCCGAGCACTGCTCCTACAAGTCTTCGCGCAAATATCTGAAGATGCTGCCATCGCACGGGCCGCTGGTAGTCGGCGGTCCCGGCGAAAACGCTGGTGCTATCGACATCGGTGATGGCATGGTCGCGGTCTTCAAAATCGAGAGCCACAACCATCCGTCATACGTCGAACCGTATCAGGGTGCGGCCACTGGGGTCGGCGGGATTCTGCGCGACATCTTTACGATGGGCGCGAGGCCGATCGCCAATATGGATTCGCTCAAGTTTGGCGCGTTGGACCATCCGCGCACGCGTTATCTCCTGAACGGTGTAGTCGCTGGAATCGGCGGCTACGGCAACTGCGTGGGCGTCCCGACCGTGGCCGGCGAGTTGATGTTCGATCCTGGATACAACGGGAATATTCTCGTCAACGCCTTCGCGCTGGGCGTCGCACGCCGCGAGGATTTGCAAAGTGCCCGCGCACGCGGTCCCGGCAACCCGGTACTCTACGTCGGTTCTGCAACCGGCCGCGATGGTATTCATGGCGCGAGCCTGCTCGCCTCCGCTGAATTCGACGCCGCAAGCGAGTCCAAGCGTCCGACCGTCCAGGTCGGCGATCCGTTTACCGAAAAACTCCTGATCGAAGCCTGCCTCGAAGCGATTAACTCGGGCGCCATCGTTGCGATTCAAGACATGGGTGCGGCCGGGCTTTCATCCTCGTCCAGCGAGATGGCGGCGCGTGGGGGCCTCGGTATCGACCTCGATTTGGACCGTATACCGCTGCGTGAACCCGATCTGACGCCATATGAGATGCTCCTCTCGGAATCGCAGGAGCGGATGCTGCTCGTCGCACAGAAAGGGCGCGAAGCCGATATCATCGATATCTTCGCTAAATGGGATCTGTACGCGGTCGTAATCGGAACCATTACCGAGACCGGCCGCTGGCGCGCCCGCTTCAAGAGCCAAATTGTCGCGGATATTCCTGTCAACGCATTAGGCGAGGGCGCGCCACACTATGACCGTCCCGCTGTGCCGCCGCCGTCTGAGCCATCTCGCGTGCGCCTACATCCAAAGGCTGAACCGTCCCCTGCTGAGGCCTTGCGCGCGCTCTTGTCCAGCCCAAATGCCGGCTCGCGCCGATGGGTCTATCGTCAATACGATTCGCTCGTGCAGTCCAATACCGTCATTGGTCCTGGCAGTGACGCAGCAATCTTACGGCTTAAGGGTTCGCAGCGGGGACTGGCGCTCAAGGTCGATTCCAATCCGCGAGCATGCGCTCTCGATCCTTATCTAGGCACCGTAGCAGCCGTATGCGAGGCGGCCCGCAATATCGCCTGCAGCGGCGCACGCCCGGCCGCTATCACCAATTGTCTCAACTACGGTAATCCCGAGCGGCCCGAAATCATGTGGCAATTCATTCGCGGCGTCGAGGGCTTACGCGATGCCGCGCTGGCGTTCGGTACGCCGGTAATCAGCGGTAATGTCAGCTTCTACAACGAAACCGAAGGACGGGCAATACCGCCGACCCCGACAATTGCAATGGTTGGCCTGTTCGACGACGTTAGCCTATATCTCAAACAATACTTCAAGGTAGCCAGTGACCTTATCCTGATGGTCCGTACCGCTCCGCCGTCACTGGCGGCTAGCGAATATCAGGCACTGTTCGGCATTGAGGGCGGCGCGCTCAGATCGATCGATTTACCCTGCGAACGCCGCCTCATCGACGGCTTATTTGAGGCCGCTACCCGCCGGCTGATAAGATCAGCTCACGATGTGGCCGAAGGCGGCATGATGGTGGCCCTAACCGAGGCCTGTTTGAATCCCGATAGACTATTTGGCGCGGAAATCTCAACGAATCAGACAGGCCCAGCAGACCTGTTCGGCGAGGGAACTTCCGCGGTCATTCTCTCAGCCAGTTCCGAGGCGCTTACAGCTTTGCGTCAGATTTTCTTCCCACTGCAAGTGCAAATCCTCGGCCAAGTGACTAATGAACCGCGGCTGCGAATCGGTTTCGGCGGCGCCGACGGTCATTTGATCGACGAGGACGTGCGCGATCTTAAGCGGCTTTACGAAGAGGCATTGCCAGGGAGGCTTAGTCGGTGACGATCGAACCGGGCGATTCCGCATCCAGGCCAATTGCATTTTGTCTGTCATCCCAGTCCCAAGCGGGAGGGTCGAACGCGACGCTTGGCGGCTCGGAACTCTGCGTGGAAGTCGAGGGCCATGACGCGAATTTCGACGCATTCCACGATGAATGCGGCGTGTTCGGTGTTTTTGGCCATCCGGAAGCCGCCAATCTGGTGTACCTCGGTCTCTACGCGTTGCAGCATCGAGGGCAGGAATCAGCGGGAATCGTTTCATCCAATGGCAAGTCGCTAATCTCGCATCGCGGCATGGGCTTGGTCGCAGATATCTTCAACAGCGAGGTCTTAGCGAGGCTCGAAGGCACCGCTGCCATCGGCCACAACCGTTACTCCACCACCGGTTCGACTTCACTCAAAAATTGCCAGCCGCTCGTCGTCGAGTATGCCCGCGGCGGCCTGGCACTCGCACACAACGGCAATCTCGTCAATTTTCAGGAATTGCGCCAGCGGCTCGAAGCGAATGGCTCAATCTTCCAATCGTCATCTGACAGTGAACTGGTGATCCATCTGATTGCCAGCTCGCATGCCCCGGATCTTTCGGCACGCGTGACCGAGGCGCTACGGCAGGTGAAGGGCGCCTATTCCCTGGTCGTGCTCTCCGAACGGGCCTTGATCGCGGTCCGGGACCCGTTAGGCTTTCGCCCGCTCGTCATCGGGCGGCTCAATGATGCGATGATTGTAGCCTCGGAGACCTGCGCACTGGACCTGGTCCGCGCCGAATACGTCCGCGAAGTCGAACCGGGCGAGATGGTGGTGATTACCGACGAGGGAATCCGCAGCTTTTATCCCTTTGCGCCAGCGGCAAAGCGCCGATGCGTTTTCGAATACGTCTATTTTGCGCGGCCGGATAGCATCCTCTACGGTCGCAACGTTTACCAGGTTCGCAAGTTGCAGGGACGGGCGCTCGCGCGTGAATCACCGGTAGACGCCGATATCGTCGTGCCGGTGCCGGATTCGGGCAACGTAGCTGCAATCGGGTATGCCGAAGAGTCTGGTGTTCCATTCGAGATGGGGCTGGTTCGAAGCCATTATGTTGGCCGTACCTTTATCGAGCCGCGCCAATCGATTCGGCATTTTGGTGTCAAGATTAAATTCAATCCGGTCGCACAAATCTTAAATGGGAAGCGGATCGTGCTGGTTGAGGACTCGCTGGTGCGTGGCACCACCTTGCGCAAGGTGATCCCGATGCTGCGGCAAGCGGGAGCACGCGAGGTCCACATGCGGATTGCGGCGCCGCCTACCACCAATTCCTGCTTCTACGGCATCGACACGCCGACGCGCGAGGAACTGCTCGCTGCCCATCATTCAATCGAAGAGATTCGCCGTTACATCACTGCCGATTCCCTCAGTTTCCTGAGCTGGGACGGGCTCTATTCCTTTATGGAAGGTAACCGCGAGGGTTATTGCGACGCTTGCTTCACGGGCAAGTATCCCGTGGAGATCCCCAGCAATATTCAGCCTGCGCAGCTTCATTTGTTCGACGCGGCTGAGCACGCTAACGGCGCCGGGCTGCGCCGCTGAATCTCCCGCTGCTGCGCGCCAAGCCCAGCCGAGTTAGCGGTTCATCGCCACAACGTCATTGCTGGCAACTTCGCTCAGCAGTTGGTATACCGGCATGCGTGTCACCAGGATCGAGATGAAGTGCCCCGTCGGGTAAAAGGTCAGGCAGATACTGTAACCCTTGTATGCGTAGAAGGAGCGCATTCCCACCCATTCCACCGCGCCGATTGGAGCCGCCATCTCTGAGTCGCTGAAACAGAGGCTCAGAATCTGGCCTGCATCGCTTTGATACATCGTGTAGGTGACACGGCGGCCGTCGGGCAGATGATCAACACGTCCGCCGGTAATGTGATAGCCAGCAGCCGAAAAATCGAACAGGTCGCCCGGCATGTCGGCTTCTCGATATGAACGGGAGATGTCGTCAGATTCGGGATCGTCCTCTGCTACCTGCTGGACTGAATTCCGATCCATCACCCAGGCGTAGAGCACGCCATTGCTGCTATCGTAGGCTTCGGGCGGTACGTTGGGGTGAAACTCCCTACCGAATTGTAGGTATTTGCTGATCGCGATATCGAATGCGGGCACGG
>DATJUF010000287.1:0-3025 GCA_035502655.1 Binataceae bacterium (SeqCode)
CGCCGCACAAGTATTGGAACTTCCTTGGAAGCATGTATCTTCATTAGTCGGTAGTGAGCGCGGGTGGTGGAACAGGCAGACACGCGAGTTTGAGGGGCTCGTGGTAGAAATACCGTGCGGGTTCAAGTCCCGCCCCGCGCACCACCCAACCGCATGAACGTGACTTCCGATTCGGCAGTGACTCGAAATAAGTAGTCTAGGCTGACAAAGCTTCCAGGTCTGAATCTCTCCCCTCCCATGCATAATCGTCGCACCACCGGAATCGGTATCGCTATTCTTCTCCTTGCAGCGTTCGCTCTCGGCGGATGCAGTTTTTTTGGCAGTTTCTTTGCCGGTTCTGGCGGCTCCGGCTCCGGGCCGGGTCCTCACGTCGCCAACTGCACCTTGATCCAGCAGGCCACCCCGGCGCTCTACGTTTGCGATGGTAAAACCTACACCGCCACTCAGCTCTATGACATCCGCAACGGAAAAAAGGCCTCCCCATGTGAGGGTCCGGGAAGTCAGAGCAGCGGATCGTCTGCCGCGCAGAATTCATCCTGCAAAAATGCCCAGCACTATTTCTGAAAGAGCGGCGAACTTTTCTAGGCTATCAGCGTGAGCTGCTTCGGAGCCGTTCCCTCGGGACGCGAAGCGTTTGCTTCTGTTATTTCCTCGCCACGAACCGCGCCGGGATCGTAGCCGTACTTGCGGCGCAGCCGGTCAAAAATCCCACGTAGATGTTCGTCGTAGGCGGTTGGCGCGTAGGCCGCGCGCTCGTAGAACAAGTTGATTCGGTCGCTTGCACTTGGATAGTTCGCGCGGATAAACGGGATAAAACGTCGAGCCGCGGCTGGCTTCAGAAATAATGACCGCCACCAGATTCCAGCCGCGCCCGCCCGCCGTCCCGCTCGAATAACGCTTTCAATCGCCATCGGCTCATCAGTGAGGCCGGGTATCATTGGCATCATGAGCAGGTTGCAGCGGATTCCCGCCGCACTCAGTTCCTCCAGTGCCCGCAAGCGCAAGGTTGGCCGCGGCGCCCGCGGCTCAAGCATTCTTTGCAGTTTGCGATTGACTGTGATCAGCGAAAAGTTCACCGACAGCCGCGACTGCTGATTAATCTGCTTGAGCAAGTCCAGGTCTCGCACGATCAGCGCCGATTTCGTCGTGATCGAGAGATCGAGCCCGCCTACCGACGCAAACACTCGAAGCATTCCGCGCGTCAACTCGAACTTCCGTTCAGCCGGCTGGTAGGGGTCTGTCGCCGTCCCCAGTGCAATCTGATCTTTTCCGAGCGGTGTCCGCGCAATTGTGCGCGCCAGTACCTCGGCGGCTTTCAGCTTGACGAAAATACGGCGCTCGAAGTCCATCGGATCGCGCAGTTCGAGGAACTCGTGGGTATACCGCGCGTAGCAGTAGACGCAACCGAACTCGCATCCCCGGTACGGATTGATCGTCCATCGGAAATGCATTCGCGGGCTGGTGCATCGATTAAGGATCTGGCGCACCGGCATCGCGACGAACTCGACATCGCGGAGCGGCCCGATCGGCTCTTCGTGCTGCCCCGCTTCAAGCGCCAGTTCGCCAATCGCTTTCATCGTCCGTCCGCCCGAGGTTTATTTTCGTCTTTTATTCGCTATTGTCAAGTAGCATTCGCCTCGCGCCCGCATCCACCTCGGATTATGTGAGACAGTTGACGGAATATGGCCGGCTAGCCGGTCTTCCAAACACCAAAAAGTGAAAAGCAAAAGGCCGAACCCCAAGGTTCGGCCTTTCTAAGAAGCAGCTTCTTAACGAAGGAAGCGCTTGGCTCAGCTATTTATAGCGCGGCAGCAGATGCTTGCCGAAAGTCTCGATCTGGCGCTTGACGACATCCTTCGGCAGGAAACCCTGATCGCCCTGCCATACAAACCATTCCGGATGGACGTTCTCAACCATCGCGTCCATGCTCTTCTTCACGTCGTCAGCAGTACCGAGATAAGCAAAATCAGCGCGTTCCATTCGCTGAACGTTACATTCCTCAGCCGGCAGCATCATTTTGCCGGCAGGATATTTGGCCTCGTCGGCGGGCTCGCGCCAGGCCTCGAAGAACCCGAAATGGTAAAAGAATTTGCGGAAGGCGACACCGGCGATACCGGAGTCGGCCAATTCTCGCGCCTTGTCCTTGTTTTCGGCGAAATAGAGCCCGCGCAAGACCCCGACGCTCTCGCCCAGCTTGAGCTTGCGGCCAGCCGCCTCCGCCTCATGCTGATAGGCTTCGACCAGCTTACGCAGTTGCGGCGGCTGCGAAATCAGGATTGTCGGCGTGATTCCTTCGCGAGCGCACCAGCGTACGGTCTCTTCACTGATGGAGAACGCCTGGAATAGCGGCGGATGCGGCCGCTGATACGGCTTCGGTATGACGTTCAGCATCTGGATGCGGCCCTGATCATCCACTTCGCCCGGGAAACCGTATTGCCGTGTCCATTCGTGGGCCGGCCACGGCGTTCCTTCCTGAGGAGTGGGATACTCATAGTATTTGCCCTTGAAACGGAATGGCTCGTCACCCCATGCGAGCTTAAGGAAGCGGAAAACTTCCTCGAAGGCCTCGCGATTGACGCGATCGGTCTCGCTCTTATCGCTGGTGGTGGCGCTGACGTGGATCTTCTGCGCCATCTGATTGAGCCATCGCGTTTGATAACCGCGCGCGAACCCGACAAAGGTGCGGCCTTTGGTGAGCTGATCGAGCCATGCGATTTCGAGCGCCAGACGCAGCGGATTCCATCCGGGGAGCACATAGCCAATCGGGCCGACCTTGATGCGCTTGGTGTTGTGGATGACGTGCTGGGTGAGGACGGGCAGGCTGCCCATCTCGATGCCTTCGCTATGGAGGTGATGCTCGGGGAAGCACACGGCGTCGAAGCCGACGCTCTCGGCGAACTGGGAGATTTCGACGACTTCATCGATCATCTGCTGCCAACGCTCGGGACGGTGGGCAATCGGGCGCAGCGTCTTACGCTCTTCCATGGTGGCCGGAATGGTTGGCAGGAAAAAATACATGAACTTC